>DCWG01000087.1:4351-4515 GCA_002327525.1 Gammaproteobacteria bacterium UBA2168 | reverse complement strand
TGACTCCCGCGGACGGTGGGCTTGCGGCCTTCAAAGAGCGGCGTTCGCCCAGGTGGTGAAGGTTGTTCTGTGTCGTCGCGGGCGTTTAGAATACGCGCCCCCGGCGCTCTGAGCGGCCGGGGAGAACCGGGATCGCTATCGGAGTGTAGCTCAGCTTGGTAGAG
>DCWG01000087.1:0-4042 GCA_002327525.1 Gammaproteobacteria bacterium UBA2168 | reverse complement strand
GGAGTGTAGCTCAGCTTGGTAGAGCACTACGTTCGGGACGTAGGGGCCGGAGGTTCAAATCCTCTCACTCCGACCAAATCTTTCCCATATATATCAGTAAGTTAGGCAAGCCGCCGCTGCAAAATACCACATGCATTACCACAGTATGTTCGGTACTTTTCATGGGTGGCCAGACCGACGAAAAACCTTGAGCTTCAACACAACACCTGACAGGTTCGGGCAACACCCTCGCGTGGCGTGATCTCAGACAACGTCTGCTCGGCCTTGTGCCTGCAAATGTCGGCCACCAGCACGGTGGCGCCCTCTTCGGCGAGCCGAATCGCGCTCGCAGCCCCGATTCCGGATCCCGCTCCGGTAACGATGGCCACCTTGTCAGCCAACAACATGTTTCTCTCCCACGTCATACAAAGGTCGCGAAACATACATCAGCGTCGTCATCCGCGAATGGACTATCATGGAGAATCTCAAGAAACCGCTGCACCAATCCGGGGAGAACTGATGGCCGACGATTTCGCAGATCGCATGAACGACTACGCACAGCAGCTCATGGCGTACAAAAGCGGAGAAATGGTGTCGCTGATGATCCACATCGGTGACGAGCTGGGTCTGTACGACGCCATGGCGGGCAAGGAGGCAGTCACCGCAGAAACGCTCGCCGAGGCCACCGGATTCAATGAACGCTGGCTGCTGGAGTGGCTTCGCGGCCAGGGCGCGGCAGGCATCATCGATCACCTCGGCAGCGAACGGTTTCAGCTTTCCGACGTCGCAAGTGTTGCGCTCCTGAATGCCGATAGCCCGGCTTACCTGAGAGGCTTCTTCTTCGCACCCCCTTCGCACGAGATTCTCGATAAAACCATCGATGCCTTCCGCACGGGTATTGGTGTGAGCTGGGGTGCGCATGGCGACGGCGCCTCGCATTTCCTGTGCCGCACCAATCGCCCCTTTCACCTTCAACTCGCAAGCGGCGTCATCCCGCTGATGGGTGATACGGCCGAGCGCCTGTCGGCAGGAGGCAACGTGCTGGATGTCGGCTGTGGTTCCGGCACGGCCCTCACCGAGCTCGCCAAGGCGTTTCCAAACGCATCCTTTCTCGGCATCGACCCCGCCGGCAACATGATCGAAGAAGCCAATGCGCGATATGCCGCCATGGACAACGTCCGTTTCGAGGTGGGTTACGGTGAGCGCATCGAAGAGAAAGATACCTACGACCTCGTCACCACCTTCGACTGCATGCACGACATGACCGATCCCCACGGTACGATGCGCGCGGTACGCAGTGCCGTGAAGGAGGGCGGCGCGTGGCTGATCAAGGACATCCGCTCGCAGGACACCTACGAACAAAATCTGGAGAATCCGGTCGCCTCCATGATGTACGGCTTCTCGGTGCTCTACTGTATGTCCTCCGCCCTGTCCACACCCGGCGGCGCGGGTCTGGGCACCCTCGGATTCCCGCCGAGCGTGTGTGAGCGAATGGGCCGGGAAGCAGGATTTGGACAGTTCAGGGTTCTCGAATACGAGAACGACCCGTTCAACAACTACTACGAACTGAGGCCGTAGAGTGACTCTTAAGACCGTGAGCCGCCTGGGGGGTCAACGCATCCCGTAGGACATGATACGCCGGTGTACCAGGCGCAGGTCCGGCAGCACGGCGGAGAGCAGACTGCCGACGCTGTTAACGGGTGCAAGCAATTGCGCGGCCAGGCCCTCATCCGTCTCGATGAGCGTCGTCAACGAGACTTCCGTCACCACCTCGGCAAACGCGTCTTCCTCCGAAATATCTTCGGCAGCCGCAAACAGCCATTCTAGTGCGGGATCCAGATCATCGTCGCTCATGATGTCTCTCCTTCCCTCTCATAGGCCGACAGCAGGCGGAAACTGGTGAGTTCATGGCTCAGGTCGAACACTTCGACGACGGGGACCGGCGCGCTCGCACCACGATCGATGCCACAAGCAGTCAGGAGAATCGATGCCAGAAAACTGGCAGGTGCATACGAGAAAAACTGCGACTTCATAGAAACGCTCCATCGCCAGATCGGGAGACAAAGCATTAACCGGGGCGAATCCGGCATCACCTCCTCACTCCCCTCCGGCGGGTCTTGGCAACGCAGAAATCAATACAGTATCTTCACTGGTCTCACCGTGGAGTAACCACACGTGGACATTGTTGAGCTGCTCATCGGCATCGCCGAAATCGCCACCGCACTGGCCGCACTGGCGTGGTCGTGGCATTCGGCACCCACAGCGAGGGTTCATGGCACCCGGGTGATCGCCTGCGTCTCGTGTTCCTGCTGGAAGCGAGTCTTACCACCGGTGGGTTCTCGCTGCTGGCGCTGCTCGTACTGTCCGTCACCGACGACGAAAACACCACGTGGCAGGTGTTGAGCGCTCTGTGGGCACTGTTCATGGCCTGTTCCCTGTGGTTTTCGCACGCACGCATCGGCAGCAATCGCGACAGCCACGGCGATGTCGATCGCGTTGCCAATGCGCTCCTATGGCACTCGTTCGCCCCGTTCCTCGCAGCGATCACACTCAATCTCGCAGGGCCGCAATGCAGTTTGCACCTCTCATCCGTTCGGCATTTCATGAGTGACCGACAAGACAGGGGCGGTGCATGATCCCGCCGCTGACCGACATCACCTACCGCCGATTGTTCGCCGCGCAGGTGATCGCGCTGGCTGGTACGGGATTGTCCACTGTGGCGCTTGCGCTGCTGGCCTACGATCTCGCAGGTGGTGATGCTGGTGTCGTACTCGGCACCGCGCTATCTCTGAAGATGGTGGCCTACGTCGGCGTCGCGCCACTGATCGGTGCGGTTGCACATCGGGCACGGCGAAAGGCGTTGTTGATCGGCCTGGACATCGCGCGCGCATTGATGATCATGTGCTTGCCGTTCGTGACCGAAATCTGGCAGATCTGCCTGCTGATCTTCGCGCTGAATGCATGTTCGGCCGGCTTCACGCCAACGTTCCAGGCGAGCATTCCGGATATTCTACCGGACGATGCACATTACACTCGTGCGCTGTCGCTCTCGCGCCTCGCCTATGACCTCGAGAATCTCCTGAGTCCACTGCTTGCCGCGGCCGTACTGTTGGTACTAAGTTATGACACCCTGTTTGCGCTCAACGCCGTGACTTTCCTGGTCAGTGCTCTGCTGATCGCCTCCGTCAGCCTGCCCTCTCCGCGCCCTCATGAGCGTGAGGCAGGTGGCTGGAGCAATATCACCTTCGGGGTTCGCACCTACCTTGCCACACCACGGTTGAGGGGATTGCTCGCTCTATCCGTGGCGGTGGCCGCCGCAGGCGCCATGGTGATCGTCAACACCGTGGTGTACGTGCGTGATCGGCTCGAGGGCAGCGAAAGCGACATCGCGCTCGTGCTGGCCGCATTCGGTGCCGGGTCCATGGCCGCGGCCATCGCCCTGCCGCGATTTCTCGACCGTCACCCCGAGCGGCCTTTCATGTTGGTTGGGGGGGTGTTGTGTGCCACCGGTCTGTTTCTCGGCCTCGCCGCCCCGGCGCTGACGACCCTGGCCGCCATCTGGCTGCTGCTCGGCGTGGGCTCCTCCCTCATCCAGACACCCGGGGGACGGCTGCTCAAGCGATCGGCGCACGAGGCAAATCGCCCGTCGCTGTTCGCGGCACAGTTCGCGCTGTCTCACGCCTGCTGGCTGGTTGGATATGCGCTGGCCGGAGGGACCAGCAGTGCGGGCTTGATGCCGGTGTTCACACTTCTAGGCAGCATCGCGGCGATCTCCACTCTCCTCGCCTTCAGGCTCTGGCCAGCAACAGATCCTCACGAGCTCGAGCACACAGCACACCCACGAGCGGGTGCATCACGAGCATGCACATACTCACGACGAGCATCACGCGCACGAACACCAGGGATGGGAAGGATCCGAACCACACCACCACCCCACACCCACCAACCCAAAACCCACCGCCACCCGTACGTGATAGACCTCCATCACCCGAGCTGGCCCTAGTGCCCCTTCAACCTAAGATAACTGATTTGTAGCCATTATCTTGGGTCTGGTTACTCACAC
>DCWG01000081.1 GCA_002327525.1 Gammaproteobacteria bacterium UBA2168 | reverse complement strand
CCATCGGCTCGGGCAGCGTACGCACCGCGTACCGCAGGGCACTGGTGGATTACCTCACACCGCATCGCGAGGCGCTGGATCCCGACTCGCAACGGCGCCTTGAGAGTAATCCCATGCGCATTCTCGATTCCAAGAGCGAGACCACGCGCGCCGTTGCCGCAAATGCACCGCGTCTCACGGAATTTCTCGATGAGGCAAGCATCCAACACTACGAGCGGGTCAAGGAACTGCTGGCGGCGATGGACATTCCGTTCGTCGAAAACCCACAGCTCATGCGTGGACTGGACTACTACACGGACACCGTTTTCGAGTGGATCACGGATCGGTTGGGTGCCCAGGGCACCATCTGCGCCGGCGGCCGGTACGACAATCTGGTGGAGCATCTGGGTGGTCCGGCGACTCCAGGTTCCGGATTCGCCATCGGACTGGATCGTGTCGTGCTGCTGCATGAAGAAGTGAATGCCCCTGGGGACGAGGGAGCGGCCGACGTCTACTGCTGTGTCATGACGACGGAACACACCGCGTGGGTGTTTGATTGGGTGGAAAGATTGCGCCGAGCCGTGCCACGCCTCAGAATCCGCATGCACCTCGGCGGCGGTAAGCTGAAGAATCAGTTCAAGCGTGCAGATCAGTCGGGCGCGCGCTGGGCGCTGGTTGTCGGCGAGGATGAAGTGGCCAACCGGAGGGTGGGTCTCAAACACCTGCGCGAGGGCGGGCAGCAGGAGCAGGTCGATTTCGAGACGCTGCTCGCGCGCCTGACGGAAACGAGTAACTAGAGAATTTCGGAGACGAGCGTGTCGGATACGCTGAACGAAGAAGAACAGATAGAACAGCTGAAGAAGTGGTGGGATGAGAACGGAACCTCGCTGCTGGTGGGCCTGGTGCTGGCGGTCGGTGCTGTCGTCGGCTGGCGGTGGTATGACGCCAGCCAGGCACGCGCCGTGGAGGAGGCTTCGCAGCTGTACGACAGTTTCGTCAACGCCGAGGGCGAGGCCCGTATAAGTCTCGGCACGCAGATCGACGAACGCATCCCCGCTACCAGTTACCAGGTGCTGAGCCTCTTCTATCGTGCGCGCGAGGCCCACGACGCGGGCGATGTGGAAGCAACGGAAGCCTTGTTACGCGAAGCGCTGGCGGCCGCACCCGATGCCACCCTGGCGGACCTGGCGCGGCTGCGACTGGCGCGCGTGGTGCAGCAACTCGAGCGTTCGGACGAAGCGCTGACGACGCTCTTTGAGATTCGCAGCAGCGGCTTCAGAACGCACGCGCTCGAGTTGAAAGGGGACATCCACATGGCACGCAAGGAGCGCACGCTGGCGCACGAAGCCTACCGTGAGGCGGTGGAAGCACTCGCTGAGAACGAGAACCGTCCGGTGTTGGAAATGAAGATGCACGATACGGCGGATGCGGCCAGTGCGTAAGGCGGTAGCTCTCCTGGGTCTCACCTTGCTCGTCTCAGGATGCAGCTGGTTCACCTGGCTGCCGTGGGTAGACGAGGATGAGGAAGATGTCGACGAGCTGGAACCGGCGGCACTGGTCAGGTTCGATGAGGAGGTCGAAGTCGAACGGCTGTGGAAGAGCCGCGTTGGCGATGGCCTGGGAAGCAAGTACATCCGCCTCAGTCCGATAATAGTCGCCGATCGCATTTTCGCGGTGGATGGCTATGGCGTTGTTGCCTCGTTCGATCGCTTCACCGGCAAGGAAATCTGGGAAGTGCGGATCGACGAACGCGACAGGGGTTTCATGAGCGTGTTCAACTTCTTCGATCGCACGGACGAGAGTTTTGTCAGCGGCGGCGTCGGAGCGGGTGATGGCCATGTTCTGATCGGCCTGACATCCGGAGAAGTGGTGGCGCTCGCCGTCTCCGACGGATCCGTGAACTGGCGTGTCAATGTTGGCAGCGAAGTGCTCAGCAAGCCCGCCGTGAGCAGAGGCAAGGTCTATCTGCAGACCATAGACGGCCGGCTCATGGCCCTCGACGCCGATACAGGTAAGTCGATCTGGAGCTTTGATAATCAGGTGCCGATTCTGACATTACGCGGTACCGCTTCTCCGATGGTCGCCGGCGACATCGTTTACGCCGGGTTTGCCAACGGCATGTTGATGGCCTTTCAGAGTGACACCGGAGAACCGGTATGGGAACACCGGGTGCAGCTGCCGGAGGGGCGCTCCGAACTCGACCGTATGGTGGATGTCGACGGGCAGCCGCTGCTGTCGGGACCGCTGATTTATGTCTCGGCGTACAACGGCGAATTGAAGGCGCTGCGCCGTGAAGATGGTCAGCCGGTATGGGCCCGCGAATACGGGAGCTATCTCAATCTGGTGGAAGGCTATAGCCAGGTGTATCTGGTAGATGGCATCGATTCGGTCTTCGCGATTGACACCTCTTCGGCCGAAACGGTTTGGACACAGGAGGCCCTGTATCGCAGGAAGCTGACCAGTCCCGTGGCGTTTAGCAACTACCTGCTGGTGGGCGACGACGAGGGTTACCTGCACGTGCTGGCGCAGTCGGACGGCCGTTTCGTCGGCCGGCGCAAACTGGACGGAGAGGGTTTGCGTTCGGAGATGGTGGTTGCCGAAGGCCGCACCGTCTACGTGCTCACCAACGGTGGCTCGTTGCAGGCAGTCGAAATATCGGTACGCTGAAAGGGTACACGTTGGAAGGCTTGAACGATGCTGCCGCAGATCGCCCTGGTGGGCCGCCCGAACGTCGGTAAATCGACGCTTTTCAACAAGTTGACGCATCAACGCTCGGCACTCGTTGCGAACGTTCCGGGACTCACCCGCGACAGGCGCTACGACCGTGCCGAGATCGGTGACAAGCCGTGCCTGCTGGTCGACACCGGCGGCCTGTTCGGCGACCACGATTTCGCCGAACTCATCTCCCGTCAGGCGGATATGGCGCTGGACGATACCGCACTGGTGCTGTTTATGGTCGATGCCCGCGAAGGTCTCACGGTGGCGGATGAGGAAGTGGCCGAATTCCTGCGCCGCAAGGACCGCCCCGTACTGCTGGTGATCAATAAGACCGATGGAACCGACGAGACGCTGGCGCTGGCGGAGTTTTCGATGCTCGGTTTCGATCAGGCGTTCACCATCTCGGCGGTGCACAATCGCGGCTTTGCGGGACTTGCCCGGGAGATCGCCGCGAGGCTTCCCGAAGCCGGCGAGGAAGAGGAAGCCGCGGATGGGGTCATCCGGACCGCCATCATCGGGCGCCCCAATGTCGGCAAGTCGACGCTCATCAACCGGCTGCTCGGTGAGGAACGGCAACTGGTGTACGACGAGCCGGGCACGACCCGCGATGCCATCGATGTACCCCTGCATGCCGCCGGGCGCGACTTCGTCCTCATCGATACTGCCGGTGTGCGGCGAAAAGGCCGTGTGGATGCGATGGTGGAGAAGTTTTCCATCGTCAAGAGCCTCGATGCCATCGAGAGAGCGCATGTTGTGATTCTGGTGCTCGATGGTGGCGAAGGGTTGGTTGAGCAGGATCTGCACGTTTTGCAGTATGCGGTGCGCGCGGGCTCGGGGCTGGTGATCGCGGTCAACAAGTGGGACGGACTCAGCGCTGAGGTCAAGCGAGAGCGGCGCGTCACGCTCGACCGGCGCCTCGAATTCGTACCCTGGGCGCCGGTGCATTTCATCTCCGCACTGCATGGCACCGGTGTCGGGCATCTGCTCGAGGAGGTGGCCACCGTGTTTGATGCGGGCTCATTCGACGTCGCTACTTCTCTGCTCAATCGCCTGTTCGAAGGGCTTATCGAAGCGCACCCGCCGCCATCTGTGCGCGGCCGGGCCATCAAGTTGCGCTATGCGCACAAGGCCGGGGAACATCCGCCGCGCATAGTCGTGCACGGCAACCAGACCCAGGCCCTGCCGGCCAGTTACGTACGCTATCTAGAAAACGGCTTTCGTGAGGCACTCAACCTGATAGGCAATCCTGTGAAGGTGGAGCTGAAGAGCGGAGAAAACCCGTACGCCGGTAAACGCAACGAGCTGACGGCGCGCCAGCAGCGCCGGCGTAAGCGCATCCGCCAGCGCAAGCGCTGAGCAGGCGCGGATCAATCGGCAAACAACCCCATCACCATGCGCGGATCGACCCGATTGCCGTTCATGCTCACCGACCAGTGCAGATGAGGTCCCGTCACGCGTCCGGTGGCGCCCACCCGGCCGATGACCTGACCGCGAGCCACCTCATCCCCCGTATTCACCTCGATCGCACTCATGTGACAGTACATGGTCACCAGCCCTTGACCGTGGTCCAGGAACACGGTGTTTCCGTTGAAATACAGGGCATCTGTCAATACCACCTCGCCGGGAGCCGGTGCGTGAATAGCGGTGCCGGTGGCCGCTGCGATGTCGAGTCCTGAATGCGGGGACCGCGGCTGGCCATTGAGAACTCTGCGGTGACCAAAAAAACTGGTGGTGATGCCTTCGACAGGTTGTCGGAAAGGTGCGAGATCGTGGCGTGGATCGCTGAACAGCGCGTAGCGGGCCCGCTGCAAGCGACCTTCTTCGCGAATGCGTTCCAGATCGGCAGGGTCCGGGTCTACCATCTTCTGGTTGGAGAGGGTGAGGCGTTGTTCGGTATAGGTCTTGGGGGAAACTTCGAACCGGTGCGTCAGAGTGGACTGCGGGCCGGTGAATGTGAGTTCGTGTTCACCGTTTTCGAGCGCTATGGGCAGACCCACGATGGCGCGCCCTTCAAGTACCATGACCGGCCGCTCCTGAAAGCGGGCACCGTGCATTCCTCGAGGCAGGTCGGTGATATAGATACCACCAGGTACGGCCGAGGGGGGTAGCGTCGCCGGTGGAGCGACCGGGGCATCGGCTGTTGTCGAGGTTTCATTCTGCGCGCTCTGCCCGGTAGTGGCGTACAGGAATACCGCCAGCATCAAGGCGGTGCGTACGTATTTTCTCAATCGTGCTCTCCGTCCGGCTCGCCGGGTGTGGCGCCGAGAATCGAGCCCAGCGGTGCAATCTCCTCGACGGCGACACCGAGGGCACCGTCACTGAGACTCACCCGGAGCTTTTCGCCCACCGTGATGTTAATCGTGCTGGTAACTGCTCCCCCTGCGGCGTCCTCCACGATGCCATAGCCTCGTTCCAGCAGCATCCGTGGGCTGACGGCGCGCAAGGTACGGAACAGGGCATCCGCCTGACGCCGGTTACGTGCCAGATGTGTCTGCATGGAGCTGTTCAGGCGGGTGGCGAGTGCCGGGAGCTCGCGGCCGTATACGGCAAGTGCGTGGCGCGGATGCCGGGCGTGCAGCATATCCGTCAGGCGTTCTACCTGCAGCCGCGTACGTTCGCTCATCGCTCCCAGCGCGTGGGTGAGGCGGCGCTCGATGTCATCGGCACGTTGCATCAACTGGCGTAGCCGCTCGCGCGGATCCCTCAGCCGGGCATGACTCGCGCCCAGCCGATGGCGGCTGACAGCAAGCTGGTGGCGCATGGATTGGTGCAGCTGTGCCAAGCGGCCGAGCAACGCCGCTCCTAGTTCTGTGCTATCGGGTGTGATGAGCTCCGCTGCGGCCGAGGGTGTGCCTGCGCGCAGGTCGGCGGTGAACTCGGCAATAGCGAAATCGGTTTCGTGGCCGATGGCGACCACCGTGGGCAGCGGGCAGGCGGCAACGGCACGCGCCACCGATTCGAGATTGAACGCCCAAAGATCCTCCAGCGAACCTCCACCGCGAGTCAGCAGGACGAGATCGGCGGAGGTGGCGGGGGCGCGCTCGAGCGCGCGCAGAATCTGTCTCTCGGCCTCGTCGCCCTGCACCGCCACGGGCAGCAGCGTGACGGCGAGAGCCGGGTATCGGCGGCGCACCACGGCGAGCACGTCGCGTAATGCCGCACCGGAAGCCGATGAGATAATCGCCAGACGGCTCGGCAAGGCCGGGAGGGCACGCTTGCGCTCGGCGGCGAACATGCCTTCTGCGGCCAGTTTGTCTTTCAACGCCTCGAACGCGATTCGCAGTGCCCCCTCACCTGCGGGTTCGATGGCATCGACGATGATCTGATAGTTGCCACGTGCCTCGTAGAGACTGACTCGGCCCCGGATGATCACCTCAACGCCGTCCCGGGGTTGCATGCGGGCTTGCCGGTTGCGATTGATGAACATCGCACACCCAATCTGACCCTGTTCGTCCTTGAGCGTGAAATACCAGTGACCGGATCCGGGCCGGCGGAAATTGGACATCTCGCCGCGCACCCACACCAGATTGAAGCGCTCTTCGAGCAGCAGTCGTGCGTGGCGATTCAGCTCGGAAACCGTGAAGATCGGCTGGCCACCGGAGGGGGATTTCATGTTACGAGTTTACATGAATGGGACTCACCATTAGAATCTCGCTTTTGCGGAGTCCTAAATGTTGCGTATCGCCAACGACGCACTTACCTTCGACGACGTTCTGCTCCTCCCTGCCCATTCTCAAGTCCTGCCTTCGGAAGTTTCGCTGCAAACGCGGCTGACGCGGGACATCGAGCTGAATATCCCAATGATGTCCTCGGCCATGGACACGGTGACCGAGGGCAGGCTCGCTATCGCGATGGCGCAGGAAGGCGGCATCGGTATCGTGCACAAGAACATGACCACGGATGCTCAGGCGCGGGAAGTTAGGTCGGTTAAGAAATTCGAAACCGGAATCATCCGGGATCCCATCACCATCAACCCGGACAAGACCGTCGCCCAGCTGTTGGAGTTAACGCAGGAACACTCTATATCGGGTGTTCCCGTGGTGGATGGAGATCGCCTGGTAGGTATCGTTACTTCCCGCGACGTGCGATTCGAGAAACGCCTGGATGCGCTGGTGCGTGACGTGATGACACCGCGTGAGCGCCTCGTGACCGCGCCTGAGGACGCCACCTTCGAGCAAATAACCAACGTATTGCACGAGAACCGCATCGAGAAGGTGTTACTCACCAACGGCAGCTTCGAATTGAAAGGCATGGTGACTGTCAAGGACATCCGCAAGGCTCAGGCCTTTCCTAATGCCTGCAAGGATGATCAGGGTCAGTTGCGCGTTGGCGCAAGCGTGGGTATCAGCGACGAAACCGAAGAACGGGTCGCCGCGCTGGTGGAGGCGGGGGTGGATGTGATCGTCGTGGACACGGCACACGGTCACTCGCAACGCGTGCTCGAGCGCGTCAGCCTCATCAAGCAGAAGTATCCCGACATGCCGGTGATTGGTGGCAACGTGGCAACGAGAGACGGCGCGCAGGCATTGATGGCGGCGGGTGTGGATGCCGTGAAAGTAGGTATCGGTCCCGGCTCCATCTGCACCACGCGTGTCGTGACCGGAATCGGCGTGCCTCAGATCACGGCCATTGCGGAGGCGGTGAAAGCAGCCGAAGAAGTCGATATACCGGTGATAGCCGACGGCGGCATCCGTTATTCAGGTGACATCGCCAAGGCCATCGTCGCCGGCGCGAGCGTTGTGATGGTGGGCAGCCTGCTGGCGGGAACGGACGAAGCACCCGGTGAAGTGGAGCTTTATCAGGGGCGTACGTACAAATCCTATCGCGGCATGGGTTCGCTTGGTGCCATGGCCGAGACGCACGGGTCCAGTGACCGTTACTTCCAGGAAGTGGAGGACGACGGGCGCAAGCTGGTGCCGGAAGGTATTGAAGGTCGGGTGCCGTACCGGGGACCGATCAATTCCATCGTGCACCAGATGATGGGCGGACTGCGGGCCGCGATGGGCTATACCGGTTCTCCCGACATGGACACCATGCGCACGCGACCCGAATTCGTGCGCGTGAGTGCTGCCAGCATGGTGGAGAGTCACGTTCATGACGTCGCGATCACCAAAGAACCGCCGAACTATCCATTGAGCTGAATACGCTGAGCCGACGCTAGCCATGACCGATATTCACGATCAGCGATTGCTGATCATCGACTTTGGTTCGCAATACACCCAGCTCATCGCCCGGCGTGTCCGGGAGGCGGGTGTATATTGCGAAATCCATCCATACGATGTACCGGATGACTTCGTTGCGGGCTTCGTGCCTCGTGGCGTTATCCTCTCGGGAGGGCCGGAGTCGGTCACCGAGGGCGAGACACCGCGCATTCCGGAGGGTGTATTGGGCACCGGTGTGCCGGTACTCGGTATCTGCTACGGCATGCAGGCCATGGCGGTGCAGCTCGGCGGCAAGGTGGCGCCGTCGCAGGTCCGCGAATTCGGCCACGCCGTGGTCACGCTCGAGGACAGCCGCCTGCTGATGGGAGTCGAGACCGGTGATGCACGAGAGCTGAATGTCTGGATGAGTCACGCAGACAAGGTGGTCGCGATACCCGAAGGGTTCCGCGTCACCGCGCGCACCGAAAGTGCGCCGATCGCCGCGATGGAGCATGCCGAGCAGCCACTATTCGGGTTGCAGTTTCATCCGGAGGTGACTCATACCGACCAGGGTGCGCAAATCTATCGCACCTTCGCGCGCGATCTCTGCGGATGCGCGGGACTGTGGACGCCGGACAACATTATCGAAGACGCCATCCGTCACGTGCGACAACTAGTGAATGACGAACATGTCGTTCTGGGTTTGTCTGGCGGGGTCGACTCGAGCGTCGTGGCGGCACTTCTGTCGAGAGCCATCGGTGACCAGCTCACGTGTGTCTTCGTGGACAACGGACTGTTGCGGAAAAACGAACGCGAGGAAGTCGAAGCGGTTTTCGCACCGACCAACGTGCTCAACCTGAACCTGATGACGGTGGATGCAGCGGATGAATTCCTCGGCCACCTCGACGGGCTGACGGATCCCGAAGACAAGAGAAAGGCGATCGGCAACACGTTCATAGACGTTTTCGATCGTACGGCGCACAGCATCGAGTCGGTTGAATGGCTCGCTCAGGGCACCATCTATCCGGACGTCATCGAGTCAGCCGCCAGTCAATACGGCAAAGCACATGTGATCAAGTCACACCACAATGTCGGTGGGCTGCCTGAGCGCATGCGTCTGAAGCTCATCGAACCGCTGCGGGAATTGTTCAAGGACGAGGTGCGCGCCATCGGCTTACGCCTGGGTTTGCCGGAGTCGCTCATCCAGCGTCATCCCTTCCCGGGACCGGGCCTTGGCGTTCGTATTCTGGGTGAAGTGCGCCGCGAGTATGCCGAGGTGCTTCGCGAAGCGGACGCGCTTTTCATCGAGGAGCTTCGTGAAAGTGGCTGGTACGAGAAGACCAGTCAGGCGTTCGCCGTGTATCTGCCGGTCAAGTCAGTGGGCGTCGTGGGGGATGCGCGCCGCTACGAACACGTCATAGCACTTAGGGCGGTCGAGACGGTGGACTTCATGACGGCACGCTGGGCCCATCTTCCGTATGAGCTGATCGAACGGGTTTCCAACCGGATCATCAACGAGATCTCGCAAGTGTCCCGTGTCGTGTACGACGTCTCGAGCAAACCGCCTGCCACCATCGAATGGGAGTAGTGCAGCCACAGGACGAACGCTGGATGATGGTTGCACTGCAACTTGCCAAACGTGCCGCCGGACACGATGAAGTGCCCGTTGGAGCAGTGTTGGTTCTGGATGACCAGGCGGTCGGTGAGGGGTACAACTGCACCATCACGGACAGCGATCCCACCGCGCACGCAGAAATCGCCGCCCTGCGCGACGGTGCATCGAAACTTGGCAACTATCGCCTGCCTGGCACCACGCTATATGCGACGGTGGAACCCTGCACCATGTGCGCGGGCGCCATCGTGCATGCGCGCGTCGCTCGTCTGGTGTATGGAGCAGGGGAACCCAAGGCCGGAGCGGTATCGAGCCGGACCAACGTGTTGGATCATCCTGCCATGAACCATCGGGTACAGGTGACGGGAGGCGTGCTGGGTGAACAGTGCGCGTCTGTGATATCGGCATTTTTCAAGGAGAAACGGCTTTGAGTGAGCTTCTGGCGCTCGATGGACCCCCGGCGCTTTCCCGTTTCCGGCTGAAAAAAGTCACCGAGCGTCTCGCGGAACCGGCAGAGCTCTACGCTCAGTTCGTGCACCTGCTGGATCTCGATGCACCCCTTGCCGATGAAGAGCACTCCCGGGCCCGGGCACTACTCGACTACGGCCCGCGCCAGGGGCTGCCGGTACGCTCCGGGATGCTCGTGGCCACGGTGGTGCCACGACTCGGCACCATCTCACCCTGGTCGAGCAAGGCGAGCGACATCTTCGCGATCTGTGAGCTCGATAGTGTACGGCGTGTCGAGCGCGGTGTTCGCTGGTACGCGGATCGTGATTTGTGCGATACGGAACTGGCGATGCTCTTCGACCGCATGACGGAGCGGCTGGTGGCAGAGGACGAGCTGGGCACCGTGTTTCAGGAACTCGAGCCACGGCCACTGACTCGGGTGCCGCTGCTGCGAGGGGGCGGGGCGGCGCTCAGTGCCGCGAATGTGGAGATGGGGCTCGCGCTCTCCACTGACGAGATCGAATACTTGGTGGGCGCCTACCTCGACCTCGAACGGGATCCCACCGATGTGGAGTTGATGATGTTCGCGCAGGCGAACTCCGAGCACTGCCGACACAAGATATTCAACGCGAGCTGGCGGATCGATGGCGAGGCGCAGGAGGCCACACTTTTCGACATGATCCGCAACACGCACCGGCAGATCAACGGCGCCGGAATTCTCAGTGCTTATGCCGACAACGCCGCTGTGATCGAGGGTTTTCACAACGACCGGTTCCTGGTTGACGACGATAAACGAGTGTACGGCTTCGAGGCAGAAGACGTACACGTACTGATGAAGGTGGAAACGCACAATCATCCCACGGGTATCGCGCCTTACCCGGGGGCGGCAACCGGTTCCGGGGGGGAGATACGCGACGAAGGCGCGGTCGGCAGGGGCTCTAAGCCTAAGGCTGGCCTCACCGGGTTCACTACCTCACACCTCAACCTGCCGGACTTCGGGCAACCGTGGGAAGTTCACACGGGCAAACCTGACCGCATGGTGTCCGCACTCGAAATCATGCTCGAGGGGCCGATCGGTGGTGCGGCTTTCAATAACGAGTACGGTCGCCCAGCGCTGACTGGTTATTTCCGCACCTTCGAACAGGCTGATGACGGCCACTCTGGCAGGGTATGGGGCTACCACAAACCGATCATGATCGCCGGAGGGGTGGGCAACGTGCGTGCCGAGCACGTGCATGCGCAGGACTTCCCGCCCGGTACGCATCTCGTCGTGCTGGGTGGGCCCGCCATGCTGATCGGACTCGGTGGTGGGGCGGCATCGAGCATGGCCTCGGGCGTGAGCACATCGGATCTCGACTTTGCCTCCGTACAGCGCGACAACCCGGAAATGGAGCGCCGCTGCCAGGAGGTGATCGACCGCTGTATCGCGCTCGGCGCGGGTAATCCCATTCTGCTGATTCACGACGTGGGCGCGGGCGGGCTCTCAAACGCGTTGCCTGAACTGGTGAAAGATGCTGGTGCGGGCGGGCACTTCGAATTACGCAAGGTCCCGAACGCGGATCCGGGCATGGCGCCTCACGAGATCTGGTGCAACGAGGCTCAGGAGCGCTATGTTCTCGGTATCGCGCCAGGTGCGCTGGAACGTTTCGAGAGGATCTGTAGTCGGGAACGCTGTCCATACGCCGTGGTCGGGCACTCCACGGCGGAAAAATCGCTACTGGTCACCGATGAGGCGTTCGAGGACGTGCCGGTGGATCTGCCGCTGTCGGTGCTGTTTGGTAAACCGCCGCGTATGGAACGCTCGTTCGAACGCCGGCGCGTGGCACGCGCGGCGCTCGATTTCGACATCGATATTGCTGAGGCCGTGGGCCGTGTGCTGCGCTTTCCGGCGGTCGCGAGCAAGCGCTTTCTGATTACGATTGGCGATCGCAGCATCACGGGTCTGGTCGGTCGTGAACAGATGGTCGGACCCTGGCAGTTGCCGGTGAGCGACGTGGCAGTGACGCTCGGTGGATTCACGACCTATCAGGGCGAGGCGTTCGCCATGGGCGAGCGCTCTCCACTGGCCCTGATCGATGCAGCAGCGTCGGCGCGCATGGCGGTGGGTGAGGCTCTGACCAACCTGTATGCCAGCGACGTGAACGACCTTGCGCGCGTGGTGCTGTCTGCTAACTGGATGGCGGCAGCGGGCGAGAATGCGGAGGAGCAGGCGCTTTTCGATGCGGTTCACGCTGTCGGCATGGAGCTCTGCCCGGCACTCGGCATCGCCATTCCGGTAGGCAAGGACAGTCTGTCCATGCGCACGGCCTGGACCGACGAGGCGGGGGTAGAGCGCGAGGTGAGTTCGCCGATGACGCTAATCGTGTCCGCGTTCGCGCCCATTGAAGATGCGCGCCTGACCCTGACACCGGTGCTGCGGCGTGTACCTTCCAGGCTGTTACTGGTCGATCTCGGTGGCGGCCGCAATCGCCTTGGGGGGAGCGCGCTCGCGCAAGTGTGCGGACAACTGGGGGATGTGTGTCCAAACGTGGATGACGCACGACTGCTCGCGTCGGCGTTGAACGCAGTGCAGGCGTTGCGTCGCGACGGGCGTTTGCTCGCCTACCACGATCGCTCCGACGGCGGGCTGCTGGCCACGCTCGCGGAGATGGCGTTTGCCGGTCGGGTGGGCTGGCGGATAAACATCGAGGAGGAGGATCTGCTGGCGGCCCTGTTCGCCGAAGAGCTCGGCGTCGTCGTGCAGGTCGCCGAGGATGATGTCGACACCGTCATCAGCGCCTTGGAAGGGGTGCGTTGTGTGGATCTGGGGTGGGTTGGCAACGACGAAACGCTGGAAGTCGCGCATCGGGGCGAGGTCGCGTTCCGCGCCACGCGTGCCGAACTTGAGAGGTGTTGGGCCGAGACCAGCTTTCGCATGCAGAGCCTGCGGGATAATCCTCAGTGCGCTGAACAGGAGTTCGCTTCGATCACGGCGGACGATCCTGGTTTCACCGCGCAAATCGGCTTTGATGTCAACGATGATCTCGGCATTCTCATCGGCCGCGAACGTCCGCGTGTTGCCGTGTTGCGCGAGCAGGGCGTGAATGGCCAGGTCGAGATGGCGGCGGCGTTCGATCGTGCCGGGTTCGAGGCCGTGGACGTGCACATGAGTGATCTGTTGAGCGGCGAGGTGCAGCTCGCGGACTTTCCGGCGCTGGCCGCCTGCGGTGGTTTCTCTTATGGGGACGTGCTGGGTGGCGGCGGCGGTTGGGCAAAAAGCGTGCTGTTTCACCCACGTTTGCGTGATGCGATGCAGCGCTACTTCGAGGACGATCGGCTGGTGCTCGGCATCTGCAACGGTTGTCAGATGCTCGCGCAACTCAAGGACCTCATCCCCGGTGCCTCGTACTGGCCGCGTTTCGTGCGCAATGCCTCTGAACAGTTCGAGGGTCGCAACGTTCTCGTGCAAGTCAACGCAAGCCCGTCACCCTGGTTGACCGGTATGTCCGGAAGCGTTATCCCGGCGCCCGTGGCGCACGGTGAGGGCCGTGCGGAGTTCGCCGGTCACGCGCATCTGAGCACCCTGGATGCCGCCGGTGATGTGGTTCTCCAGTACGTGGACAACCACCACGCGCCGACCATGCGCTATCCAGCGAATCCCAACGGGGCACCGGAGGGTTTGGCGGGCGTGACAGCGGCGGAAGGCCGTGTGCTTGCGATGATGCCGCATCCGGAGCGTGCCTTTCGCAGCTGTACGAACGGGTGGGCGGATGAGAGCTGGGGAGAGGACGGACCCTGGATGCGCCTGTTCCGCAATGCAAGAGCAGCACTCGCATGTTAGCGAGTATCCTCAGCCGATGACGGCATCCTTGGGGTCGCGCAACGCGAGCAGGGAAACGACGTTCGAGGTCGACACTTCGACCGAGACGGTCTGACGGCATTTCTCCGGGGCGACCATGGACTTGTGCAGTTCTGCGAGCGAACGGCACATCATTTCGGAGATGCGCACGCAGGCGGCAAGGGGTGTGCGCGCTTTCTTGCGCTCCGCCTCGACCTTGAACTGCAGACCCTCCAGGCGGCGGCGGGCTATATCGTTGCTGGCGGTTTCGATCACCTGTCGAGTCAGACGGGTACGTAACGCCTCTAATCCGTGTGGGTCGTTACGAGCCATGTCCACCAGTACATCAAACGCTGGTAGGCGTGCTCTCATGAATCATGTCACTTAATCTCCGATCCCCGGTACTATGCGCGCACTCGCGCCCGAGTATTAGAGGTGGGGTGTAACGGAATTGTGAATCGAATGAACCTGAGTCTGGAGACCTAACCGTGATTTATCAGCTGGAGGACCGCAGAGTCGTGGCGCAAGGCGACTATTTCATAGCTGACAGTGCGTCAGTGATCGGCAGTGTGACGCTGAAGCACAACGCAAGCGTGTGGTGCAACGCGGTGATCCGGGGCGACAAGGAACCGATCGTCGTTGGCGAAGGCAGCAATGTTCAGGATTGCGCCATCCTGCATACCGACCCCGGCTTTGCGCTGGTGGTCGGGGACAACGTCACGGTGGGGCACCAGGTGGTGTTACATGGCTGTACCGTCGGTGAGGGCAGTCTGATCGGCATGGGCGCCATCGTGTTGAACGGCGCCAGGATCGGCCGCAACTGTGTGATTGGCGCCAATGCGCTGGTGACCGAGGGTAAGGAGATTCCGGACAATTCCATGGTGCTGGGCTCCCCCGGAAAAGTAGTCAAGACACTGACCGACGAGGAGATGCAGGTATTCCACGATAATTCGGCAAACTACGTGGCAAATGGCCGGTGGTTTCGCGAGAAACTGATTCCTCAGGATGAGGTCGATCGTCCTTGACGGCGGGGATGGGAGCGACACTGGCACCAGCCTGAGAGCGGCCAGAGGCGCATCGTCAATGTGCGCGTCGCTGGATGGTAGCTGGATGGTAGCTGGATGGTAATTGGTGTGAGGTGCAGGCCACTTGCCCGGCAGGCCCGGGTGGCCTATAGTCGCGCGCTGTGAACACCCAACCCACCATTTCTGAGACCCTCGCTCCGGCGGCGCTCCTGCGCGCGCTGACGGGTCTGCTTGGTCTGCTGCTACTGCCGGCATAGCTGGCAATTAACTAAACCCCAGGGCACACGGCCCACCCAGAACACCCAGATCCAAGCCAAAACCAGGCAAGCACAACCGTGAGGATTGCGCGCATGAGCGAGTGGACGTTTACACCCAGAGCAGCCGGTAAAATGCCGTTTCGAAAGTATCGGGCTTTCGAGCGCATCGATCTACCTGATCGTCAGTGGCCGGGCAAGATCATCGAACAGGCACCGCGTTGGTGCAGTGTGGATCTGCGCGACGGCAATCAGGCCCTGATCGATCCGATGAACGTCGAGGAGAAGCTCAAGCTGTGGGATCTGCTGATCGAGGTGGGCTTTGCCGAAATTGAGGTTGGCTTTCCCGCGGCGTCCCAGCCCGACTTCGATTTCATCCGTCGAATCGTCGAGGAAGACCGCATTCCCGATGGGGTCACGGTGCAGATTCTCTGTCAGGCACGAGCCGAACTGATCGAGCGGTCCGTGGAGGCACTGCAGGGTGCTCCCAGCGTGATCTTTCATCTGTACAACTCGACTTCCGAACTGCAGCGCCGCGTGGTGTTCGAGTCGGGTCGGGAAGGCATAATCGATCTCGCCGTGAAAGGCACACAACTGGTGCGCCAGGGACTGCAGAACCTCGATTCCAACATCACGTTTGAGTACTCCCCGGAGAGCTTCACGGGCACCGAGCTCGATTTCGCGGTGGACATCTGCACGGCGGTGGGCGAGACCTGGGGTGCGACCCCCACTGAGCCCATGATCATCAACCTGCCGTCCACCGTGGAGATGGCGACACCCAACATCTACGCGGATCAGATCGAGTTCTTCTGCCGCAACTTCCCCCTGCGCAGCGCTGCCGTGATCAGCCTGCACACACACAACGATCGTGGTACCGGCATCGCGGCCACTGAGCTTGCGCTCATGGCGGGCGCCGAGCGCGTGGAGGGGACGCTATTCGGCAACGGTGAGCGTACGGGCAACTGCGACATTGTCACGATGGCGATGAACATGTTCAGCCAGGGGGTGGATCCGATGCTCGATTTTTCCGAGATGCCGAGCATCCGTGAAGTGGTAGAGTCGGTGAACAAGCTGGCGGTCCCGGAGCGCCACCCGTATGCGGGAGATCTGGTGTTCACGGCCTTCTCCGGTTCGCACCAGGATGCGATTAAAAAGGGTATGGCGAGGGTGGATCGCGAGCACTGGGAAGTACCCTATCTGCCTATCGATCCGGCCGATGTGGGCTCGTCGTACAAGGAGACCGTGCGCGTCAATTCGCAATCCGGCAAGGCGGGCGCCGCTTTTCTGCTGGAAGAGTTCTACGGCATCGCGCTGCCGCGGGAAATGCTGATGCAATTCAGTCCCATCGTGCAGGCGCTGACTGAGCGCCTCGATCGTGAGATCAAGGTGGATGAGATCTACAAGGCGCTGCTGGACGAGTACGTGGTGCAGAGCGGCCCCTACCGCCTGATCGACTTCGACCTGCTCTCGAGTCGCGAGGCTGATCAGCGTTGTGTTGCCCGTGTCGAGGTATCCGAGCAGCAGGTCACAATCGATGGCGAGGGCAGTGGCCCGATCGAG
>DCWG01000011.1 GCA_002327525.1 Gammaproteobacteria bacterium UBA2168 | reverse complement strand
CCCATGTTGTCGTAGGCCTGGTTGACGATGAGCTTCATCGAGACGAGCTGGGTCAGGGGGATACCGGCGAGACGGTTGGCCAGCTCAGCCACACGCTCATCGAGTTCCTCCAGTGGATAGGAGAAGTTGATGAGTTCGGCGGCGGCCGCCTCCTTTCCACTGATCCATTCTCCGGTCAGGGCATAGTACTTCGCCTTTGCGAGCCCGAGACGATAGACCCACATGCCCGTCAGGTGACAGCCCCAGACGCGCGAGTAGGGAGTGCCGAAACGTGCGCAGTCGGAGGCGATGACGAGGTCGGCGCACAGCGCCAGTTCTGAACCACCCCCGACGCAGTATCCGTGCACCTTGGAGATGGTGGGCTTCAGACCACGCCACAGCCCCATGAAGTGAGTGATGTAGCTGGTGTACTGGTTGGTCACGCTATGCATGTCCATACCGGGATCGTAGTTCGCCTCCTTGATGCCCTCGTAGTGCTCAAGCCCGCCGGAAAAGTCGAAACCGCCGCAGAAAGCATCGCCCGCGCCTTGCAGCACGATTACCCGAATGGCGTCGTCCTGATTGGCGTCTGTGAGAGTGGTGTTCAAACCCGAAATGACGTTGCCCCGAAGGGTGTTGTGCTTCTCGGGTCGGTTCAACGTGATGGTGGCGATGCGGTCTTGCTTGTCGTAGAGGATGTCGTCGGTCATGAAGATCTCCGAAGGTGTCATGAGTGTGCGGCCCTAATGAAATCCATTAGTGCTGCCGATAAAATCCGCTCATCAACTAAGGTATCAAGAGATGAGCGCACGCCAGCCTGCGCATACGCGCGGCGATCAGACCAAGCGGCAGCTGATGCGGGCAGCCGAATCTCTGTTTGCGGAACAGGGGCTCGCCAACGTGTCCGTGCGGGCTATCGTCACCGCAGCCGGTCAGCGTAACGAATCGGCGTTGCACTACCATTTCGGTGGCCGTGAAGGTCTGATCGCGGCACTCCATGAGGAGCGTACCGGTCAGATTCGTGAGGAACGCGAGGGTATGCTGGCCAATCTCCTGCGAGGGGGGGGCGCATTGGCATTACACGATCTCGCCAGTGTGATGGTACGGCCGGTCTTTCAACTCGCGGGACGGGATAGCGGATTTCGAGATTACCTGAAGGTGTTCGCGCATCTGGTGCTGTTCTCGGGTCGCCAGCTGTCGGTCCTGCTGGCGGAATACGAGGCCGCGGATGTAGAGGAAGCGCGTAGAACGCTTGCACGAACCTGCCCACAGCTGGATCCTCGGTTGCTCGACGTGCGCTTCGAGAATGCGGCACGCTTCGCTACGCTCGCGATGTCGAAGCGTGCCCGTGAAAGGGGAACCTTCCGGGGCAAGCAGGCGGAGTTTTTCATCAGTAACCTGGTCGACACGGTGGCGGCGATGCTGGCCGCGGCGCCTTCCACGGAGACGCTATCCCTGCTGGATAGGATTTGAACGCGCACCATTCAATTTGAGGGCTGCACATGGAATATGTGAGAACCGACGAAACGAGATTCGAAAACCTGCCTGGATATACGTTTGAGGCGCATTATGTGGAAGTGCCGGACACGCAGGGTGGTACGCTGCGCATGCACTACGTCGACGAAGGAGAAGGCGACGTGGTTCTATGTCTTCACGGACAGCCATCCTGGTCGTATCTGTACCGAAAGATGATTCCACTTCTCGTACAGGGCGGCTGCCGCGTGATCGCACCCGATTTCATCGGTTTCGGCAAGTCCGACAAGCCGACCTCCCGGGACGACTACACCTACGCTAACCATGTGGCGTGGCTAACAGCACTGCTGGAGGCCCTCGATCTCAGCGGTATCACGCTGTTCTGCCAGGATTGGGGTGGATTGATAGGGCTGCGCACCGCAGCCGAGAACCCGGAACGCTTCGCGCGCATCGTGCCTGCCAATACCGGGCTGCCGGATGCACAGGGCATTGCGGATGATCAGATCGCGCCGGTGAGTGAGCGCATGCGCGCGTACTACGAGAGCATCCCGGTGCCCGCCGATGAGGTGGAGATGAGTGTGGCGATGGCGGGTGACGATACGGGCATGGGCTTTCTACATTGGGTGAAGTTCTGTGCCGAGTCCGAGGGCTTCGTGCCCGGCAGGGTGCTTGGTGCCAGCTGCGGTGGTGCGCTGTCGGCAGATGAAGTGCGTGCCTACGATGCCCCGTTTCCGGACGAGAACCACAAGGCAGGACCGCGAAAGTTCCCCACCCTAGTACCCATCATTCCGGATAACCCGGCCATTCCCGCGAACCGGGCTGCCTGGGCGGAGTTCGAGCGATGGGAGAAACCGGTGCTGACCGCCTACGGCGATTCGGACCCGGTCACGGCCGGTGCGCACGTGCGGTTTCAGGAGCGCGTGCCGGGTGCGCGAGGGCAGGCGCATGTCACCATCGAGGGGGCGGGACACTTTCTGCAGGAACAGGCGCCCGAGCAGCTGGCCCAGGTGGTGCTCGGGTTCATTGCCGACACTCCCCGTGAGAGTCGGGAAGATTAGCTTTGGCGGCTGAGCAAGAGCGTGCCGGGTGGTTGTACAGGCTCAGCCGATATCGTTGCCGAGCCACGCGCCATGGGCGTCCACGGCCTCGATATTGAGCTGACCAGCCAGCCCGGCCGCACGGTGCTGACCAATTTCCTGCATTTCCTCGGAGCGCATCATGTCCATCATGGCGGCACGGGACGGGTACATGGCAATGGCGACCTTGTCCCACAACTCCTCCACTTCGCCGAGCATCAGGCGTTCGACGGATGCGCTGAACATACCGGCGCCGCCGAATTTCTTCAGCAGCTGTGAGACACCCTGGGAATAAAGTGCGTAGGCCTGCTCTCCGGTGAGATCGGTCTTGTGGCCGTCGGCGTATTCCGCGCGCTCTTTGAACTTGAGCAGGTTGACCATATAGATCGGTCCATCCGCGCCAGGTTCCAGGAAACCCGCCAGCTGCTGTTCGTTGGGTGTGACTGCGTTCTCTACTTTCACGTGTCTTGCTCCCTCAGTTCGGTATCAGTTGGGCCGGTAGATGTATTCGTCACCTTCCTCGTAAGGTTGACCGCCGTGTTTGTCGATTAGTTGCGGCGATTGCGTGATGTTCGGCGACATGGGTTCCGCCTGCTCCGCATTGTGCGCATCGAGCAGGGCTTCGAGATCCGCCAGACGCTCAGGATGCTGGTGTACCAGGTTGGTCCGCTCCGTCGGATCTTCCGTGAGATCGAACAGCCAGCGGCGGTTGTCGGGCATATCGGTGCGATAGAGTTTCCAACCCTGGTGCCGAACCGATTGATGATAGCCCTCGCGCCAGAACAGGGTCTCGCTCGGGGCACCGAGCATCTCGCCGCGTAGATACACTACCAGATCCACGCCATCGAGTTTGCGATCGTCCGGTATCTCGGCCCCGGCCGCGATGGTGTGGAACAGGTCGATGTGGTGCACTGGATGATCGAACGCAAACTCAGCGAGGACAAACCCGGTTACGCATCTTACCGTGAGCGGGTAGCGATGCTGCTGCCATGGCCGCTACAGCCGAAGTGACGCCGGATGTCAGAAGTTCCGGTGGGTGGTGTAACCGCGGCCGGTTGGCTGGTATTTCATCAGTTTCGGAAACTCGGGTTGTTGGCGGGCTGTTTCGCCGACCTTGCTGAAGGCCTCTTCAGACGTCCACTGTGCATAGTGGACGATGCTGGTGCCATCCAGACCCTCGTGCAGAGTGCTCTCGATGAAGCCCGGCTGTTTGCTCAAGAATCGCTCGACGTAAGCAGCGATATCGTGGAGTGCTTCGGCCTGGGCACCGGCTGCTACCTGAAAAGTGACGATTACCGTGTGGTGCGATTGCTCTGACACTTGAGTTCCTTGATTGATTGAGACATCGATCAGTTTAAATCATGCGCTGCCTGTCACACGCTCCTCCGCTATGATTTCGGTACCGATGATTTTCTTTGGAAGGGACGATGACCGAGTCGATTCTGCTGGTGGACAAGCACGACGGTGTGGCGACGCTGACGCTCAACAGACCCGAGCAAATGAACGCGCTGTCGCTGGATTTGCGATGGGCGCTTCAGGAAGAACTAACCAGCATCCGCGGTGACAAGGATGTGGGAGTGGTGATCCTCACGGGTGCGGGGCGCGCGTTCTGCGCAGGGCTCGACCTCAAGGAAATGGGCCGTGTCGGGGCGGCACCCGGTGGACCACAGCCCGCCGATCCACCCTCGCTTCTGCGCGCGTTGCCGCAGCCGGTGATCGGTGCGATCAATGGTGTCGCGGTAACCGGGGGCTTCGAGATTTCGCTGTCCTGCGACCTGCTCGTGATAACTCCGCAAACCAGCTTTGCAGACACGCACGCCCGCGTAGGGCTCATTGCCGGATGGGGCCTCGGCGCGAGGCTGTCCCGTGCTGTGGGACTTGCTCGCGCCAAGGAACTGTCGCTCACAGGTAATTTTCTCTCGGCCGAGAAGGCTTATGAGTGGGGACTGGCCAATCGCATCGTCGCGAGAGAGGATCTGTTGCCCACCTGTCGGGCTCTCGCCGAAGACATGCTCAGCTGCGTGCCGGAGGTGATGCTCGACTACAAACGGCAGATCGATCATGCCTACGATCTGTCTCTGGGGGATGCCATGACCTACGAGGTGGATATCTGCCGCAGGCACCGGCCGCCTCCCCCAGAGGTGGTGGCCGAGCGGCGTACGCGCATTCAGGCGAGGGCGAGACGACAACTCGATCGTTAACCCTAATGTAGCAGAAATCTACACGCCCGGAGCGCCTGCGACTCGTCCTATACCTGGCGCTTCGCGGCCATGCTCGTATTTCGCTCAGGTCACATACGGCGGTGGCATCGTAGATGGCGCGTATGCATCCCCTCTCGAAATGCTGCGCGCGCCCGCGAATCACCAGATCTAGAACGTCTGGACCGTGCACGTTTCTGCTGCATCAGGGTCAATGTACCGGCACCCTTTGCGCTTTGGGTGCTCGCTTCCCACAATAGCAGGTTTGCGGGACGCTGCATGCCGCGACTGATCTTGAGGAAAAGACGAGGAATATCGTGAGTTATACATTGCCGATTCCCCAGCCGGGGACACACACCAGACCCTTCTGGGAGGGGGCGAAGGCGGGCAAGCTGATGCTGCCACGCTGCCAGGACTGCAACCGGGTGCACTGGTATCCGAGACACCTGTGCCCGAAATGTCACTCAGACAACCTGGAGTGGATCGAGGCGAGCGGGGAGGGGACGATTCACACGTATGCGGTTCAGCACCTCGCGTTCGGCCCGTGGGCGGCCGAAGCGCCGTATGTCACCGCCTATATCGACCTGAAGGAGGGCGATCGCATGCTGACCGTGCTGCGTGGTGTGGATGCGGGCAAACCCCAGGACATTCGCATCGGCGCTGCCGTGAAGGTTGAATTCGAGCTCGCGAACGACGATGTACACATCCCGTTCTGGCGGGTGGTGGAGGAATAGAGATGCCAGGACCCCTGTACAAAGCGGCGGCCATAGTTGGCGCGGCGGAAGCGAACGAAATAGGCTTTCTGGCCGAACCCATCACCTCGCTGCAGCTGCATATCGAGGCCATCAAGAATCTGAGCGACCAGACCGGCGTACCCATATCGGCTATCGAGGGGGTGTTCTCCACCGGCTGGTCGTCCGAATTATGCGAGCATCTGGGCCTGAAGCCCAGATACATAGACACCACCGCGGTGGGAGGCTGTTCCTTCGAGATGCACGTGCATCATGCGCTTGCCGCCATTCACGCGGGCATCATCGACATCGCGCTGGTGACTCACGGTGAGAACGGACATTCCGTGGGCAAGCTCGGTGGCCGTGCGGTTGCGGGGCACTTCGCACGCGGCGCCGGGGTAATGTCCCCCGCGCACGAGATGAGCATGGCCTACGGACTCGGTGGCGCGCCGTCGAGCTACGCGCATGCGATGGTGCGGCACATGCATCGCTACGGAACCACCACGGAGGACTATGCTCATATCGCCAAGGTAAGCCGCGACTGGGCGACCCTCAATCCGCGCGCGGCCATGTACTCGAAAGAGAAACACCCATTCGGCGGACCCATCACCGTTCAGCAGGTTGAGGAGTCACGCCTGAT
>DCWG01000117.1 GCA_002327525.1 Gammaproteobacteria bacterium UBA2168 | reverse complement strand
ACCTGGCTCACCTGCGCACGCGAGTACGCACTAGACCCGCCACTGCGCGACATCATATTCACCGCCAACACCGGCCACGAACTCGGACATGTGGGTCTCGATGCATGGCTCGCGGAACAACATCATCTGATAGCCGGTGCACACGCATGGTTTCATCTCGGCGCCAACTTCGCCGCGCATGAGTCGAAGGTGCGCATTCAGGCGTCGAGCCAGACGTTGCTCGACCTGATGCGCGAGGCCATGCACCGACACGACGTGTCACCCGATACGCACACCGAGGTCGGCGATCGCCCATACGGTGAGGCGCGCAATATTCACGACGGCAATGGACGCTTCATTTCCATTCTCGGCAGCAATCCGCTGTTCCATCACCCGGACGATCGGCTACCCGACTCGGTCGACATGGAGGCCACCGTGCGCTACGTAAGCGCATTGCTCACCGTCACCCGGGAATTGGCGCGTGCTTGAAATTCTACATGCCGATGAGCATCTGCTCGTAGTCAACAAACCTACAGACGTGTCCTTGCTGGCTGATCGCAGCGGTGAGGCCTGCCTGTGGGACCATCTGCATTCGATGTGCGACAAACCCTACCTGGTGCACCGCCTCGACAAGGGCACCAGCGGCGTGCTCGCCGTGGCTCTCGATGCGGCCACCCAGAAACACCTCACGCAGGCTTTCGCCAGGCGCCTTCCATCCAAGTACTACGTCGCCCGCGTCGCCGGTGAATTGCGCAGCAACGGAACTCTGACAATCGATTTACCGCTCAGACGTGGTCGCAAGAGCCGCTACCGTGTGGCGGGGCTGCGCTCGGACATCCGGAGTCACGAGGGTGGTTGGGACATCTCCTCGTCGGAGGGGCACCCCAGCTGTACCAGGCTGCGCACCATCAGATGCAGCGAGGGCACTACGACATTGCTGCTGAAACCTATCACCGGACGCACGCATCAGCTGCGCGTCCACCTGTCCTGGGTCGGATATCCGGTACTCGGAGATACCCTCTACGCAAGACCCGGATCGGCGCAACAGCACTCACCCCGTATGATGCTGCACGCACACAAGTTGGTGTTGCCCGACTTCGGGGTCTTTACTGCCCCCGTTCACCGCAGCTTTTTCACGAGCCGATAACCCAGCGCGTAGCCCGCCACGGTGATGGCAGGATGACGCGTGAGGGCAAAAGCAACCGCGCCCAATCCAACGCCCGCCACCCACGAAGTCAGTTGCGGACTGTGTGCGCTGCCGGTGGCCGCTCTTGTCACGGTGTGCTCACAGTTGTTGGTGAGTAGATTGTAGCGCCGGCGGTCGCCGTTCTCGGCGTGGTGCAGTACTCGGCGACGCTCGTATCCTTCCAGTCGCGTGGCGCGCAGGCGTTTTCCTGCTCGAAACTCCTCTTCAGAACAAACATGCTCTCCACGAAACGGCGTATTGTGGAGAATACTGCCATCGCGTAGCACCACACCCTTGTGCATGACAACACCCTTGCGGCGTGAGACCACATCTCCCGGAAGGTAACGACTCATGACCTGCTCCAGCTTCGAATTTCCCGATTCCCTCTCAACAATAGGCAAAAAGCGGGCCAGGACTGCGCCCACTGAACAAGCGGCCCGCACGGCGGACATCCCTTTGCACGTGGCGATATTCGCCACAAAATAACCCCGTCCACCTGCTGTGATCGAGCATGTAGTCCACTGCATCCGCCAACTGCGCATCCGTGCAATCCATGCACATGCCCCTGGGCGGCATGCCCGGCGGAATACCTCGCAGACTGGTCGCGATGAGCACCACCCGGCCTTTGGCGACGCGAGGCGCCCAGGCCTCAACATCACCGATTCTGGGCGCTCCGGCCACACCGGCGCCGTGGCATGAAAAGCAGTACGCGTTGTACGTCTCCTCTCCCGGCTGTTTCGCGCTTACCTGCCCCCTGAGTCGCCACTTCCGGTCAGCACGACACAACCCGCCGCTAATAGTGCTCGCACTTTCATCACCAGACATCCTCAATCACTTCAGTTGGAATTCGTCCGCATCCTGCCACGCCGGAAACCCGTCCCTGAACGCAGCCAGGTCCCCGGCTTTCAGAGTGCAACTGGTGAGGTGCTCTACCCGCCCGCAGTCGACGAGCACCTCGCCACCGGGGCCGAACACCGCACTGCCTCCACTGTAGCGTACGTCGTTGCCGTCAGTGCCCACGGCATTGACCGCGACCATGTAAGCCAGATTCTCCACCGCCCGCGCCTGGATCAACGCTCGCCATGCCACTTCCCGCACACTCGGCCAGTTCGCGACACAAAGTAGCACGTCATAGTCACCTCGATTGCGCAGCCACACGGGGAAACGCAGGTCATAACATACCAACGGACACAGTCTCCAGCCTTTCAGCTCGACCACGAGACGCTGTGCACCTGCGGAGTAGTATTGGTGCTCTCCGGCCATGCGAAAACGGTGGCGCTTGTCGTAGATGCCCTCCACACCCGCCGGTGTCACCCAGAGAAAGCGGTTGTAGAACGCGCCGTCTTCCTCGATGACCACGCTCCCGCACACTACCTTGTTCAGTTCGGCAGCCCGGGCACACATCCACTCCACAGTGGGGCCATCCATGGGTTCAGCAACCTGAGATGACGCCATGGTAAATCCCGTCGAGAACATCTCCGGCAGCACCACCAACTGGCTTTTCTGCGGTACGTGTCGAAACCAGTTGTCGAACATGTCCCGGTTGCGTACCGGATCGTGCCAGTGCGTGGCCGTCTGGATCAACGTCACGCGGAGATCCTCACATTGCGCGAGCCCCGTCAAAGATGACACAGAATCTCCGCTCCCGCGCGCAGGGTGGCGTCGTCCTTGCAGAAACACAAGCGTAGAACTCGATGCTCGTGAGCGGCGGGATCCTCGTAGAACACCGACACCGGAATTGAGGCGACCTTGGCTTCCCGGGTCAATCGCTCGGCGAGGATCACGTCGCCTTCATCAGAGTAGTTTTCATACCCGAGCAACTGGAAATAGGTGCCGGAACTGGGTGTGAGGCTGAAGCGCGAACCTTCCAGTAACTGGCAGAACAGATCACGCTTGCGCTGGTAGAAGGCACCCAGCTCGAGATGGTGCTCGGGATGATGTTCGAGGAAGTCGGCCAGCCCATACTGCACCGGCGTGTTGGTGGTGAAGGTCACAAACTGATGTACACGGCGAAATTCAGCGGTGAGGTCCGGCGGTGCCACGCAGTACCCGACCTTCCAACCCGTGGTGTGGTAGGTCTTGCCGAATGAGGAGACGACAAAACTACGCTCCATGAGATCAGGGTAGCGACACAAGCTCTCATGCTGGAGACCGTCGAACACGATGTGCTCGTATACCTCATCCGCCAGCACAAACACGCTGTGCCCTGAGACGATGCGTCGCAACGCGTCGACATCGGCCAGGCTCCAGATACTGCCACTCGGATTGTGCGGCGTGTTGGTGATGATCAGGCGCGTATGCTCAGTCACAGTGTCCGCCACCAGGTCCCAGTCGATATCGAAGGCGGGTGCGCGCATGGGAATGTGGCGCGTCACTCCACCCTGCAAGGTGACCGCCGGCTCGTAGCTGTCATAGGCCGGATCGAAGACGATCACCTCGTCACCCGGATGCACCACCGCCGCAATCGCGCAGAACAGCGCCTCGGTCGCACCCGAGGTCACCGTGATCTCGCGATCTGGATCGGCCACAAGGCCGTACAGATCACTCACCTTGTGGGAAATTGCTTCGCGCAACGCCGCCACCCCCATCATCGGCGGATATTGGTTGTAGCCATGGGTGAGGTAGTACTGCACACGCTCGAGCAGTTCCGGTGGACCATCGAAGTCCGGAAACCCCTGGGACAGATTGAGCGCCCCCTCATCTGCCGCCATCTGAGACATGACAGTGAAGATGGTGGTACCCACCCCGGGCAGTTTCGATTGCAGGCTCTGTCCAGACATCTGAGTGCTCGTCGCTCTCCGCACGAGAAAGCCAGTCATTGTGGCAGGCTGAAGGCAAAAACCCAATATCAAAATATTTTGATATTCACCAAGGCAATGCTATAGTGCGCGCCGTTTCCGCAAAGGGCACGGCCGCACCACTCATGCCGCAGGTCGTTTTACAGACACAATCACCCGAATCCCCTCTGGAGGAGTTCGTCGCGGTCACCAAGGCGGCCGGAGACCGGCTGCGCGCGAACATCCTGCGCGTTTTGCACAGCGACTCTTTCGGCGTGCTGGAGTTGTGCGCCATCTTCGACACGGCGCAGCCGGCGTTGAGCCACCACCTGAAAGTGCTGCATCAGGCGGGACTGGTCGCCCGTCACCGAGAGGGCAACAGCATCTTCTATCGTCGCCGCGTGCACGTAGACGAATCGCCCATACGCAGCACTCTGCACGCCAATCTGTTCTCGACAATCGACGAATTGCCCATACCGGGGGAAATCGCCACCAGGCTCGAAGCCACTTACCGTCAACGACGGACATCGAGTGAGGCGTTCTTTGCATCCAATGCCAATGCCCTGGCCAGCCAACAGACCCTCATCAGTCCATCGTCAGCCTACGCTGAGAGCATGGTGGCGGCATGGCGCCATACCGATACTGAGCGAGGAGAGGCTTTGGAGATAGGCCCCGGTGACGGCGAACTACTTGCCAGTCTCGCCAGGGATTTCGATCGAGTGCACGGTATCGACAGTTCTCTCGCGATGCTCGCGGCACCCGAGCGCCGGTGCGAGGGCCTCGGCAACGTCCGGCTGGAAAATAGGGAGTTCGAACAACTCCCGGCACATCCACATTACGACCTGCTGGTGACCGCCATGGTGGTACACCACATGCCATCCCCCGCAAGGTTTTTTACACACGCACACGCCCTGCTCAACAGCGGTGGCCTGCTCCTGATCGCCGAGCTGGTACAACACGACCAGGAATGGGTCCGCGATGCGTGCGGTGACCTGTGGCTCGGTTTCGATACCAGCACACTGCTCCGGTGGGCGATCGACGCCGGATTCGAGCCACGCGAACCCGAGTTTCTCGCCCAGAAGAATGGCTTTCGCATTCAAACCCTGAGCTTTCTCAAACCTCAACTATCCGACTCTGGAGAAGACACATGACGGATTACAAGGTGGCTGACATTAGCCTCGCGGATTTCGGTCGTAGGGAGATTACTCTCGCGGAAGCGGAGATGCCGGCCCTGATGGCACTCCGTCGCAAGTACCGGGACGAGCAACCGCTTCAGGGCGCGAAGATCATCGGCTGCATCCATATGACTATTCAGACCGCCGTGCTCATCGAGACACTCACCGATCTCGGCGCCGAGGTACGCTGGTCCTCATGCAATATCTTTTCGACGCAGGACCACGCCGCTGCGGCGATGGCCGCCGCCGGTGTGCCGGTGTTCGCGTGGAAAGGTGAAACCGAGGAGGAGTACTGGTGGTGTATCGAACAGACCATCAACACCGATGACGCACCCTGGGATGCCAACCTCTTGCTCGATGACGGAGGTGACCTGACGCAGATTATCCACGAAAAGTACCCGGCGATGCTCGAATCCATTCACGGCATCAGCGAAGAAACCACCACAGGCGTGCACCGGCTCTACGAAATGATTGAAACCGGCGAGTTGAAAGTGCCCGCCATCAATGTCAACGATTCCGTCACCAAGTCGAAGAACGACAACAAATACGGCTGCCGTCACAGCCTCAACGATGCCATCAAGCGCGGCACCGACATGCTGATGTCCGGCAAGCGCGCGCTCGTGATCGGCTATGGCGATGTCGGCAAGGGTTCCGCCCAGAGTCTTCGCCAGGAGGGAATGATCGTGCGCGTGGTGGAGGTCGACCCGATTTGCGCCATGCAAGCGTGCATGGACGGCTTCGAGGTGGTGTCCGCTTACAACAACGGTGTGAACACGGGCAAGGCCGAGGACATCAACACCACGCTGCTAAACGACACTGATCTGCTGGTCACCTGCACCGGTAATGCGAACGTCTGCGACGCCAACATGCTGGCGACCATCAAACGCGGTGCGATCGTGTGCAATATCGGTCACTTCGACAACGAGATCGACACTCAATTCATGCGAGACAACTGGCGCTGGGATGCCGTGAAGGACCAGGTACACCAGATATTCCGCAGCAATGATGCGCACGATTACCTGATATTGCTCTCAGAGGGTCGTCTGGTGAATCTCGGCAATGCGATGGGTCACCCGTCGCGCATCATGGATGGCTCGTTCGCCAATCAGGTGCTCGCACAGATGCACCTGTTCGAGCAGCGTTGGGCAGATCAGCCTCCCATCCAGCGCGAGCCGATCAAGGTGGAAGTGCTGCCGAAGAAGCTCGACGAAGAAGTCGCTCAGCTTATGGTCGAGGGTTTTGGCGGCGTGGTCACCACCCTGACCAGTACCCAGGCCAGCTACATCGGTGTGAATCAGGAAGGACCTTTCAAGCCCGAGACCTACAAATACTGATACCGTACGCATCTGCCGGGGCTCCGGCCCCGGCGCCGGTTCTTCCATCGTTGCTAGTAACGGCCACCGAGTTTGGCGTGGTCCCAACTCACGTAACGCTGGGGCGTAAATCGGATCATCACGCGCTTCTCGGCGGTGTTCGAAACCGCCTCACGCAGCTCCTCCCGTTCCGCTTCCGACACCGTACGACCCTTTGAGTTGATACCAACCAGCGTATCCCGAACAGCATCGACGTCCTCCACCACATCCGCATGCGCATAGATCAGCACGCTCTTGAGCTCCTCGTAGTCATGACCGCTCTCGACGAGCAGCGACGCTTTCGGATCGCGCCGAAAGTTGAGTACCTTCTGGGCTTTCTTGAAGGTAGTGCAGCACAAACGCCCCTCCGCATCCCGGCAGAACCACATGGGCACGGGGTGCGGGTATCCATCCACACCGTTGGAGACGATGATGAGGGTTCTGGAAGTATCGAGGAATTCAGCCATTTCCTCGTGGGTAAGCTGAATCAGTTCACGTCGCGACGGCATTTTTTCTCTTCTTCTCGTTTGGCGGGAAACGACTACAATAGCGCGCCTTTTCCCGAAGGGAAATCTGAAGGAACACATGGAGCAGCAGTCACTTCAGGATCTCATCGGTCTTCTGGACCTCGAAGAGATCGAAAAGAACCACTACCGCGCCACCAGCCCCAACGAAGGCTGGCAGCGCGTTTATGGTGGACAGGTCATCGGCCAGGCGCTGGTCGCCGCCTCCCGAACGGTGGATGAGGACCGTCACGCACACTCGCTGCACGGTTATTTCCTGCGCCCGGGCGCGATGCACACACCAATTCTCTACAAAGTGGACCGCATCCGCGACGGCCGCAGCTTCACCACACGCCACGTGGTGGCTATACAGAACGGCCAGGCGATCTTCAACATGTCCATCTCCTTTCAGGTGGACGAGGATGGCCTGACGCATCAAATCGACATGCCCACGGCACCAGCGCCCGGTGCGCTTCCCGATGAGGCGGAGGTACGGGAGCGGCACTACGCCGAACTCCAAGACCCCCCTCGGTGGGACATGTCGGGCAACGACCGCAACCGGCCCATCGAGATTCACCCCGTGGACCCGGTGAACATCTTCCTGCCGCAGATTCACGCCCCTGAGCAGATGTGCTGGATGCGCTCACGCGAGCGCCTGCCGGACGACCGCCGCCTGCACCAGTGCGTGCTCGCCTATCTGTCGGACTGGTCGCTGATCGATACCTCGATGATGCCCCATGCCGTGAGTTTCACTCAGACTGCCATGCAGGTGGCGAGCCTCGATCACGCCATGTGGTTCCACCATCCGTTTCGGGCTGACGAATGGCTGTTGTACGTTCAGGACAGCCCCGCCGCGTCGGGTGGGCGCGGACTGAACCGCGGGCTAATCTACAACGAGGCCGGTCTGCTGGTCGCCTCCGCGGCCCAGGAAGGGCTGATCAGAGTCCACGACAAGTAGATCCTCAAGCTACCCACGAGACGGGCAGCACGCAAGCCCTTACAACTCAGTTTTCCAGCGCATAGACACGATATTCAACCGCGCCCGGCAACGTTCGCCCCTGTGCGACCGCGACGATACCGTTCAGCCAGGCATAGCGCTCATCCGCCGTTTCAAAACGCGGCTGCGTCATGAAATAGAGGTCTCCATACTGAGTCTCGATCAGTTCCTCGTCATCGGTGCTGGGCAACATCACCACCCCGAAGTACTGCATGTAGATCAACGCACCATCGTCGGTTTCGAAGGTAGCGCGAACATCCAGCCGGCCAACGCCCTCATCGTCGATCAAAAGCCAATCGGCACCACTGGGTAGTACGTGACCACGCGCCCTGGGTCCCTCGAACGTACCGCCGGTGACGTCGTAGATCATCCTCGTACCGAATTGCGCACGACCCACGGCCTGAGGCTCTTTCAGATCGGCATGATAGTCGAACAGGTGAGTGAGTTTCATGATCTTGTTGTTCCTTGGTTTTCTACACGATGATAACGTTCGCCAGCCTCAGTGACCCGTTGATGGCCGACAGAAGAGATAGCGCAGCCCACAACCCGCTCCTGACAGACTGCTGCGGACCTCCTGCACAATGCCATGATGACCGCGATATCTCGTTCCCCGGCAGCAACACTATGCGTCTATATCGCCCTCGCGTCGACCCGCTTCCCGAGCCCGACTGGACCGACGAGCACAGAGAAATGGCGGCACTGAACACCGAGCACACTCATCGCCGTGCGCGCAGCGCAGCCGAGATCGCCGATCTGTCTGATAGAAACACTGTGCATCACCGAACGCCGTGCGCTTTCAGATGACGAACAAGCCGCACCGATGCGGCAGAGACTGACTGAGCGTCTGCAGACACGCATTCGCAAGCGCGAACGGCTCTCACGCGAAACCATTCAGAACCTGCACCGGCACGGTGGCCTCGCCAGCGACGACGCCACCACCGTGCTGCTGGGGGCGGGATTGGGAGCTCTGCTGGGCGGGGCGGCGCGTGGCTCGGCGGTGGTGAAATCGCCCGCGTGAAGGTGCTCGGACAGGCTGTGCGGGGCGTGTTCTGCAAATCGGTCTGGTTCACGCGGCCAATTTTCCGTGGGTGATCCTGGGCCGGGCCTGGGTGCATCACCACCTCGTCGCAGAACGCAATCATGCACGCCGTGAAGCGATGGCCGTGTCCGTGACCGCGGATCGGCATCTGATGGGCCACTTACCCGAGGATCTGCGCCGTGCCCTTACCCGGGCAATACAATCGGTGAGTCGAAGTGAGTTGAATTCGAGTGTTCAGCACGCCTTGACCGATAGCATCGCCGACGTGCTGCAGATCTCGCCCAGGAGCAGGGCTACTCGACCGTCAAGACTGGGACTCCGCACCGCAGATCAGCGCAGAAGTATGCTGCCTGCCAGCACCAGGAATACACCAAAACAGACGATGTTCAGAACTAAGATTCGCTGGTGAATCTTCAGCATACCACCACCCCTTCTTAACCCACCGTTTCATTGAACCATTTGCCGCCTCCCGATGATAGTGCTAAATTCTTGCATTGCTAAGTATTTGCGTGCTGAGTCCGCTCGGCGTTGTTGATGGCATCCCATGCGGGAGAAGCACTCATGGATCTCACTGCTTTCGTCGCTAGCAATTTTCTCTACATCAAGTTCATCCACGTCTTCTTTGCGTTCCTTTGGGGACTGGCGGTCCCACCGGCCTACACGGTGTATGTCCGTCGCGCGATCAACGACTATCAAGGCGAACCCTCGAATGCAGAACTGGAGCGTCGAATGTGGTGGTCCTGGGATCAGGTCGACAAGCTGATCATCCTGGAACACATCGCCTGGCCCGTACTCATCATCACGGGACCGCTGATGTTCCTGGCGAGCGGCTGGACTCTCGAGTCCACCTGGATCATGCTCAAGCTGTCGATCATTGTGATCATCTACGTCCCTCTGGAGGCATACGACATCTGGTTCTCCCACTACTATTCCGCGCGGGCAGAAGCGCGTAAGGAAGAAGACCCGGAAGGCTACAAGAAGATGCGCGGAGATCAGCTCAAGTTCTTCAGATTCGTCAGCCCGGTGGTGAGAATCACGATTCCCCTTCTCTGGTTTCTCGCCATCGTCAAACCTGGCTAGCACGGGCCGGCCAATGCGCCGAAGTGAGTCGCGGCAGGATATACGCATGGGTTCGGTCGCGTTTACCCTATCCGGGATCGTTGTCACGCGCATGTCGTTTTGATGGACCACGCCAGTGGAAAGACCGGTGGAAAAAACAGCAACACTGAACCGTCCGGAGGTGCTCTGTCCGCTATTCGTGTGGTCGATCTCACCGACGAACGGGCTATTTACGGAGCAAAGTTGTTGGCCGACCTCGGTGCCGACGTCGTCCGACCGGAGCCGCCGGGAGGAGATCCCCTGCGCAATCGTGGCCCGTATCACGAGCACTCGGATCAGCCAAGCACTTCCCTGTGGCATGCATTCTTCGCATCTAATCGACGCTTTGTCGGAGTCGATCCACACAATGCAACGGACCTCGCCGGGCTCGAAGAGCTCATCGACCAGTCAGATCTGGTTCTGACCTGTCGGGGCGGTTTCTGCCTGGACCACCTCGATCTCGAAGGTGCTCGCGCCCGCAGGCCGGAGCTGATCGTCGTCAACTGCTCCTCGTTCGGTACGAACGGTCCCTGGCGGGACTATCTGGCACCGGATCTCGTAGCCGGTGCACTCGCAGGCGCTGCGGCCACGACGGGAGATGTGGACACACCTCCCCTGAAGGGTTTTGGCGAGCTCAATTTCATGGTTTCCGGCGTGTACGTCGCTATTGCGGCACTGGCCGCACTGTGCAACCGGCGCGTACGGGGATTCAGCCAACAGGTAGGGGTGCCGGTGCACGAGTGCATCGCATCCTGCCTGGAGCAGGTGTTTATGCTGTACTGGTACGCAGAAGCCATGGGTCGACCCAATGACAAGATGCTGCCGCGGCGGGGCGCCTTGCACTGGTCGAACGCATACGACGTTATGCACGCCCGGGGCGGCGATATCATGATCACACCGGCCCCGGATTTCGATGCGCAACTGGTGTGGTTGATCGAGGAGGATGCCCACGAGGATCTCGCGGATCCAAAGTACCTCGAACCCGAGAACATGAGTTTGCGTATCGAGCGAACCATGGACGTACTGCGACGCTGGGCCGCCACTAAGGATGTCGAGAAGCTCTTTTTCGATGCTCAGCAACGACATGTACCCTATGGCTGGGTGCTGCCCATCGAAAAAGTCGCCGACAACCCGCAGCTCGAAGCACGGGACTGGTTTGTACCGTATCGAGTCAACGAAGCCGAGATCCGCTCGCCCGGTGCGCCTTACCATTTCTCGCGTACACCGTGGAGCCTGCATGCCTATCCTGGCGAGGCAGCCGGGCCGATCACCGACATCGGCTGGGAAGATCGGCCAACGACGACGGCGGCGGGTGGCCCGGTGCAACCTTCCCAGCGGCCCCTCGAAGGCCTGCGTATTCTAGACTTCACCCACGTCCTGGCAGGACCCTTCGCGACGCGCGTACTCGGTGACATGGGTGCGGACGTGGTAAAGGTAAACTCCGCCGACCGAGCTATCGGCACCCATGGGACCGAGCATCCCTACTATCTGATGTGGAACCGCAACAAGCGCTCGCTCGCGCTGGATATGACACACCCCGAGAGTCACAGCATCTGCCGGCAGCTGTGCGAAAATGCGGATGTGGTCATCGACAACTTCTCCGTCGGTGTGCTCGAGCGATGGGGAGTCGGTTATGAGCAAATCAGCGCAACCCGACCGGGCGTTATCTACGTGCAGATGTCCGGCATGGGCGATGGCGGGCCCTGGTCGGGGTTCGTCACCTACGCACCAACAGTTCATGCCCTGGCCGGACTGACCCACCTGACCGGTGTGGAAGGACGCGACAATATCGGTCTCGGTTTTTCGTACAACGATCATCAAGCCGGTTTACACGGGGCCGTCGCCATCCTGGCGGCATTGGAAGCGCGGCATCGCACGGGCCGTGGTCAGAGAGTGGATATTTCCCAATTCGAGGTGGGTGTCAATTTCGCCGGCCCCGCACTGCTCGATCTGTTCGCGAACGCTTGCGCGGTTCGACCCACTGGAAACCGGCTCCCTTACGATCTGGCGGCACCTCACGGCTGTTACCGCTGTGAGCCCGAGGTGGCTCGGACAGTTGCCGATGAGCGTTGGGTGGCAATCGCGTGCATGAGCGACGAACAATGGCGGAATCTGAAACACGTTCTGGGCGATCCTCCATGGGCGGCCAACGCCGAGTTGGATACCAGCGCTGGCCGTGTTCGCGCAATGGCAGAAATCGACGAACAGATCGCACGATGGACCAGCCACAAGGACGCCTACACGGTGATGGACATCTGCCAGCGAGCGGGTGTGCCCGCAGGTGTGGTCCAGACCGGAATCGATCTGATGGAACAGGATCCACAGCTTGCCGTGTCTCGCTTCGCACGACCGATCGACGATGTTAGCCCTGCAATCAACCAGGCGTGGGCCGATCGCCTGCCGATCGACTTCGAACGCACACCCTGTAACAGCTACCGGCGCACACGCGAGCTGGGTGAGGACAATGCCATTGTCCTGCAGCAATGGCTGAACATGGACGAGGCGGCAGTACTCGACGCCGAGGCACGGGGATTGTTGAAATAGCTTTCCCGGCAGCAACGCCGCTATACGCGTTCGCGCACGGTTTTGTTGAGCAGTTCCGTGTGAGAGCCAATGAACAGATCCGAGACGACCCGGTTTCGAACGGTTTTCTTAGCGTCGATCAGAAAGGTGGCTCGCCTGACCCCGAAACCCAAAGGACCATCTACACCATAGGCCTTGATGGTGATTTTCTGCGGATCGCTCAAGAGCGGAAACGGGATGGAAAAACGGTTTGAGAATCGTTGATGGCTACCGACGCCTTGCGGACTCACACCCACGACCCGCACCCCCACACTCGAGACGTCTTCGTAGCTGTCGCGAAACGCACACGCTTCAGCGGTGCATACCGGCGAGAAGTCAGCCGGATAGAAATAGAGAACGACATCGCCATCGGCAACTAGCTGGTTCAGCGTTACGGTGCTGCCGGACTGGTCGGCGAGTTCGAACTCGGGTGCCATATCGCCAATTCTCAACATGAGAGAATCTCCTATCAGCTATCCCGCTACGGGATTCGTGTTTCTGTTTGGACAGGCTCGCGCTGCGGATCCTGGCACAACATGAGCTTCACAATGCTCGATGCGTTCTCAAGCTCCGCTGCAGCACCGATAATGAGGTCTGAGTACAAAAAAGACTCGACGATACGCGTGAGCGCGTATGCCATGACATCGGGTGTGACCGGCAGTGACATATGGCCGGCGTCGATCTCCTCCTCCAGCAACCACTGAAGGTTGGCGATCGTGCGTTCCTGAACCGGACTGTGCTTGGAAGCAACTATCCTCAGCCCCAATTGCGCGTCTCTGGCCAGGAATTGCTGTAACGGCCGGAATTTGTGCGCATAACGCATCCCACGCTCCAGCACGTCGAGCACACGCTCGCCACCGGTTGCCCTGCTGCGGTGCGCGAGCTGACGGAAGGTGTCATCGACCAGTGACGCGAGCACGCGTCCCACGAGTTGTTCGGCACTGCCACCCCACCGGTAGGCGGTCGCTCGCGAAATGCCGAGCTCCACCGCGAGCTTCTGTAGTTCTATCCTCCGCGAACTCAGAAACCACTGTCGTGCGAGACTCTGTAGATCCATTGGCTGACAGGTATGCCAGGTTCTTGGCGACACGTTCTAGTGCTCCGTCGACAGTCGTGCCGGTCCGTAGATCAGACGTTTCCAGCCCGTACGCTGCATCGAACGCCACTGTCCCTCACGATTAGCAAGGCGATCGGCCGCAGCGTATAAAACGGCGGGATTGAACCCGAGGCCCACATGGCTGGCATAGACTTCGACGTTTTCCGCGATTTCGGTGGGCTGTTGTGTGGCAAGCTGCCAGGGAACCACGACGTCCGTCTTACTGAACACGGCCGTGCTCGGAATCCCGGGCAGACGTTCTCCGGCCAGCAGGCGCACGCAAGAGGGGGTGGTCCGCGAGTTGCTGGCGAAGGGACTGCCCAGGGTAATGACCTGCCGTAGCTTCTTCCGGTAGTGGTGCGCCAGCACGCGCGCATACACACCGCCAAGGCTCCAACCCACGAGACTCACCTTGACCTCACCTGCCGCCGTGAATATCGCATCGAGACGGCTGGCGAGGTTGAGCAGCAGATCCGGCATATCAGTCCCGCAATTGGTGCCTAATTTCCAGGCGCGGCTTCGATAGCCGACGCAACTCAGGAATCCTCTCAGCACCGCGGTCGAGCTGTCATCTCCGCCAAAGCCAGACATCACCAACACCGGGTGGCCATCCCCCCTAGGCACCTGATAGAGAAACGGGGCCGCGGGCACGAGTGCGGCACACGGCCCCGCGGCCATCACCCAATATCGATTCCGCCCGGGAATTGCACGACTGCTCACGCCGGTAAGATCCTGACCATATGAAACAGACCGCGATTTTGTCTCGTTTATGAGACACAATCAAGATTTGTCTCATATTCCCCGGTCGGCGTGAATGCCATCACCTCACGCCTCACCTTCGGGAACATCCTGCCGATCACCGCCAAACACGATGTCAGCCAGGTTCAACTCCCCTGGTTGCTTTTCCAGCACCCGCATCGCAGCGTTCATCGAATGATGCATCGGAAACGAAGCCCGGAAACCCATCATGTCGTAGTCAGCATTGATCGCGTCCTTCAACCAGGTCGTTCCGACTGGGTTAGCCGCCGCCAGGTCTTCACATAGTCGACTCACCTCGCCTTCCAGTTGATCCGCAGGGAAGACCCGCGTGACCAGGCCGATTTTTTGCGCTTCCCTGGCGGTGATCAATCTTCCGGTCAACAGCAAGTACTTGGCCTGCCGCAGGCCCAACATCCACACCCACAACGGTAGACTGGTCACACCGCCTACACGTTGCGCCTGATGGCCGAAGGTCGCCGTGTCTGCTGCGAAGGCGATATCACAGAGCATCTGAAAATAGCAACCTGTCGCAATCGCGGGCCCCTGCACCTGAGCAATTGTGGGTTTGGGGTAGTACCAGATACGAAGGTAACGGTTACTGATTTTCCTGAGCGCCGGTGCTGCATCATTCAACCGCCAATGATCCTGCCCCTCGGGCGGGACAGTGTAGGGGTTGTCACGCAGGTCGTATCCGGCGCTGAAAGCGGTGCCCGCGCCCTTGAACAGGACGACACGAACGTCATCGTCCGCTTCGGCCACATCCAGGGCGTCGTCCAGCTCCTCCAAGAGCTTCGTGTTGAGGGCGTTGCGCTTCTCGGCGCGGTTGAACGTGATCGTGCAGATTCGCTCCGACACATCGTAGAGCAGAAATTCGTATTCAGGCATATGACCTCCCAATCAGTAGCAACAATCCATCTCCGACGGCGCGATTCACGCCACTGCCAACACACACTACCGCAGTGTTTTTCCAAGCGAAATCATCGGCGGCGGTGATGTTGCGGTTTCCTCCGGACAACAACCCGCACGCAAGAGATCAGGCGCATGGCGTGCCGAAGCCCGCGGAGTGGATTGCGGTTACCCGGTGGGTACGCGTCAATGCAATACTTAGGATCCCAGCCACATCTACTTCCATCACTTCGTCGAGGTATTGATGACAGACGAGATTCTCACCGAACGGGCCGGCGCAATCGTGCGAGTCACGTTGAACCGCCCCGAAAAGCACAATGCATTAAGCCGGGGGACATTGGATGCATTGCGCGAACTGTTCGAGTTGCACCGCGAAGACGATACCCTCAAGTGCGCCGTTCTCACCGGCGCAGGCGAAAGGAGTTTCGCCGCTGGTGGCGATCTCGTCGATCTTGCCCAGGTACGCAGCGAAGACGAAGCCAGGGCGATGTCCGCACAGGGTATGGCAACCCTGCAGGCCATTCGCGAGTTTCCGGTACCGGTCGTTGCACTGCTGAATGGGGATGCCAGGGGAGGTGGCGCCGAGCTGGCGCTGGCGTGTGATTTTCGTGTAGCGGCTGCCACGGCGCATATCGGTTTCATCCAGGGGCACCTCAACATCTCCACCGCATGGGGCGGCGGCACCGATCTGGTGAGCCTCCTCGGCCCCCAACGTGCCCTGGCTGTACTCTGCCGCAGCGAGCTGCTCAGTGCACATGATGCGCACGCCGCGGGTCTCGTCGACATGGTGGCCGGGGCCTCCGAACTCGGAGAAGTACTCGATACCTTCCTGCAGCCATTGCTGGGGCAAAAACCCCAGGTTCTGCGCGCTTTCAAGGCACTTGCGAATGCAGGGCGCGCGGGTCAGAGTCACAGCGCCCTGCAAGCCGAGGAAACCAGCGGCCTGGTGACGACCTGGACTCACGCGGATCACTGGGAGGCCGCGGACGGGGCACTTGCAAGCAAGACCAGAGGAGCTCGAAGTGACGACCGAAACCAAACCTGAGCCCGCACCCGCGTTCACGCCTTCGGGTATAGAAGTGCCGGTGCTGGTAACGCCGGAGATGCTGGGAAATCCTGATCCCGGACTGCCCGGTCAGATGCCCTACACGCGTGGCATCTTCGCCAACGGATTTCGCGGTCGCCGCTGGACCATGCGCCAGTATTCGGGGTTCGGTTCTGCCGAAGAATCCAACGAGCGTTACCGGTTTCTGTTGGATCAGGGCCAGACCGGTCTGTCCGTGGCGCTGGACCTGCCGACTCAATGCGGCTACGACCCGGTGGACATCGTGGCGAGCGCCGAGGTGGGCAAGGTTGGTGTATCGCTGTCGAACCTCGCGGAAATGGAAGTGTTGTTGGATGGCATCGACCTCGGCGCCATCTCCACGTCGTTCACCATCAATAGCACCGCGGCCATCATCTTCGCCATGTACCTGGCCGCCGCGGACAACGCGGGAGTGCCGAGAGCGTCGTTGTCCGGCACCATCCAAAACGACATCCTCAAGGAGTACGTAGCGCGCGGCACCTGGATCTTCCCGGTGAAACCCTCCATGCGCCTAATCGCCGACTCGATCGTGTACGCCAATCAGGAAAGCCCACGTTTCAACCCCATCAGTATCGCTGGTGCGCATGTGCGTGATGCCGGCTGCACAGCGGCGGAGGAGATCGGCTACACGCTCGCCAACGGACTTGCCTACGTGAATGAACTACTGGCTCGCGGTGTCGATATCGACAGTTTCGCCCGGCGCCTGAGCTTCTTTTTCTACGTACATATGGACCTCTTCGAGGAAGTGGCCAAGTTTCGGGCGGCCAGGCGCATATGGGCGCGGCTCCTGCAGGAACGCTACGATGCAAAGGATCCCAGAAGCCTTCTGTTTCGCTTCGGTGTCGTGTGTGGTGGTTCTTCCCTAACGGCCGCACAACCACTCAACAACGTGGTTCGTGTGGGCACGGAAACCATGGCCGCGGTACTGGGCGGCGCGCAATCCATTTTTACCTCCGCGTACGACGAGGCCTTTCAGATTCCGACCGAACAGAGTGCCGAACTGGCTCTGCGCACCCAACAGATCATCTCCCACGAAAGCGGCATCGCCGACACTGTCGATCCGCTCGGCGGCAGCTACTACGTGGAGTATCTAACCGATCGCATGGAGGATAAGATTCTGCGGGTAATGCAGGAGATCGACGACTACGGAGGGGTCGTGAAAGCCATCGAGGAGGGCTACATTCAGATGCGCATCGTCGAACGGGCACGGGAGCGCAAGCGGCAGGTGGACGCGGGTCAACGTATAGTGGTGGGTGTGAACCGTTACCAGCGAGACGAAGAGCACGCGGGTTTCGGTGAGGTGTTTCGTCAGGATCCCGATAATCGCAGGCGCATCATCGCCAAATACGAAGCGATTCGAGACCGGCGTGACAATGTGCGCACGGAGAAAGCGCTCAAAGCGCTCGCCAGCGCCGCGATCCATGATGATGTCAACCTAATGCCCCTTCTGGTCGAGTGTTGCCACGCCTATGCCACCGTCGGTGAGATGGTGGGAGAGCTCAAGAGGCACTGGGGAGAGTTTCAGGAGCCTCCTCTGAGGGCATGAAGCTACTTCCCGCCACTGGAGAGGACCATTCATGAGTCTCAAAGGAAAACGTATTCTGATCGCCAAGCCTGGTCTCGACGGTCACGACGTCGGTGCCAAGATCATCACGCTGGCTCTCCGGGATGCCGGTGCGGACGTCATCTACACGGGCCTGCGAAAGAGCCCTGACTACATCGCGCGTGTAGCGGCCGACGAGGATGTCGATGCGGTGGGCTTGAGTATCCTGTCCGGTTCCCACCACACACTTCTGGCCCAAACGCTGGATGAACTCGCCAAGCTCGGCGCGGCGAATATAGGGGTGTTCATCGGCGGCACCATTGCACCGCAGGATACCCAGGCTCTGCTGGAGATGGGTGCACTCGGTGTATTCACCAGCGAGATGAGCCTCAACGATACGCTCAGCGCGCTGGAAGCGGCGTTGTCGTGATGGAGTCGCCACCCCGCCTCTCCAACCGACGCGCCCTGAGCCGGGCCCTCACGAGGGCCTCACGCGCCAGTGTCGCAGACTGTCTGGCCGCCGTGGCCAGTTCACCGCATGACCCGGCAACGCGAATCGGTATAACCGGGCCGCCGGGCGCAGGAAAGAGCACGCTCATCGCGCGCCTGGCGGCCACTCGCCTCGAAGCGCGGGCGCGAATGGCGGTACTAGCCATAGACCCCACCAGCCCCATCTCACGTGGCTCCATTCTCGGTGACCGGATTCGTATGGACACCGTGGCCGAACACCCTGGGCTGTATATCCGCTCGATTCCCAGTCGCAATGCCCATGACGGTCTGGCCGACAACATCTGTGAAATGCTGATGGTTCTCGATAAGCACGGATTCGACGAGGTGATTCTCGAAACCGTCGGGGTCGGTCAGGCGGACTACGAGATCCGCAACCTCGTGGATACCGTGGTATTAGTACTCGTGCCCGAATCCGGAGATGCGGTGCAGGCGATGAAGGCCGGTATTCTCGAGACAGCCGACATCTACGTTGTCAATAAGTGCGACTGTGCGGGAGCCGAACAGATGTTGCACGACATTCGCTCAGTCGTGGACTATCGTCACGTCGAACCCGGTGAATGGCGCCCACCGGTGCTCTCGGCGTCAATTACCGACGACTCTATCGCCGAGCTGGATGAAGCGATCAATGCACACAGCCTTTGGCGTGATGACCACAACGATGCCGATCTGCACCGCCGTGCGCGGCTGCGCTATCACGTGGAAAGCCTCATGAGTCGGCGCGTGGCCGAGCTGTTCGACGAGGCTCGAAGCGATCTCCTGCAACGACCCATCCGCGAAGTCTATGCCGAACTCGCGCGCAAACTGGGTGAGGTCCTCTAGCCCGGATATTGCATGAGTACGGCGCAGTTGAAGCCAATCATATTGATTTCAATGGATTTTTCTACATTTCGAACGTGGTCAAAATGTGACAGATGCGCCTTCGCGGTTTTTGGTTGGATCATGCTGGTCGCCGCTCTCGCTCTCCACGCCGCCGATGAAGTTCTTAACGGCTTTCTTCCTCTACAATTCCACCGTCCTTGCAATTCGTGAGTCCTATCCCCTGTTCCCGATGCCGGTATTTACGTTTGCTTTCTGGCTCGCAGGCCCACTGTCGCTGGTTCTGGTTTTGGCTATGCTGTCCCCCCTGGTGTTTCGTGGACACAGGACGCTTCATTCCCTCTCATACCTCTTTTCCATCATGTGGGTGTTGGAAATACCGCTCTTGGTATCGGACTGTGGCTGTCGCAGAGCTGGTTTCTGGCAGGAGGATTTCAACGCATGCTGGATGCACTAACCAACAGCGTGAATACGTTTGCCATGGCCATAGTGCCCGCATTCGCATGAGTGTTCATGACCTGTGCGATGCGCGCACTGGTGACAATGCACGACTGTTCCGCAGACTTTCGAATCAGCTGACCATCGATCTGCTCGACAATCGAAACCTCATGCCGTTTGGAGACATGACGCTGAATTCTACGCTGATGGTCATCGGAGCACAGGCGCTGTTTGCCATCATGTGGCTGGTTTCGGACACCGACCCCCGGACGACCATCCCCGGACTCGTTGCAACCGCTGTACCGCTGGTGTTCCTCTTCCTCGCTCCCGTCTGGCCGATTCACCTGGCGCTCCGGCAGGCAAAGCAGGCGGTACTCGCCCGTATACAGGACAGCATCAAGGAAACGAGGGGTGGAGATCCGCTGGTAAATGCTGAAATACTGGGGCCCCTGCTGACCTATCGAAGGGAAGTTGCTACGGTGGCGGAGTGGCCGTTCAACCTCAGTATCGTGGCGCGTTTCGGTTTGTACCCCGTCATCGTGCCGATCACGTGGATTGGGGCCGCTTTTATCGAAAACCTGGTGGAGGTCTTCATCTAGGGAGCCTCTGAAGGCACTACCCGAGAACAGTGCAATGCAGCGATACATCGACGCGTTCATGCGCATACTGGGCGGGATTCATGTGCTCCTGTCGCACATCCCGCTGATCGGAGAGCCTCTGGCGCGGGGGGTGAGCTGGTGCATGGCTTTTCTGCCATGGCTCGGGGGCGTACGCAAGACGGATTCCATTGCCGAAACGAAGCAGCAGCTCATCGACTCTGGCCAGCAGTTTGGCTTCCCGTTTCGGTTTTCTGAAATCGATGGAAACGAGTTCACCCTCGAGCTTCCATATTGCCCGTATGGATTCACGGCAAGCGAGCATCGCTACGCATGCGACACCGCTATGGACATGGATCGCATCATGTTGAGACGCTGCGGCGCAGAGTTGACGATCAGTGAAACAATTCCGGAAGGCGCTGAGCGCTGCCGGATGAAAGTGCGTCAGATTTGAGCGCGCCGCACCAGTGGCGGGGAAGCTCCGACCAATTCTCGTTCGCTCAGTGCTTCCCTGAATCAGCTTCCGGTTTCTCAGCGCGCGTTCGCTCGTTATGCTGAATCACAGTGCGTAGCCACACGGCATACCCGGTACGAGGAGGGTCCATGGACGATAGAAAAAGAACACGATCCGGAGTTTCGCTGCAACCCTTCTATAGCAAAGAGGGCGCGGAAAGCCCCGGCGTTTTTCCTTTCACACGCGGCCGATTCGCACAACCGAGGACCGGGGGCTGGCAACAGCGCGAGTTGTCGGGTGAGGGAGACGGCAAACGATCCAACCAGCAGATCAAGTATCTGTTGGAGCTGGGTCAGGATGGCGTGGATATCATCGGCGATGGCCCGACCATGAGCATGTTCGACGCCGACCACCCACTGCTCGAGTCATCGGTTGGCACGCAGGGGGTTTCGCTGTGCTGCAAACAGGACTACATCGATCTGTTCAGAGATATTCCGCTGGACAAGGTGGCCGTCTCGAGCTCTGTACCGTCCCTGATGTCGCTTGCAGGCCTGCTGTGCGCCGCAAAGCACTACGGTTATCCGCCCGACGCCGTCCGGGGGTCGGTGCTACAGATGCCGCTCTATGGCGAGGATTGCACCTATGCCAACCATCTGCCGGTCGAATTGCGTGTCAGGCTCTCCCTGGATTGCATGGAATACTGCGCGCGCCACATGCCGAAGTTCCACGCATACGTCGAAGATACCTACTTCTTCAGCGAGTCCGGTCTAGATGCGGTGGAAGAAATGGCCCTGGGGTTTGTCGAGATAAGGCACCTCACACGAAAACTGCTCGAGCGCGGTGTGGAGATCGATGCTTTTGCTCCAAGAATCGCAATCCTCGTCAACTGCGGCATGGATTTCTTCGAGGAGGTGGCGAAGCTACGGGCGAGCCGACGCATTTTCGCACGCACCATGCGCGACGAGTTCGGCGCACGGGACCCGCGCTCCCAGACGGTCGTACTCACCAGTCATACGTCGGGTCTGTCCCTGACCGCCCAGCAACCGGTCAACAATATTTCGCGCGGTGCGCTGCAGGCGTTATCGCTGGTGCTCGGAGGTGCTCATGCCATCGAAATCTCCACCTTTGACGAGGCCTATCGCACGCCTTCCCAAGAAGGACATCTCGTAGGGCTTCGTACCCAGCAGATCATCGAAACCGAGACAGGGGTGACACGAGTGGTCGACCCCCTGGGCGGATCGCACTTCGTCGAATGGCTCACTGACGAAATCGAAACCAGGATACTGACTCGAATCGAAGAGATAGAAAACGCAGGGGATATCGAAGCGATTCAGGAACGCGGTTACTTCCGAGATATTTTTCACAGCGCGATGGAAGAAGGTCAGCGCGCCGTTCAGAAGGAAGAACTCTCGATTGTCGGTGTGAACTGCCACGTGGTTCCTGAGGAAGAAGACCAACTTCTCAAGGATATCGCCGAAACCAAGATCGAAGCATGCAAAACCCAGACGGAGCGGGTTCGAAACCTGAAACGGACCCGGGATCAAACTGCCGCGAAAGATTCAATGCGGGGACTCGCCACAGCAGTAAGGGATGGTGGGAATCTCGTACCGGTCGTCATGCAATGCTTCGAAGCCGACGTCACGGTCGGAGAGATGGCGGGTATCATGCGGCTCGTCACGAACCGGCCATATGATCCATATGCAATGATCGAGCCGACGATCGAGTTGCCGCTTTGAACATGAAGGGTGTACCGAGAATCGTGATCGCGACCATGGGTATAGACCAGCACGAAAATGGCGCGATAGCCGTGCAACGCATGCTGTTGGAATCTCAGATGTTCGTGAGCTATATGGGTGTCTTCAATACGCCCGCTCAGGTTGCAGCGCACGCCGAGAAAGTGGGCGCACACGTAGTCGGAATCAGCTGCCACTCCTGGGAGTATCTGACGCTCGTGCCTCGGCTCATCGCTGACATCAGAAGTAGAGGACTCGACTGCCGGGTGGTGATCGGAGGTTCGATCATAACCAGCAAAGACGCCGAGGAGATGATCGAGAAGGGAGTTGACGGCGTGTTCGATGCGAGGGCATCTCAAAACGAGATTGTGGATGCCATTCGTGATCTGGCTAAGTGCGATTCGAAGTGACAACGGTTTCCAACCACCGCAAGCCAGTGGCGGTGACTTCATGTTGCCACGGAACCTCGGGCTGATAACACTCTTTTTATTCGGCATCAGCGCTTTTCACGGCGTCTTCGCCGACCTCGCGACGGCCCTATTCGATGTCGGGCTCTTCATGCTGCTGGAGGACCTTGTTCTGGCCACGCTCGCCAACCTGGTCGAAAACGATGACTGGCTGGAAAACATCTCCGAGTGGCACTTCGCCACCGCACTCGCTTTCTACCTCGTCTTGACGTGGCATATGTGGCAGTGCACCGGATTCACGATAAGCTTTCATTCAAGAGACAGATAAGAAGGGCACCTCGCATGAGCTACCAGCAGATCGAAACCGAAAAACACGACCGCATCGCCATCATTCGCCTCAACCGGCCGCGCTACCGCAACGCGCAATCACGCATACTGCTGGAGGAAATGAACGATGCCTTTGCCGAGGCCGACAACGACACCTCCGTGCGTGTCGTCGTGCTGTGCGGCGCCAGTGAGCACTTCTCCGCCGGCCACGATCTCGGCACCCCTGAAGAAATCGCGGATCAGGAGGCCGAGCCCTTCGGTCCCGGCACGCTCGGCCGGATCAATCGCTCATGGCACCTGATGATCGATTCGAGCCTTCGTTGGCGCGACGTCAAAAACCCACCATCGCCGCGGTGCAGGGGTACTGCATTTTCGGTGGCTACCTGATCGCGTCATGCATGGACCTGATCATCGCCGCGGACGATGCAAAGTTTCTACCCGCGCATCTCCAGCTCTTTACCGCACCCTGGGATCTCGGAGTGCGCAAGGCGAAGCAGATCCTGTACGAGAACCGCTTCATCCACGCCGCGGAAGCGCTCGAACTCGGGCTGGTGTGTGAGGTGGTCCCGCGCGAAGAGCTGATGGAATCTGCCATGGCCCAGGCGCAGCGAATCGCAAAAAACGACGCCCTCACCCTGCGCATGCTGAAGAACTCCATCAACGCCGCTCAGGACGCCATGGGCTACCGCAACGCTGTTCAGGCAACGCATTCCAGCTACATGATGCTGGAGATGGCGGGCTCCGTGCGTGCGAAGGATGCAGATCCCGAGCAACGCCGTCTCGGCGGTGTGGCACTGGCGCTCGAAAAGGAGAAGAACAAAGGCACCTCGTAACGAACGCGGGCCCTACAAATCACCCGCGGCGAGCCGAGCACGGTATAGGGGAAGCAACAGATAGATAAACCAAGACCTCTTGCCGGAGCGCCGAACCGGATCAGGCGATGTTTTCCATGAAATCCGCCACCGCATCCAGACAGCCTTGTGCCCGTGCATGGCGTACGAAGGTGGAGGTCGAGGGTGTCTTGACCCCTTTCTCGTACGCGCTGAGCGTTGCGTGTGAGGTTCCCGCTCGTCGGGCAAGTTCCCTCAGACTCATGCCCGCGTGTTTGTCGGCGTCGCGGAAATGGAGCGCACACTCGCGGCACTACCCGATGAGATCACCCCCACCGTCAAGCAACGCGAACGTCTTCGACACGACGCCCAGGTTCGCTCGTGGTGGCGCGCAACACCGGTGGAGTATTCCTCAATACGTTCCCGCTGCACGACAAGGCGTCCACTCGGATCCGGTGGGAGTCATTCATGGGCTGCAATGTGCCCTTCCTCGCATGCACCGATCTCGCCATATTCAAAGCCTTCTTCAATCGGACGAAGCACTGGGCTGATCTCGAGGAAATGGCACTGGCAGGAACACTCGATTTCACCGAGGTCCTCGGTACCCTGATCGAACACCTGGGGCCGGACGACGCGCGCATCAGCCGGCTCAGTGAGTTGGCGCGCAACTGAGGCTCAAGAGGCTATTTTCGCCGGGACCACGCCCGCCCTACATTCAGCGGACTGCACCGCCTGTTTCGGGCGCCAGGGCCCCATCCGCCACGCGGCTATCTTGCGACACATCACCGTGAGTCTGCTGAGTTTCGCTCGCCAGCAGATAGTAGATGCTCGGCAACACGAACAGCGTGAAGAGCGTTCCTACCGCCATACCGGCCACCAATACGATACCGATGCTATTTCGGGCTTCCGCACCCGGACCGGTTACCAGCACCAGCGGCAGGTGCCCCATGATGGTCGCACCCGCCGTCATCAGCACGGGACGTAGCCTCGTCTCCGCGGATTGGTGAATGGCTTGCAGTTTGCTCTTCCCTTCACTGCGCGACTGGCGCGCGAATTCGACAATGAGAATCGCGTTCTTCGCAATCAGCCCCACCAGTGTGATGAAACCGATCTGCGAGTAGATGTTGATGGTAGTGAGTCCGAGAAAGGTGAACAGCAATGCGCCCGACAGCGCAAGCGGAACTGAGCCGAGCAGCACCACCAGCGGGTCGCGGAAGCTGTTGAACTGCACCGCCAGCGCCATGAACACGAACACGAGCGAAACACCGAGCACGCCCACCAGCGTGTTGCCTTCCTGGCGCAACTGACGCGACTCACCCGCATAATCCACCTGGTAGGCAGGCGGCAGAATCTGTCCAGCCAGCCGTTCCATGGCCTGCAGCCCTTCCTCCTTGGTACGCCCGGGAATGATGCCACCGCGAATGCGGAACGAGTTTTTCTGCTGAAACTTGGCCAGTTGGCGGGGCGCCACGCTCTGGTCCAGCCGGGCAATGGCGCGCAGAGGCACCAGGTCACCGGCCGGTGTGCGTAATTGCAGGTCCAAAAGCGCCGTGGGATCGGAGCGCCCCCCCTCTTCGACCATCGGGATCACCCGATACGCGGTTCCGCCCAGATTGAAGCGGTTGACGTAATTGGCGGAAAGATAGGTGCCGAGCTGACGCGACACGGTGGCCAGATCCATGCCTAGATCCGCCACCCGTTCACGATCGAGCAGAAAGCGTCCCTGGGGAAGGTCGATACGAAGGTCGGTGTCCACGAACATGAACACTCCGCTCGCTCTCGCTGCTTCCAGCAGTCGATCAGCATGCCCCAGCATGGTTTGCGCATCATCGGAGGACAACACGACAAACTCCATGTCATAGCGTCCCGCGCTCGGAAGCGCCGATGGCAGCACCGGGAACACGGTGAGACCCGTGACCTGGGACAAGGTGCCGAAGGCACGCGGCAACAGATCGTGTACGGAATTCTCGCGGAGATCGAAATCGACGAACTCTATACCGCCAAAGCCCCCCGAGGGATTCACCATCTGCCACATCTCGTCGGACCCCGGAAGTTCCAGCATGGCGTCGACCACAGCGAACATGTAGCGCTCGGTGTACCCGATCGAAGCCTCGGGTGGCGCGGTAAACGCCACATTGATGGAGCCCTGATCCTCTGTTGGGGCGAGTTCTTTCTGCGAGAAAAGGAAAAAAGGTATGGCGAGCAGCGTCGCGAACAGCGCCACGAATACGACTTTACCGTTGGACACCAGCACCACATTGAGCAATCGGCTGTACACGGAGCGCGTGGCCTCAAACAGCGCATTGACCCTCTGTGTCATCTTCGCTTCCCGTCCGCGCTCCGGCGCCACCCACGAACTCATCACCGGCGACAGCGTGAGCGCCAGAAATCCCGATATGAGCACGGCTACCGCCAGCGTGAAGGCAAACTCCTTGAACAGTACGCCGGTCAGCCCGGACAGAAAACCGATGGGCGCGTAAACGGTGGCGAGCGTCAGCGTCATGGCAATGATGGGCGAGACCAGCTGCCTGGAACTCGCGAGCGCCGCCTCGAAACGCGAATGTCCCTCGCGCATGTAGCGAGCCACGTTTTCCACCATCACGATGGCATCGTCCACGACCAGCCCCACGGAAAGCACGATGGCGAGAACCGTGAGCAGGTTGAATGAGAAGCCCATGATGGCCATGGCCGCCACCGCGCCGAGCAGGGACACGGGAATAGTCACCAGAGGTACCAGCGCGGTGCGAAACGATCCCATGAGTGCAACCACCACCAGACCCACGAGGAGGACCGTCTCACCCAGCGTGATGAAGATCTCTCGCAGCGCGTTGCGCATATATTGGGTGACGTCGTGACCGATCTCGATTTCGAGCCCGGACGGCATGGTGGCGTTGATGTCATCGAGCACGCCGTACATCTCGTCGGCGATTTCGATCTCGTTTGAACCCGGCAGCGGGTACAGACCGAGCCAAACGGTGATGGACTGATTGAGCCTGCCCAGGCTGTTGTTCTCCTCCTCTCCCAGCTCGACCCGCGCCACATCACCTATACGTATCAACGCGCCATCCGCTTCCCGAATGACGATACGCTCGAATTCTTCGGCACTCTTGAGCGAGGTATCCACCATCAGATCGATCTGCTGGTTAGCATTTTCACTCTGGCCGATGGTCGCGATGATGTTGTTGCGGGCGAGTGCGGTTTCCACGTCCGCGGCATTCACGTTGAACATCGCCATGCGATCGGGATTCAGCCAGATGCGCATCGCCGGCAGGCGCCCGCCACCGAGCCACACCTGCTGCACACCGGTGATGGAGGATAGCTGCGGCACCACCTCGCGACGCAGATAATCGGTTACCTCAGAGTGCGTGGCATGGTCGTTGAGTTTCACACCGAGATACCAACCGGCCTGAGGCCGATCTGCGCGCTGCACCAGTACGGATGGATCTTCCGCGCCACGTGGCAGCTCGAAGCGGATCTGTCCCAGACGCGTCGACAATTCAGCGAGCGCATCCGTGCTGCGCTCGTTGAGTTTCAGATATACCGTCACCGTGCTCATTCCGGCGGTGGTCACTGAATCGATGAAGTCCACACCCGGAATGGTGGCCGCGGCACGTTCGATGGGATCGGTGACAAAGCCCTGCACGACCTCTGCAGATGCACCGATGTACGGTGTCGTTATCACCAGAGAGGCACTCTCGATCTGAGGGAACTGCAACACCGGCATGTCCACGGCCACCCTCACGCCAATCACCACCAAAGCGATGGAAATCACCAGCGCCAGTACCGGCCGGCGTATGAACACATCTGTGAAGCGCGGCGTGCGGGCGGCACGAACGAGATTCACGAACCCTCCTCCGAGAAAATGGCATCGGCTGCGGCCGTCTGTTCCGACGTTCGGCCGTTCACCAGAACGCCATGACGCAACTTGAACGCGCCATTGGCAGCGACGCGCTCTCCCACTTCCACGCCGACCACGATAACGAGATCACCGCGCTGCGGGCCCAGCGTCACGCTACGAGACTCGGCGCGACTGTCCCCTCGGGCGCCCTCTTCAGCCGGTTGCAGCACGAACACTTTCGCGCCGAACGAATCCTTGCGCACTGAGGTGACAGGCACGAGAGCGGCTACCCGCGCTTCGCCGAGCGGTACCTCTACGCTAGCCAGCGACCCTGGCACTGCACGCAGTAAGTCGTTCGTCACCAGTGCCCTGAACCGCACATTGCGTGAGCGTTCGTTGACAAACGCATCCCGCCCTATAATCCGGGCGCTGGCAGATCGTCCATCCGGTCCTCCGAGGGTCACCATGACCGAAGAACTAATCTCCAGCGCGGCCTGCTCCTGCGGCAGCGAAAAATCTACCCAGATTTCTTCGTCCAGACCCATGAGGCGGGTGATGGTGCTGGCTTTGTCGAGAAACTGGCCGGCCTCCAGTTCGTGCAATCCGGCACGGGCGGCGAACGGGGCCCGCAGTGTCTTTTTCCCGATGACGGCTTCCAGCCGCCTGACCACCGCCATCGCGGCATCGAAACGCGCTCGCGCACGGTCCCGCGCCTCTTCCGTGCCCGCACCCGAAGCGATGAGTTTCTGGTTGCGCGCGAGATCCAATTTCGCGACCTGCGCTTCTGCTTTTGCCGCCGCCAGGTTCGCACGCTCTTCACTGGTATCGAGGCGCAGCAGCAGCTGTCCGCTCTCCACCTCGTCCCCTGGCTCGAACCCCACCGCCTCTATCGTACCCGCCAGTTCGTTACGCAGCGTCACCGATCGCCGCGCGACCACTTCCGCGGTCACGGATGTCACCGGCTGCCACAATTCCTCACGGGAGACAAATACCTCCACCGCTTCTATCGGTTCCGGAAACGCGGCTGCCATGGCGATCGCGGCTTGTATCTGCTGGTATTTGTAATACCCAAGACCTCCCGCGACTGCGGCACTGATCACGATGACGGCTATCCAGCCCCGATACATGTTTTTGCGCTCCCCGTCAGCGGTTCACCAGCACAATACCAGAGACGACCAGCGCGAGCGCGGCGATGAAAGTCGCCGAAATCACTTCATCGAAGATCAACGCACCGAAAAATACGCCACAGACCGGTGCCAACAGGCTAAATGAGGCCATATTCGACACCGGGTAGATGGAGAGAATCCAGAACCACACGGAAAAGCCAATAGCCACCACCACGATCACCTGAAAGGCAAATACGGCATAGATTGTGCTGGTCGGCTCTCGCACCATGTCACCTAACAAGGCTGCCGCGACCGTCAGCACCACCGCTGAAACGCCCAACTGGTATAGAAGATTCATCTCGGGGGTCACTTCGGACAGCCGCGTCCCGCGCGTGAGTAGCGCTATCGAACCCCAGGCCAGTGCGGCAGCCAGCGCCAGCAAGTCTCCGATCCAGGCCTGTTCCCCCGCGCTCACCCCCTCTTCGGTCAATACCAGCGCTACACCGCCGAGTGCCAGCAACAGTCCTGCCGAACGAGCAACGGTGAGGCGCTCACCTGGAAAAAGGAAATGCGCAGCCAACCCCACCCAGAACGGCATGGTGTAGAACAACAACGAGACCCGGGCGACGGTCGTGTAGTCGAGCGCCAGGAACAGCAATGAAAACTCGATGGAAAAGAGCAGCCCGTTCAGCAATCCAAGCGGTAGCGACCCGTCCGTGATGCTCACACGCCTGCGCATCAGCAGCGCAAAGGCAAGCACCGGTACGATCGCGCAGATGGAGCGCAGACCCGCCTGAAACACCGGCGAGAAGCCGGCGTTCACCACTTTCACCAGTGCCTGGTTGAGTCCCAGGATGATGTTGAACGTGATCAGTATCGACGCGGCGAGCGCATCCATTCGCGGTTTGCGTACGACCGTACTCAAACCACCAGCGCCATACCATCCCTACCCGGGTCGGCACCGCCATCCCAGCCCTGCTCCGTGAGGCGAATGGCATGCACACCGGCGAAGTGATAACTGAGATGCGTACGCCGTGTCTGGTATCCGCGCCGGTTCAGCTCCGCCTCGATATAGCGGGGGATGCGATTGGTGAGATCGATGATGTCGCTGGTGACACAAAAACGTGGTGCGGACACCGCTTCCAGCGCGTTCATGCCGAAATCGAGCACGTTGAGGATGCCCTGTAGCACGCCCATGGTGATGAACGTGCCGCCAGGCGCCCCGATCACGAGATACGGATGCTCGTCTCTGAACACTATCGTCGGTGACATCGCTGTGAAGCGGGACTTTCCAGGTGCAATGGAATCCGCTCTGCCGGGACGCGGATCGAACACGTTCATGCATCCGTTGTACATAAAACCGAGCCCATCGGTGACGACTCCGGAAGGATTGCCCAGCGAGTGCGTCATCGACACGCAGCTGCCACGCTCATCCACCGCACACACATGTGTCGTGTCTTTGTTGTCTGCCCCCCGATTGAGGCGCGGCACATAGGTCTTCTCCCCGGCGATGATGCGCTCGGCCATGTTCGCGGCATGCTCGTGGGACAGCAGGCGCTCGAGGGGCACCTCCACGAAGCGCGGGTCGCCGAAGTGCTCGTCCTTGTCGACGGTCGCGATCTTCATCGCCTCAGCCACGGTCGCAAGATAATCGGGCGAATTGTGCCCCATGCCGGTCAGATCAAAGTGCTCGAGAATATTGAGCATCTCCAGAACCAT
>DCWG01000038.1 GCA_002327525.1 Gammaproteobacteria bacterium UBA2168 | reverse complement strand
TGATGTGGCGCCCGGGCAGTTCGATGGACTACAGTTCGTTTCCCTGCGCACGTATTGTGTGCAACTGGTGCACTACTTCACGAGACAAATATGCCCCTCGATGTTTCCACGGTCGGTCATTCCACGCGCATGTTCACACACGATGTCGACGCCAGATGGATCATGGCCTACAGCGCGGGTCTGAACGACTACAACCCGCTATACCTGGACACTACCGCACACAAGGTGGTAGCCCACCCGGTGTTCCCCGTGTGTCTTGAATGGCCGGTGATTCTGGATAGTCGGCATCTGCCAGGTTCTGAAAACTTGACACCGCAAGAAGCCGCGCGCGGTGTTCACGCCGCCCACGATTTGCACATCTACCAGCCAATTACCGATGGCAACCGTTTGCAGACAACGGCCACTGTCGTCGGGCTGAAACGCATCCGGCCGGGCGCTGCGCAAACCACGCGTCTGGATACCGTGAATGCGGACACCGGAAAACCGGTGTGTCGTACCTATCAGCTTGGAATCAGTCGCGGTGTCGACGTCACGGGAGAAGCAACCGAGTCGGAAATCGCTCCACCAACACCTGTTGGTAACGGTAATGAAAGCCCGCTCGCCGAATGGCCGATGGCGGTGAGCACCGGTGCCGCGCACGTCTACACGGAATGCGCACGTATCTTCAATCCGATCCATACGGATCGCACCGTGGCGCTCGCCGCTGGTTTACCGGACATCATCCTGCACGGGACGGCGACCATGGCCATGGCCGTGGGTCATCTTGTTGCTCAACGTCTAGGTGGCGATCCGACCCGTGTCAGGCGACTGGGCGGCCGTTTCAGTGCCATGGTGCTGATGCCCTCCACGATAACGCTCAAACTCTATGACGACCGTGACAATACGCTGTTCTATGAGGTGGCCACCGAGGACGGTGCGTGTGCGTTCAGCAACGGATTTCTCTGCTACGAATGACTAACGTTGCTCAAACTGCCCGCGCGTCGTTAGACTCGCCCATCGGAACCGCCGGGGGATAACTTGCTGAAGAAAATCGCATTCGTGGCCAGCCGCAGCGTCGATGCCCAGTCGGCCCGCACCACTCTGATGCAACGCTATCCCAGCGTCGATCCGGCCGAAGCAGACGTCGTCGTTGCACTAGGCGGTGATGGGTACATGCTGGAAGCCATACACCGCAACATGGCCCATCGCACCCCCATCTACGGCATGAATCGCGGTACGGTGGGTTTTTTGCTCAACAACTACGAAGAGGAAGGGTTGTACGAGCGTCTAGATGCGGCTGAACCCGCCGTACTCAAACCTCTGAAGATGATCGCAACCACCGATGCCGGTATATCTCAACAGGCGCACGCCTTCAACGAGGTATCGCTCTTGCGTCAGACGCGACAGGCGGCAAATCTCAAGGTTGTCATAGACAATACCGTGCGTATTCCAAACCTCATGTGCGACGGCGCGCTGGTTTCGACACCCGCTGGCAGTACCGCTTACAACCTGTCGGCCCATGGCCCGATTCTGCCCATCGGTTCTGGTGTACTGGCGCTCACACCCATCAGCGCCTTTCGCCCGCGTCGCTGGCGCGGTGCGGTGCTGCGCCAGCAGGCCCGCATACGCCTGGAGGTACTCGATCACTTCAAACGTCCGGTGAGCGCGGTAGCAGACGCACACGAGGTGCGCGACGTAGTGGAGGTGGATATCTCCGTGGACGAGGAAGCTCACGTCGAGTTGCTATTCGATCCCGGTCACAACCTGGAAGAACGCATCCTCAACGAGCAGTTCATCCCCTAAGCAGACATTAATCGACAGATTCAGGAAATGAGCGCGATTGCCATCGATTTACCGGAAAAAGTCACCTCGGCCCGAGATGGCATCCTCGCATTCGCCGAACAGGAGGTGCTGCCGCGGCATGAAGCCAACCAGGCCCTGTTCGAAAATCCACGGTCGCTGTACCGCGAGGATGGTCGATTTTCCGACGACCTGCTCGCACTGATCCGGGAGGTGCGCACGGCCTCCGCCGCAGCGGGTTTCTACCAGATGTGTGTCCCCGAGAAGCTCGGTGGCGGCGGTCTTGGGCACCTCGCCTACTTCGTCGCGTGGAATGCACTATTTCACCGTTGCGGGCCCCAGAACTGGCTGATGCTATATGCCCTCGCCCATTGGGCGTTCGGCCCCAGCCGCCTGCTGACCCAGGTCACACCCGAGGCACAGCAACGCATTCTCGCCGGACTGATGGATGGCACACGCTCAATGTGCTTCGGCCTCTCGGAACCCAACGCCGGATCCGACGCCAGCATGATCAAGACGCGCGCGCGCAAGGATGGCGACGGCTGGCGCATCAGCGGGCGCAAGATCTGGACGAGTAATGCGCCGATCGCCAACTATTGTGTCGTGTTTGCGGTAACGGATGCAGACAGGGCAGCCGCCAAGCAGGGCGGCATCAGCGCGTTTCTGGTTCCGACCGACAGTCCCGGCTTCACTGTGCAGCGCATCATCAAGCTGTTCGGTCACATCGGTGGCGACGAGGCAGAACTGGCGCTGGAGGATGTCTACGTCGAGCCCTGGCAGATTGTCGGCGAACTCGACCAGGGTTTCAGCGCCGCGCTCTACGGCGTATCTCTGGGCCGCATCTACAACTCCGCGCGGGCGGTTGGATACGGTCGCTGGGCTGTTGAACTCGCGCTGGAATACGCAAGTACGAGAGAGGCGTTCGGCAGCACCATTTCGCAGTATCAGGGCGTGACCTTTCCGCTGGCGGACTCCGCCACGGAATTGCACGCAGCCCATCTCATGGGCATCAACGCCGCAATGCTGCTCGACCAGGGCAATCCCGCCGTGAAGGAACTGTCGATGACGAAGGCCTACTCAGTGCAGGCCGGGTACCGGGCCGTGGATCGCGCCATACAAACCCATGGCGCCATGGGCTTCACCAATGAGGTGGGACTCACGCAAGCATGGCATAGTCTGCGCATCGTGAACGTGGCAGACGGTACCAACGAAATCTTGAATCGAACCATCGCACAGCGTCTGCTCAAGGGTGATACAGACATCTAAGAGCGCAGATCGACACGAAGGCGCTATGACACTTCCTCTCTCGATTCGATTGATCGTCGCCGTTGGCAGCCTGGTATTGTTTACAGCAGGTCATGCAACGGACGCTCGGCAAGCACAGCGCTACGCGGCGTGCAAGGCTCGGCTTGCGGTGGAAGCCGATGAGGTGGGCATTGCGTCTTCGACCATCGAACGCGTGCTCGGCTCTGCCCGACACAGTGTGCGTGTGCTCGAACTTGACCGCGCCCAGCCCGAGTTTACGAGCTCGTTTGCCGAGTACTACTCTCAGCGGGTGAGCGCGGCCCGGGTCGTACGCGGCCGCGAAATGCTCGCGAAACACGCACTACTGTTCGACCGCGTGCGCCAGGCTTCCGGCGTACCAGGGCACTACATCGCCGCTTTCTGGGCTCTTGAGACCAACTTCGGGAGTTATCTCGGCAAAATGTCCGTTGTCGATTCGCTCACCACACTCGCCTGCGACGAACGACGCAGCGATTTTTTCACCAGAGAGGTGATTTCCGCACTGCGCATCGTCGATGCAGGCGACAGCACACCGGAGGAAATGGTCGGTTCCTGGGCGGGTGCGATGGGTAACTTCCAGTTCATGCCGTCGGCCTATCTCGCGCATGCCGTCGACGCGGACGGCGACGGTCGCCGCGATCTCTGGCGGAGTATCGAAGACGCCGTGCATTCGGCGGGTGGTTATCTGCAACAACTGGGCTGGGAGTCGGGTCTGCGCTGGGGGCGGGAAATATCGTTGCCAGCAGCTTTTGACTACGGCCTAGCCAACATCTCTCAGTCGCAGCCGCTGCGTGCATGGCGGGAAATGGGACTGACCGACGCCCACGGGAACCTGCTGCCAGCGCTCGATCTCCCCGCCCGAGTGCTCGTTCCGGCCGGACACGAAGGACCGGCATTCATCGTGTATACGAACTTCGACACGATCATGGGCTGGAATCGCTCCGAGTTCTACGCGCTGACCGTGGGCAGGCTGGCAGACCGCATCGCCGGCGCCGGCAGATTACACCGTCCCATTCCCGCAAGCGACCTGCGACTATCCCGCGACCGGGTGCTCGCGCTGCAACGGGACCTGGATATGCTCGGCCACGATCCGGGTGAGGCTGATGGCATCGCAGGACCCGCCACCCGGGCCGCTCTGAGCCGCTTTCAGCAGGCGAGCGGCCTCATTCCCGATGGGCATCCAGACCGTGCAGCCATCAAAGCGGTACAGGATGCCACTTGCCAGACACAACCTCATGCCCCTCCTCGTACCCCTGAACGCGCGTGCTAAACTCGATACCACCCGCGCCCGCCCTGAGCAGCAACATCAGCGCATGCAGGTAATTCCGTGAAACAGACAAAGCTCGAGAGCGACTGGTTGTGCGGATACCGACCGGTCACGGCCATCGGCGCGATGGCGGTACTACTCCTGGTTAGCGCCGCATTGATCGTGTTGTTCACCGCTGAACCAAGCGACCAACCTCTGCCCGATTTCTCTATTTTTGATGCAGGCCCCGAACGCAAGGATGCCTTTTTCGGTTACCTCGCTCCAATAGTACGAGAAGAAAACGCCACCATACTCGATCAACGTGAGCGCCTGCAGCGTATTCATGAAAATGTGCTCACGGGCGGTGAGCCCGGATACTTTGATCGCGGCTTTCTGACCGATCTCTGCAACCGCTACACCGGTGAAGAGGATTGCAAAAACCGGGTACCGGCAAGCGATGTTCCAATGCCTTGCAAAGCTTCTCGGCTTTTGGCAGCAACTCACCGGGTGCATCGCAAAGAGCAGTGACCAGACACGGGCCACTGCTCGCGACATGAACCATCTGAGCAGCACCCGTTAGATTCGTCGCTAGGCGCACAGCTTACCTTTGACCTTTCCCCTGCATC
>DCWG01000102.1 GCA_002327525.1 Gammaproteobacteria bacterium UBA2168 | reverse complement strand
TCCAGTAAGTCGTTGAATTCCACATAGCAACCCTGGATGTCGCCGATGGCATACGTGGCCATCAGTGAATCGCACTCGGCACGGCGAGCGTGAAGGCGGGTATGAGCACGCGAAAGCGTGTGTCGTCGTCACGCCTGAACTCGTAACTGCCGTACATGCTGCCTACCGGAGTGCCAAGCACGGCGGCGCTGGTATAGCGAAAAGACTCACCTCCCTCGAGACGAGGTTGTTTGCCGACCACGCCCGGTCCTTCCACTTCCTCCACCTGATCCGCACCGTCGGTAACAAACCAGTGCCGGCTCAGCAATTGACCTGGCATCGCGCCAGAGTTGCTGATCGTGATCGTGTACGCGAACACATAGTGGCCGTGCTCCGGATCCGACTCCTTTTCAACGAACCAGCTGTGTGTCTCAATCTCGATTCCCGACATCAGCCCTCTTCGATCCTCTTGGATCCAATCGTGTTGGCGAGCCGCACGAAATCATCGACCGACAATGCGTCCGCTCGCAACCCGGGATCGACCTGTGCGATATCGAAGTCTACGCCGAGCCCGCGCAGTGCATTTGCCATCCGTTTACGCCGTTGCGAGAATGCGTGGCGAACCACTTCCTCGAAATGGCTCCGGCTGTCAGCGCGCGCACCTCCGGCTCTAGGCAGCACCCTGATGACGGAGGATTGCACCGCCGGAGGTGGCGTGAAGCTGCCCGGTGCGACATCGAAAAGGCGGATCACATCACACTCGTGCCGCACCATGACGGTGAGCCTGCCCCAGGCCTTGTTACCCGGGTCAGCCGCGAGACGCAGGGCAACCTCACGCTGGATCATGAAGTGCATATCCCGGATAGCATCGAGTTGGCCGAGCAGCTTCAGCAACACCGGGGATGTGATGTTGTACGGGAGATTCCCGACCACTCTCCAGCGTTCACCCGACAACAGCTCATCGAGTGGCAACTTCAGCACATCGCCGGTCACCACTTCTATGCGCGGGAAGCGCTGGCGTACGAAAGGCGCGAGGTTACGATCGATCTCGATGGCGACATAACGCGAGGCCACACCGGTCAGCGTCTCCGTCAAGGCCCCCCGGCCCGGCCCGATTTCGAGTACCGCATCGCCTGGACGCACGTTCACGGCGGCCGCGATGCGGTCGAGCACACCCGTGTCATGAAGAAAGTGCTGACCGAAACGCTTGCGCGCTCTCATGCCCGATTGCGGCCAGCGAGTTCGATCGCGGCCGCCATACTGCCGGTGTCGGCGTGCATGGTGCCGGCTAGATCCAGCGCCGTACCATGGTCCACGGAGGTCCGCAGGTAGGGAAGGCCCAGCGTGACGTTCACTGCGCGACCGAATCCGGCGTGCTTCAACACCGGCAATCCCTGATCGTGATACATGGCCAGCACGGCATCAAAAGACGCCAGCGCACCGGGGACGAAGGCCGTATCCGAGGGTAACGGCCCCAGAATCTTCGCACCCCGAGCCCTGAACGCTTCGCATACCGGTTCGATGATCATCTTCTCCTCCGAGCCGAGATGACCATCCTCCCCCGCATGCGGATTGAGCCCCGTCACCGCGACACGAGGCAAGGCAATGTCGAAATACTGCTTGAGACCGGCGAGCAGCAGATGCAGCTTGCTCTCGAGCAGCGGCCGGTCGATCGCATCGGCAACGTCGCGTAGCGGGATATGCGTGGTAACCACCGCCACACGCAGCGCACCGGCCACCAGCAGCATCAGCACGTCTTCCACACCCGCATGTCGCTGAAGAAACTCTGTGTGCCCGCTGAAAGCGCGGCCGGACTCGACGACAATGGACTTCTGCATGGGACCGGTGACCAGTGCATCGAATTCGCCCTTCACACAGCCATCCGCCGCGTACAAAAGAGCGGACATCAGCCCCTCCACGTTGGCCACGTTGAGGATGCCGGGTGACACAGGCTCTGAGAGGGCAATATGCCGCACGCACAGGCTGCCCGCATCGCGGGTCGCCGCCTCGCTTATCCGCAGCGTAAGCCCTAGCTGGCGGGCGCGCTGCTCGAGCATACCCGCATCCGCTATGGCGACCCAGTATTCGTCGCGCTGATTCTGCGCTAGGCGAATGAGCAGATCCGGCCCGATACCGGCAGGCTCACCCGGCGTGACAGCCAGCGTGGCCTCACGCCCCATGGCCCACTAGAGCCTGATTTCGACGAAAGCCTCGTCGCGAATTTCCTTCAGCCACTCCTGCAGTTCCTCGTCGAAGCGCCGTTGATGGAGAATCTGCAACGCCATATTGCGCCTGGTCTCCTCACTCATGTCCTGTTCACGGCGATCCTGCACTTCCAGGACATGCCAGCCATAGCGCGACTGGAACGGTTCGCTGCGCCCACCGACCTCCGTATCGTTCATGACTGCCACGAAACGCTCGACGAATTGATCGCCCGTGGTCCAGCCGAGGTCACCGCAGTTCAACGCGCTACCGGGATCTTCCGAGTGTTCCTCAGCCAGGGTGCAGAAGTCCGCGCCTTCCTCGAGCTGCGTGTGAAGTTCACGGATGAGCGTCTCGGTCTGCTCCGGTGTACGGATCTCCGACGGTTGCACGAGAATGTGGCGCGCCTGCGTCTGGTGTTCCCGTTGGGTTCCAGCGCCGCGTTTCTCCAAAAGCTGGATGATGTGGATCCCGCTCGGGCTGGGAATGGCAGCCGCGGTTTCACCTACCTCGAGGTTGAGTATCTGCTCAGCAAACAAACTCGGTAATTCGCCCGCCTTCCGCCAGCCCAGATCGCCCCCTTCCAATGCTCTCGCACCGGCTGATTCCGCCATGGCCGTCTGACTGAAGTCCGCACCCTCGCGCAGGTTGGCAACGATACGTCGGGCCCGCTCATGCGCCTCGGCCACTACTTCTTCGCTCGCATTCTGGCTGATTTCCAGCAGTATGTGTCCCACACGGAACTCGTCCGACAAAAGCTGTTGGTAGTAGGGTGAGTTGAGCAGGTCGTCGACTTCCTTTTCATTGATGGAGATGCGCCGGCTCACGAGGTTGCGCTGCAGTCTCGAGATCATCATCTCGCGTCGGATCTCCTCGCGGAACTCACGATAGCTGAGCCCATCGTCGAGCAATGCCTGCTGAAACTGCTCAAGGTTCATACCATTGCCCTCGGCAAAATTCATCACCGCGCGGGTCAGTGTTTCATCGTCGATCTCCACGCCTCGGCGTTCAGCATGCTGCAGCTGTATGTTCTCGACAATAAGCCTTTCCATGAGCTGGCTGAGCAGCACATCCTGCGGCGGCATCTGCATGTTGCGTGCCTGGATCTGCTCCTGCACGGTCTCGAGCCGGCTGAGCAGCTCAGAGGCGAGTACGACATCGTCGTCGACGACGGCGACGATAGTATCCAGTTCGCGGTAAGCCGCGTGCACCAGGCTAGCCATGAATACCAGGGCCACGCAGGCCGGAGCCGAAATACCACGATTAGTACGCAATGAAGTTCTCCGTTCGATAGCCGCGGATACCGCGCTGGAGTACCGATTCGATGCGGTTGCCGAAACCGCCGAGTCCCCGGAAGCCGATCTGGAGAAAGATGCCATCATCGGGTTCCACGTTCGTGAAATCGTTGCTCGGTGCATCCAGAAAACGTCTCGAAATCAGACGTATCTGCCAGCAGCAGTCGTTGTACTCGATTCCGCCAAACACCTCAATAGTTCGAGCGCTGACTAGATCATAGTTCCATCGGCCGAACACCGAGAAGCGTTCCGAAATGGGCCAGTACACGGACAAATCGGTCTGTTCGATATCGCTTTTGACACGCTTGCGGTAGCCGACGTTGAGCATGCGCCGGCTGTCCGGCTGAAAGCCCACCAGTACGCCGCTTTCATCCACCTCGTTGTCATGCGGGTCCCACACGATGTTACCCCCGAAACGCCAGTTGCCGATGTGGGTGAGGACCTCCGCGGCGAGGGCGGATGTCGAATGGAACTCCTCCTCTGTCGGTGTACCGCGCAAAGTGACCTCGCGGTCTTCGAAGTAGACGATCCCACCGATGCTGGCGCGGAAATACTCGCGCCCATCCACCCGGCTCAAGAATCGCGTCGTGACACCTGCAGACAGCTGATTGGCATCCCCGATGCGATCGATGCCGGTGAAGCGATTGTCCCGATACAGTTGTATGTAGTTGAACGTCAGCTCTTTGGCGTCAAACAGCGGCAGATCGGTCTGATCCTCGTATTCCTGATACAGATAATAAGCACGCGGCTCGAGCGTATGCACCAGCGGCGTGCCAAACCACTCGACATCACGTTCGAAAAACAGTCCCCCGCCCACCGAACCCATGCCGATGGACCGTTCCGGCTGATCGTCGTCGAGCGGGCTTGCCTCGGATTCGAGATCATAGCGCGTGTACCGGTAGCCACCGCTGATGGTGAGAAAGCCGAACGGCCAGCTGAACGGCAGGGTGATGCGTGGTTCCACGTGCATGCGTTCCCCCTCCAACGCATTTATGCCGAGCTGGTCTTCGTTGTCTCGATCGAAGGAAGCGAGCGCACCGGCGATGGAGACATCGAACGGGCCGAGATCGAAAACGTAGCTCGCATCCAGTTCGGGCAGGCGCTCGTATTCCTCCCGCTCGATCTCGTCCAGACGCTGAAAACGCTGCGCCCACAAACGCATGGCGAACCCACCGCGGTCGTAGCGCACCTCGCCGAGGCGCTGCAACTGGATACGGCTGGATACCCCGAGATCCGTTCCGAGATCGCGAAAGTAATCTCGGTCACTAACCGCCGTGTAGTCTATGCGTGTGCGAAAGCGCCCCAGCTGCCCCCTGTGATCCATGCTGTACAGCCAGCGATCGGCAGGATCGAACTCTGAAGGTGAAGCCATCCCAAGTGCCAGATCGTCTTCCCAGTCATCTAGCGACTGGGTGCCATTGTAGAGATCGTCCTCGGTCAGGAACGCACCGCCAAGACTCGTCTCCGCCCAGGATGAGCGATGGCGAAATTCCGCCTCCAGACCCACCCCGCGTTCGCTCATCCAGCGGGGGGTAAGCGTCGCATCGTAGCTGGGTGCCAGATTCAGATAGTAGGGCAGCGCGAGATCGAAACCATCTTCGCTGGAATAGCCGAAATCGGGAAACAAAAATCCTGACACACGCTCATCACTCACTGGAAAGAGCAGGTAGGGTGTATAGAAAACTGGTACGGAGTGCACTCTGATCGTGGCGTTGCGCGCCGTACCGAACACCTCGTCTTCCGGCAGATGCAGATCCCGGGCGCTAAGCACCCAACCATCGCTGTCTGGCTGGCAGCGCGTGAAGCTGGCGCGCTGCATGTCGAGGTTGCCGTCGGTGTCGCGCTTGATGGTCTGCGCATCACCGCGAAATTCACCCTCCACGAGCACGAACTGCGCCTCGCTGACATCCGCCGCACGGGTACGCAGATCGACCTGCGCGGACTCACCCTGAGCGATCAAACCCGGCTCCTCTATACGCACGCCCCCTTCGAGGTGGGCGATCCACGACACCTCGTCCACTCTCGCGCGACGTGTTCGCACCGTGCGATCACCTTGAGACAGAGTGACATCGCCCTCGAGCTGAATCTCCTCCCCGACATCATAGCCAATACCGTCTGCCTCGACTGTGATGGGCAGGGTTTCGATTTCAGCGCCGCCCCTGCCGGGGTAGGCGGGTTCGAGGTAACCACCGGCACAGTAGCCGGCCTGCCGCTTCTCGGAAAGCCGCGACTCCGGTACCCAGAGACTGGCGGCGAAGTCTTCCAGCATCTGAAACGGGGTGTGCGGCCGTTGCGGCAATTCTGCCTTTGCCGTTGGCTGCGCCGCTACGGGCGGTGACGCGGGTGCACGCTCGATCGCTGACGGTGGTTCCGCGTCGGGAGGGGGTGTGACTCGTGGAGCGGGTTTCTCTGGCTTCGGCGATACCAGCGGCGTCGCGGAATCGGCCGCTTCGCGCCTGCGCTCCTTGCTCGCGGAAGCACGCGCCGCGTTGCTGGCGCCCTCACAACGCCACTTACCCGTTTCTTCCGCGCGTCCGCACACAAAACCGCCGTGGGTCTCATAGAGAATCGGCTGGTCCTCTGGTGTCGCGCTATGCGCCCACAGGGCGAGCAACCACCATGCGGCCACCAACAACGTTCTCAGTGCACCCATCCGCGCGATCATACGCGATGAAAATCCGTTCGCAATTCACCTACGGCAAAATCTCTATAATGCTCACCCGTGCAAGACGATCTGAAACACTGGATAACCGGACAGGCCGCGAAGTTGGATCGTGAACTCGGGGCCATCTCAGCCATGCGTGTGGAAGCCAGCACCCGTAGCTTCTACCGCCTGGTGCTGCGCCCTGTGGCGGACCCACGCGCCCCTTCCACCCTGGTCGCTATGTCCTCCCCTCCCGCCACCGAGCGAAACGATCAGTTTCTCGCCTCCCGGGACGTGTTTTCAAATGCGGGTCTACCGGTTCCGGAGATACTGGCCGTGGATCGCGCACATGGCTGGTTTCTGTTATCCGATCTCGGCGAGCGGCACTTCGAACAGGCGTACATCGAAGGTGACACCAATGCAGCACTAGAGGTCGCTCTCCAGCACCTGATACGGTTGCAGCGCATCGACGATGCGCGCATTCCACCCTACCCGAGAGAGCGGTTCGTGGACGAACTCGGCATCTTCACCGATTGGTTCGTCTCAGGCCTGCTGGGTACGAGCATGCCTGCACGCATACGAAGCCTGTTCGATGTCCTGGTCCAGAACGACATCGATCAGCCTCAGTGTTGCATTCACCTGGACTACCACTGCCGCAATCTGTTGTTCGCCAGCAATGGCACTTTTGGCATAGTAGATTTTCAGGACGCGATGATCGGGCCTGCCACCTACGATCTCGCCTCCCTTTTATACGACTGCTACCACCGGTTCGAGGTGACGTCCATCCGAGGTTGGTGCGCCCGCTACCTGCAACTAACCGAAATCGACTTCGATCTCGACACGTTCGAGCAGGTGTTCGACCTAACCGCGTTACAACGGCAGTTAAAAGCCATCGGTATCTTCGCGCGACTGCATCTACGAGATGGCAAGGACACCCATCTCGAACATATCGCTCCCGTACTCGAGGTCGCCGCCGCCACGGCCACTCGCTATCCCGAAGCAACCCCCCTGGCGGACTGGATTCCCGAACTCACCGTCCTGACACGGCGGAAACTCCAGTGAAGGCGATGATCCTCGCCGCCGGTCGCGGCACACGTCTTCGCCCGTATACCAACCGCACCCCGAAACCGCTGCTCGAGGTGCGTGGGCGTCCGCTGATAGAACACCAATTGTCGTGGCTGAAGAAGGCGGGAATCACCGATATCGTCATCAACCTGCACCACCTCGGCGAGCAGATCACCACGCACCTCGGCGATGGCCGCGCGCACGGCGTAAACATCGTATACAGCCGCGAGGAGAAACTGCTCGAGACCGGCGGGGGCATCAAAGCCGCCCTGCCGTCGCTGGGAGTAAAGCCCTTCGTGATTCTGAACGGCGACATCTTCACGACTTTCGACTTCGATAGCCTGCCGGAGGCACCGCCCGACGACTGTCCCGCGCACATAGTAGTGACCCCAAGACCGGCCTTCCGCAGCCGGGGAGATTTCGACGTTGAGGACACTCGCATCATCGCACGCGGCGACGAGGTGGTGTATTGCGGCATCGCCCTCCTGCATCCGGTATTGTTCGAACGCTCACCCCAGGGTGCATTCTCACTACGCACCCTCTATTTCGAGGCCATGGAACGAGGGGTGCTGTCCGCGCAGCTGTTTTCAGGGCTCTGGACAGACATTGGTACGCCGGATCAACTCACAGCGCTGTAATGCTGACGCGAGGAAGTGTTCTTCTCTATAATCGCGCCCCCGGAATAGCTCAATACCACTAGATACCACCGGAGGGTTTCAGCGTTGAACCACTGGATTGCTCCTTCAATCCTCTCCGCAGATTTCTCGCGCCTGGGCGAGGAGATTCGCAACGTGCTGGCCGCGGGCGCGGACATCATTCATTTCGATGTGATGGACAACCACTACGTGCCGAACCTCACGATCGGTCCCTTGGTACTCGAATCTCTGCGCAAGGCCGGAATCGAATGCATCATGGACGTTCACCTGATGGTCAAGCCCGTGGACCGGCTGATCGGCGACTTCATCGACGCCGGTGCCGACATCATCAGCGTCCATCCCGAGAGCACGAAACATCTACACCGTACTCTCGGACTCATACGCCAGGGCGGCAAACAACCTGGCATAGTCTTCAATCCGGCTACACCGTTGGAGGCTCTGAGAGAAGTCACGGGGCTGGTCGACCTCGTGCTGATCATGTCCGTGAATCCCGGCTTTGGCGGCCAGTCGTTCATCGAATCGAGCCTGCGCAAACTCGCCGGTGCGCGCGCCATCCTCGATGAGGCCGAATCTGATGCACGGCTCGAAATCGATGGCGGCATCAAGGCTACCAACATCGCCGCAGCCGCGCGCGCCGGAGCAGATACCTTCGTCGCGGGCAGCGCTATCTTCAACACGCAGGACTACGCAACCACCATTGCCGAGATGCGCGAGCAGTTAAAGCTGGTGGACCGCGACGGCAGTGTCTGAAATCTCCGACTCGATCCTCAGGACGTACCCCGGCTACCTGTTCGACCTGGACGGCACGTTGATAGACACCGCACCCGATATCAACGCGGCGCTCAATTACGCACTGAAGGCTGCTGGATACGACGCTGTAGAAGAAGCTCTCACGAGACACTGGGTGGGACACGGGGCGCGAGCCTGCATCGAACAGGCGCTGGCACACAAGAAAGTACCCAGACGCATACTCGACGCGATGCTTGCCGACTTTCTCGTCCGCTACCGCGAACATATCGCTGTCGCAAGCCAGCCTTACCCCGGGGTGGTTGAAACCCTGCATGCTCTGCGGGAGCGGGGCGCCGTTCTTGGCGTTGTGACCAACAAGCACGGCGACCTCACCATTCCTCTGCTCGACGAACTCGGCATGCTCGATACTTTTTCCACCGTCATCTGTGGAGATTCGGCGGGCAAACCCAAACCGGCAGCGGACCCGGTACTCATGGCCTGTGGCGAGCTCAGACTGGAACCCGCCCGGGTGCTCTTCGTCGGAGACTCACAAACCGACGTGCTGGCTGCCCGTGCGGCGCGTTGTCCGGTGGTATGCGTTCCCTACGGTTACAACCACGGCGTCCCGCCGGATCAACTCGGCGCAGATGCCCTGATTGAATCATTTGCAGACCTCGTTTAGGCTTGCCCGCCTCTCGATGCCCGCTCGCCGGCAGAGACGCGCGCTCCGATACGAACCGAACCACAAGCATGGCAACAGGCCGGGTATATGGTTTTGCTCACCGCCACTCTCGATACTGGCGCCGCACTGGTTCCTACCAGTTGGCGATTCTGACTCGCACTCGCGGGAATCTCCGCACGACCGTCAGATACGCCACCAGGTAAGGAACCCAACATGAACGCAGAACTATTCGAGCACCTTCGCGCACAGGGCTACAACCGCATTCCCGTAGTCCACGAAACCTTCGCCGATCTGGACACACCGCTGTCCACCTACCTGAAACTCGCACGCGGCCCCTACTCCTACCTGCTGGAGTCCGCACAGGGTGATGAGATGTGGGGCCGTTACTCCATAATCGGCCTTCCAGTCCGCACGGTTATCGTCGCTGAGGGATCCGAGATTCGCATCATCACGGATGGCGAGGTGGTCGAACGGCTCGAGAGCGATGATCCGCTTTCATTCATCGAATCGTTCCAGGCACGCTTTCGCGTCGCTGAGGTAGAAAACCTGCCCCGCTTCTACGGCGGTCTGGTGGGTTATTTCGCATACGACTGTGTGCGCTACGTCGAGAAGCGGCTGGCCGATACCGCTCCCCCCGACACTCTCGGTACACCGGATATCGTATTGATGGTTTCCGAGGAGGTGGTCGTGTTCGACAACCTGCGCGGCATGATGCAACTCATCTGCCTGGTGGACCCCGAGCAGGACAACGCCTACCCGCAGGCCGTGGAAAAACTCGAAGCGCACGCACGCGCGCTTGCCAGACTCGCGCCGACTATTCCTGAAACCAGCACCAATCCGCCGGTCGAGGAAAGCGATTTCATCTCCGAGTTCGGCGAGGAGGCGTTCAAGGCCGCGGTAGAAAGCACCCGCGAATACATCCGTGCGGGCGATGTGATGCAGGTCGTGCTCGCGCAGCGCCTATCACTGCCGTTTGGTTCCGAGCCAATCAACTTGTATCGCGCGCTCAGGAGTCTCAACCCGTCGCCCTACATGTACTTCATGGATCTGGACGGCTTTCAGATCGTGAGCTCTTCGCCGGAAATACTGGCACGCGTCGAGGACGGTACCATCGTCAACCGCCCGCTGGCGGGTACGCGTCGGCGCGGGCACACACCCGCGGAGGACCAGGCCATGGAAGAGGAACTGCTCGGAGATCCGAAGGAAATCGCCGAGCATCTGATGCTGGTCGATCTCGGACGCAACGACGTCGGCAGGGTTGCTGAAATCGGATCCGTGGAAGTCACGGAGAAATTTGCCATCGAGCGCTACTCCCACGTGATGCACATTTCTTCCAACATCGTTGGTCGCCTGAAGGAAGGCAGCACCGCCATGGACGTGCTGCGAGCCACTTTGCCCGTCGGCACACTGTCGGGCGCGCCGAAGATTCGAGCAATGGAGATCATTGACGAATTGGAACCGGTCAAACGCGGCATCTACGGAGGAGCGGTGGGCTACCTGGCCTGGAACGGCAACATGGATACCGCCATCGCCATCCGTACAGCTGTTGTAAAGGACGGTGAACTCTACATAGAAGCGGGCGGCGGCGTCGTGGCCGATTCGATATCGCGACTCGAATGGAAGGAGAGCATGAACAAGGCACGAGCCATCTTTCAGGCGGCAGCCATCGCCGGAGGCAAGCTCTCCGGGGGCTGAAACGCGTGGGCATCGCCGGGCACATCGTCGCGAACCCTTGGTTCCAGCACGGTATCACCGCCGTCATCGTGCTGAACGCCATAGTCATCGGACTCGACACCTCCGAGAGCCTCGCAGCACTGTACGGCACCCAGTTCTCTGTGCTGAATCAGGCGTTTCTCGTCATCTCCGTCTACGCGCCGCTCAGACGGGACGCGTACTACCGTGAGCTGGTAGGCCGCTATCCACCCGATAGCTATCCCAGCTCTATCCCCAGGGCACTTCGAGCTGGGGTTTCAGAGGCCGCTTGCTTCGTCTGACCCACTTCGCAATCGCCGTGGGCGGAGTGCCATTCTTCGATTACGCGCTCCTGGGGGAGCATCCGCCCGAGACGATCAGCATGATGATCGCTGCGTATCTACTCGTACAGATGGCGCCCTGAGCGCTGTCGCGGTTCTGGGAGATACGCGGCGAACGCGCATATCGAGGCATGCCGAAGCCCGTCGCCCGTTCGGCCGAACTGATACCCAGAACGCTGCACGCCCTCATGCCGCCATGGGCTCTCGTCCTCGTCGTGGGTTTGTATATCGCCAATGTCTCGCTGGCGTTCTACATCGGCTCGGGTGATCCCGTGTTTCGAGAGCGACTCGCCAGCCTGGTGCTCACCAGTATCCTGATGCTGGGACTCATGTTCTGGAACATCTGCAAGTTCATGCGCACGTCCAGAGGCGACCCGTTCGAGGCAGACGACGACTTCTGGGCGTACGCCCGCAGATGGACGTGGCTGTTCGTCTGCGCAGTCGGGTTTGCGGGGTGCCTCAACCTCATCGGCCTCGTCACCCGCAATACTATCCGACCCATCCAGGACGAAACATTCAGCCCTCTGGCAGTCAGCCTGCTGCTGCTGTTGATTCAGATGATCTTCATCATGGAGATGCGTTGGCTTCGGAGTCGACCGGATCGCAAGAACTACAATATGTACAGGCCGGTCCCCGTTGACCAAACCAGTGGGTCCTGACCTCGGTTTGCCTTCCTCTAGAGCCCAAGCACTCTCTTCGCGAGCACGTCGCGCTGAACCTCACTCGCGCCCGAATAGATAGTGGCGGCTCTCTCGTTCATATAGGTAGGCATCGCCGTGAGCGCCCGCTGTGGCCCAACGTAGGAGACATCAGCGTACGGATTCAGCGCCGCGGGCTGGAACGGCAGCGCGTAGTGCGCCACCGCACGCGCCGCGAGTTCCGTGATGCGCTGCTTCACTTCCGACCCGCGGGTTTTCAGCATGGAGGACAGTGCGCCCACCGCTGCATCGGGCTGCCCGTTCAGATGGCTGAAACGGGCCTGCACCATCAACGCCTCCGCCGTCGGTGCCGCCAATACCAGCGCCCCCAGCAGCGGCGCGGCAGCATCCAGACCACCTGCATCGAGGTGGATGGTGACCAGCTTGATCTCCAGCGTTGCCTCTTTCCCCGCCCTGCTCGCAGACCGCACGCTGGACAAGGCGTCGCTGAAGTGGAGGGTAGCCGCCCGGGGATCCTCACGGGCGAGTGCCACATCGCCCAGCAGTTCCTGCGCCTGAACCGCCGTGTGCAGCAGATTGAGGTCTTCAGAGCGCGCGAGCGACGCCTCAGCCAGCGCCTGCGCCGCATCGAGCTCACTGTCGCGCACATCGAGTCTCGCAAGCTTCATGTGCGCCTGGATCGAGCGCATGACATCATGCAACTGCTCGAATATCGGGCTCGCGCGCAGATAGTGAGTCCTCGCGACATGGAGGTTCCGTATGGCCTCCCGCGTCGATCGAGAAACTGGCAGCCGCTCTCGTCTCGCTGAATACGCAACTGCAAACAGTGCAGGTGAGGCAAGACGAACTGAGCGCACAGCTGCGCGCACTGGACGTTCCGGATCAGGACGAGGCGGAACTTTCGCAACCCGTTTCCCTGTTGGCAATGGAACAGGATCTGGCCCTCGAAGCCGATCAGAGGCAGTTCGATATCGAACAACGCCTTGCGCTCGAGAGCACCAACTCCCAGGGCAGTGAGTTCTGGATCACCCATCTCAGCGACGCGCTCACAGCGGCACAGCTCGATCAGCACCGGGTCTCGGATGTCGACTGTCGGCAGGCGCTATGCGAACTCACCTTTGAGAACGATCCCGGAGTGCCACCATCGGATGTCATCGACCTCGCCAGACGAGTCGCCGCACAGAACACGAGCGGAGATGTGGAGGGATTCTACCGAAGCGTGCAGAACGCCAACGGCACGAGCTCCACGCACCTGTACCTGTCACAAGGCGGACACCCGCTGCCCGGCTATCGCTAGCCTATCCACCGCCGATCCGAGCGGATGCTGTCAGCACACTGCCGGGCCATGCCACACGCCCACGTCATCACACGTCTTCCGAATCGTCATGCGAACGACTATCATCGCCCACCGATGAACACCGTTAGCGACAACGATGCTCCGCGCACCCGGCGCCTGTGTTGGCGGGCGCTCCGCTCTGCCTGATCCTTCCACCTCCCCACGGGGACTTCATCGCCAACCTTTCAAGAAACCATACGGGACCAGCCATGATCCTGATGATCGATAACTACGACTCTTTCACCTACAACCTGGTGCAATATCTCGGCGAGTTGGGCGCCGAAGTGCAAGTGCACCGCAACGACGAGATCACGCTCGATGAGATCGAGGCCGCCGCACCCGAAAAGATCATGATCTCCCCAGGTCCATGTACCCCGAACGAGGCGGGCATATCCATGGACGTGGTCCGCCGCTTCGCATCGCATATCCCAGTGCTTGGCGTATGCCTGGGCCATCAGAGCATTGGCCAGGTCTACGGCGGCACGGTGATGCGGGCGAAAGAGGTGATGCACGGCAAGACCTCGCCCATCCATCACAATGGCAGGGGTGTGTTCCGGGGTCTACCGAGCCCTCTGGAGGCGACCCGCTACCATTCGCTTATCGTGGCGCGCGAAGGCCTGCCGGATTGCCTAGACGTCACCGCCTGGACCGAATTCGACGGAAAAGTCGACGAAATCATGGGTTTCCGGCATCGTGAACATCCCGTGGAGGGCGTGCAGTTTCATCCGGAGTCCATATTCACCGGTTGCGGTCACGACCTGCTGAAGAACTTTCTAAAGGATCGCTAACGTGGATCTAAAAGAAGCACTGGCGCACCTGGTGGAAGGCCGTGATCTCGAACAGGAACAGGCGCGCGCGACTTTCCACCTCGTAATGTCCGGTGAGGCGAGCCCAACGCAGATCGCGGCACTCCTCACTGCTCTGCGTATGAAGGGCGAGACGGCGGCCGAACTGGCGGGTGCGACCCAGGCCATGCGCACGCTCTCTACCAAGGTAGAAGTGGATGCACCACACCTCGTGGACACTTGCGGCACCGGAGGCAGCGGTATTAAGTTGTTCAACATCTCGACCGCCGCCGCGTTCGTTGTCGCAGCGGCCGGCGCCAGCGTCGCCAAACACGGCAATCGCAAGATGACCAGCTTCAGCGGCAGTGCAGACGTACTGGAAGCAGCCGGCGTGAACATCCAGCTCACCCCCGATCAGATTGCGCATTGCATCCGTGAAGTGGGGGTTGGTTTCCTGTTTGCCCAGGCACATCACCGCGCCATGCGCCACGCGGCTTCTGTGCGTCAGGAGATCGGTTTTCGCACCATGATGAATGTGCTGGGACCCATGACGAACCCGGCGGGCACCAAACGTCAGGTGCTCGGCGTTTTCAGCGCCGACTGGCAGCGCACCATGGCGGAAGTGCTGCAACGGCTCGGCTCCGAGCACGTCATGGTGGTACACAGCCGCGGTCTAGACGAACTGTCGCTGGACGGACCCAGCAGTGTCGTGGAGTTGCAGCTCGGCCAGATAGAGCACTATGAGCTTGTTCCCGAGGATGTGGGACTGACCACCACGCCGGTCGATGAATTGCGTGCAACCGATGCCGACACCTCGCTCAACCTGATGAAGCAGGCGCTGACGAGGCCAAACTCACCAGCGGCGGAGATCGTCGCGCTGAACGCAGGTGCAGCCATCTACGTCTCTGGTGTGGCCACCAGTCTCGCCAACGGAGTGATGATGGCTCAGGATGCCATTGCCTCGGGACTCGCCGAGGAACGACTAAAGGAACTGGCACGCGTCTCTGCTCTGATGGCTGAGGCATGACCATCCTCGACGAAATCATGGCGCACAAGCGTGCAGAGGTCGAGCAACGCAGGCGGCGCAGATCCGAGGCGGATCTGCGCGTCTCGGCCGAAGCGATGCCACCTGCAAGGGGTTTCGTAAAAGCGTTGCAGCACGCGGCAAGCAAGGGCTCTGCCGTGATCGCGGAGGTAAAGAAAGCATCTCCAAGCAAGGGCCTCATTCGCAGCGATTTCGAACCGGCCGCGATCGCTGCGAGCTACCAGACCAGCGGCGCCGCCTGTTTATCAGTACTGACTGACGAGAAGTACTTCCAGGGGCATGATAACGACCTCGTGGAAGCGCGCGCAGCTTGTTCGCTGCCCGTGCTTCGCAAGGAATTCATCACGGACCAATACCAGCTGTTCGAAGCGCGGGCCCTGGGTGCCGATTGCGTTTTGCTGATCGCGGCGGCCTTCGACATCATGCAACTGACCGTGCTCCACGGTACGGCACGGGGGCTGGGGCTGGATGTCCTCATCGAGGTACACGATCGAGTCGAACTGCAAGCCGCATTGTCCCTCAACCCCGCCATGATCGGCATCAACAACCGCGACCTGAAGACATTCGAGACCAGACTAGACACCACCCTGTCACTGTGTAGGGAGATACCAGACGGAGTGTTGGTGGTCACGGAGAGCGGAATACATACTCGCGATGACGTGAAGCGGCTGGCCAATGCGGGTATTCGCGCTTATCTCGTAGGCGAGGCTTTCATGCGCGCCGAGGACCCGGGGGCTGAGTTAAGACGGCTCTTTTTCTGATTCGCCCATACGAAAACGGATCGCTAATGCGACCCGTTTTCCATTCACTTCCTTGGAAATCCCGCAACAACGTCACGGGGGCTGTCTCAACGCGTTCCGAAAACCACCATGGTTTTACCCTTCGCCGAAACCAGTCCTTGTTCGACGAGGGTTTTGAGAACGCGCCCGACCATTTCCCTTGAGCAACCCACGATACGGCCGATCTCCTGACGGGTGATCTTAATCTGCATCCCGTCCGGATGTGTCATGGCATCGGGTTGTTTGGTGAGTTCAAGCAACGTCCTTGCTACCCGCCCGGTAACGTCTAGAAACGCCAGATCACTCACCTTTTGCGTGGTGCGGCTGAGGCGATCTGCCATCTGCCGTCCCACTGCATACAATAAATCCGTGTGTTTGTTAGCGAGTTCCTTGAACTTGCCGTACGAGAGCTCTGCAACCTCACACTCGGTCTTCGCCTTCACCCAGGCTGAACGGGGTACTTTTTCCGAAAAAAGCGGCATCTCACCGAAAAAGTCGCCCTTGTTGAGATAGGAGACGATAATCTCCCGGCCGGATTCTTCTTCCACCAGCACCGTGACCGAGCCTTTTAGGATGTAGTAGATCGAATCGCTCTTGTCTCCGGCGTAGATCAGGGTACTCTTGGCCGGATATTTTCGTCGGTGGGCGGCGGCCAGGAACGCATCGAGGTGCGTCTGAGCATCGTTCATCTGAAAGCCTTTCGCCATCAGGGGCCGCTTTGCACTCATGCCCATGGTTGTACTCTTTGCTGCAAGCATTTTGTTGCGCTCCTTCGTAACACCTTGCGTGGAGCGAATACTTGCATAGCGTGTTTTGGACAAACGAGAACTAGTCGACAAATGGTGCTTTTTTACAGTATGAATGGTCATTCGCCACGCCACGCCACATGAAATAGTCACGATTTTGGAAATTGGTACTGCGAAACTGTAGTCATGCACGCAAAAATACAATGGACCGACAAGGTCAGCTTCGAGGCCACGGCCGACTCCGGACACAGCGTAATCATAGACGGCCCCCCTGACGACGGGGGCGAGAACAAGGGGTTGCGGCCAATGGAACTGGTTCTCATCGGCCTCGGCGGATGCACTTCCGTCGACATCATTCGTATACTCGAGAAATCGAGACAGGACGTCACCGATTGCGTGACCGAGATCACCGCGCAGAGGGCCGAGGAGATCCCCGCTGTATTCGAGACCATCCATCTGCACTTTCTCATCACCGGCACAAACATCGACGAGAAGAAGGTGGAGCGCGCTGTCGACCTGACCGCCAGACGCTACTGCTCCGCATCCATCATGCTGGAACGCGGCGGCGTGGTGATTACGCACGACTGGGAGATCATCGAAGCACAGGACGCGTAGCACCCACGGCTCCCAACACGGGCTTCAAACGCGGTAGGTCGTCTCCGTCATCAGTCTGGACATCACCGCCATAATTTCCTTAACGCGTTCCGGAAACTCCTCACCACCGGCGGCCAGGGCCTCCGCGCCATGGCGCGCCTCGTCTTCGTACATTTGCGTGACGATGGCACGGCTTCGCTCATCCGTTGCCGGCAGTGCGTCGAGGTGATTCTCCAGGTGCGCGCACACCCTGTCCTCGGTGGCTTCCACCATGCCCAGGCTGATTTTGTCACCGGCAAGACCGGTGGCGACGCCGAGCGCATAGGATGCTGCATAGAAAAGAGGATTCAGAACACTGGGCCTCGAGTCGAGCTCATCCAGGCGTTCGCTGCACCACGCGAGATGGTCCGCTTCCTTCTCCGCCGCTGTCAGCAGCCTATTGCGCACCGTTGAATCCCGCGCCGTCGCCGCCTGGCCTTCGTAAAGCGCCTGTGCGCAGATCTCACCGGTGTAATTCACGCGCATGAGCCCGGCGGCATGCGCGCGTTCCTCATCGCTGAGGTCCACTTCGGCGACTTCTTCCCCGGGATTGCGCCGCGCCGCCTCGTGCGTATTCGTCAGCGTGCGCAATGCGCGGTCGAAGCCGCCAATCAACTCGTCAAAGATGCTCATTACCGCTGTGCCCTCACCAGCTCAACCGAGAGCTTTTAGCTGACGCCCACCCAGGAGGTGCAGATGTATGTGGTACACCGTCTGCCCTCCGTGGGCGTTGCAGTTAGCCACCAGGCGGTAGCCGTCGTCATCGATACCGCGCTCGGCGGCAAGGTCGCGCGCCTTGAGAACCATTCGACCTACCAGATCCGCGTGCTCCGCTCCCAGATCGTTCAGGGTCGCGATGTGGGTTTTTGGAATGATCAGCAGATGCGTGGGAGCCTGAGCCCCGATGTCGTTGAATGCGATCAGCTCATCGTTTTCGAACACGATTTCTGAAGGCAGTTCGCGGCGTACGACCTTACAGAAGATACAATCCGGGTCACTCATGTCGATTCTTCGTCCCGCTCGGCAATTGATTATCATCCGGGTTGTCGTATCCCGGACAGGCTCCGATATCATACCGCCCGCGGCCCACTAGCGCAGATAACACGGAAATCTGAGTATGGTGGACACCGAGGATCTGGGTAGCATCCTCGACGCGATCAATCGCACCTACCCGATGTCAGTGTTGCGAGCCGAGAGCATCAGCGCCCTATGCACCTGGGCCGACGGGCGTACCGTCCCCGCTTGAGGCATCCACACAGTACGCCTCGATGCCGCGCTGCTCGAGGATGAAACTGGCCAGCACGCGTTCCACCACACGCCCGCCAGTCACATAGTACGTGGCCCCCCGATCGAGACCGGGAATGCTCTCGCGCAACCGTCCGAGCGCCAGTGCGCATTGCTCTGCGCCGACACCAGTCTCTGCATAGTTCGCAACGTTCAGCAGACGTCCTTTGCCCGGGGTCACGACCACCCGCACGATCTCACCGCCGAGCGCATCGAGAAACGCGTCTTTCGGCAGGCGCAGCACCACGCCATCCTGCTCCATCGTAATGGTCGCGTTGCGGCGAGCGCCGAGTACCAGCGCATCCTCCCCAAAGAAGTCTCCCGCGGCCAGGCCTGCCAGCCTGCGTCCTGATCTGTGTACGTTCGCAAAGCCGCTTTTCAGCACGAAAAAATGTGCCGCCTCATCTCCGTAGCGCACGACGTCCGCCCCTTCCCACACCAGTTGCTCCTCGAACTGAGCGAAGAACCGCTGCCAGCTAGCCGGCTGCATGTTTTTCAAGCCCGGGGCGGCCAGAAAGCGCCGCTCCCAGGCTTCGAGTCGAATGTCCAGCCCAATCGGCTCCTTGTGGACACCGAGCAGGAACGAAAGCGGTGCAGTATCCACCCAGAGTAATTGTGCTGCGGTACGGGTCTTGATGCCGAGCGCCCCGGGGTACACCGCACGCTCGGCAGCACGCGCCCCACAGTGCACGCGGCGGTCGAGCGAATAACAGGACAGCTTGCCCCGCAACAGGAAATAGCTACCGTTCAGTTGCCGTCCGGGTCGCACGAGCCATCTTTGTGCGGGCATCTGCAGAACCTGCGCATGCCGTGCGACTGTGTTGAGTTCTGACGAGGACATTTCCCGGAACGGCTCGAATCGGCGCAGTTGTTTTTCCAGCATGCGCGAAGCGTGGCGCACACCCGAACCGCCTCCCAGCAGTCATCCCCCCGCACCCCGGTAAGACGTCAGCGCGTCTGTCCGCCCGCCTCTTCAGCAGCCTCCTCGCGCGCGACGGCCCGATACCCTATGTCGGTGCGGTAATAACAGTCTTCCCACGTTATCGCGGCCACACCCTCATACGCCCTTCGTTGCGCCTCGGCGACACTCAGTCCTAGGGCCACCACGCACAGCACCCGGCCACCGTTCGTCACCACCTCGCCGTCCCTGAGACTCGTTCCGGCATGAAACACCTTGGGGTGCGCTTGTCCCGGATCGAGCCCGTCAATGGCATCACCCTTTCGATAGCCACCCGGATAACCTCCCGCAGCCATCACCACACCGAGCGCAACCTGCGGATCCCAGGCCAGCTCTACACCCGCGAGTTTGCCGCCGATTGCCTGTCCACACAGCAACACCAGATCCGAACGCAGACGCATCATCACCGGCTGAGCCTCGGGATCTCCGAAACGACAATTGAACTCGATCACCTTCGGTGTGCCATCGGGCATGATCATGAGCCCGGCATACAGGAATCCCGTGTATGGATTTCCTTCCGCCGCCATGCCGGCCACGGTGGGTTCAATGACCTCGCGCATGATGCGTGCATGTATTTCATCGGTGACCACCGGCGCTGGTGAATAGGCGCCCATGCCTCCCGTGTTGAGGCCCCGGTCGCCGTCGAGTGCGGCCTTGTGATCCTGAGAGCTCGCGAAAGGCACAGCCGTGCCACCGTCACACAGACAAATGAAGCTCGCCTCCTCTCCGGCGAGAAACTCCTCCACGACGACCCGCTCACCAGCCTCACCGAAGACGGAACCGCTGAGCATGTCGGTCAGCGCTGCTTCAGCTTCGGCGAGTGTGTGAGCCACCACCACGCCCTTACCCGCCGCAAGACCATCCGCCTTGATCACGATTGGCGCGCCTTGCCGGTGCACGTACTCGAGAGCTGCTTCGAGATCGCTGAATGTTTCGGACTCGGCGGTCGGGATGGCGTGCCGTGTCAGGAAGTCCTTGGTGAAAGCTTTCGAGCCTTCGAGCTGTGCGGCCGCTTTCGTGGGTCCGAAGCATGCCAGCCCGCGACGCTCGAAGAAATCCACCACCCCGTCCACTAGCGGTGCTTCCGGGCCAACGATGGTGAGCCCGACCTCGTTACGCGCGGCGAATTCCGCCAGGGCTTCGAAATCACCCACACCGATGCCCACGTTCGTCAACTCCTTCTCGGTGGCAGTCCCCGCGTTGCCAGGCGCGACGAACACCCCATCCACCCCCGAGCCCTGAGCCGCCTTCCATGCAAGCGCATGCTCGCGCCCGCCGGAGCCAATGACCAAAACGTTCATCTCAGCCTCCTGTTTGTTTGCTCCCTCACCCAACCATCAGGGATCGTCAGTGTCTGAAGTGGCGGATACCGGTGAACACCATCGCCATGCCATGCTCATCGGCCGTTTCGATCACCTCGCTATCACGCATCGACCCACCCGGCTGAATCACGGCCTGAATTCCGGCTTTCGCAGCCGAGTCGATGCTGTCTCGAAATGGAAAAAACGCGTCGCTCGCCATCACCGAGCCCGCGACGGTCAATCCTTCCGCCTCCGCCTTCAGGCCGGCGATTATGGCACTCGTCACACGCGCCATCTGTCCGGCACCCACACCGATAGTCTGCCCGTTGCGCGCATAGACGATGGCGTTCGATTTGACGAACCAGGCGACCTTCCATGCAAACAACAGATCCGCCATCTCCTGCGCCGAGGGTTGCCGCTGGGTCACCACCGCCAGGGTCGACTCATCCAGGCAGGTCTCGTCGGCGTCTTGTACCAGCAACCCCCCACCCACGCGCTTGAATTCCAGCCCGCGCGCAACATCTCCGAGCGGTCCGGTTTCGAGTACCCGGACGTTCTTTTTGCGCTTGGCGACCTCGATGGCGGCAGCACTCACCTCCGGAGCGATCAGCACTTCCACGAATTGCCGGTCGAGAATGGTACTGAGCAGATCCGCGTCCACTACCCTGTTGAAAGCGAGAATGCCGCCGAAAGCCGAGGTCGGATCCGTGGCGAACGCCTTCTCGTATGCCTCTTCAGCCCCTTGCCCAACACCCACGCCGCACGGATTGGCGTGTTTGACGATCACACAGGCCGGCCCGTCGAACACCTTCACACACTCCAGCGCCGCATCGGTATCCGCCACATTGTTGTATGACAGCGCCTTGCCCTGAGCCTGGGTCGCCACTGCGATGCTGCCAGGCGCGGGATTGGGTTCAGTGTAGAAAGCCGCCTGCTGATGAGGATTCTCCCCGTAGCGCATTTTCTGGCGCTTGTCGTACGTCAGCGTCAGGCTGCCGGGCAGCACATCCGTTGCACTTTCCGCAAAATACGCCGCCACCATGGCGTCATAACGCGCCGTGTGCCTGAATGCTTTGGCCGCGTATTCCCGGCGCAGGGACCATGAGGTGCCACCCTGCCGGAGCGCAGCCGTAATCTCGGTGTAGTCGGCTGGATCAACTGCCACCAGCACGTCGGCATGGTTTTTGGCCGCTGAGCGCACCATTGCCGGGCCGCCGATGTCGATGTTCTCTATCGCCATCTCATCGGTCCTGTCGGCGCGCGCCACCGTTTGTGCAAACGGATACAGATTGACCACCACGAGGTCGATGGCGTCGATACCGTGTTCCGCCATCACGGCATCATCCCTACCCCGCCTCCCGAGGATGCCCCCGTGTATATGCGGGTGCAGGGTCTTGACCCGACCATCCATCATTTCCGGAAAGCCCGTGTACCGCGACACTTCGGTCACCCGGACACCCGCCGCCTCCAGCGCACGAAAGGTGCCACCAGTCGACAGCAGTTCAATGCCGAATTCGCAGAGCGCTGCGCCAAATTCCGCGATACCGTCTTTATCGGACACGCTCAACAGCGCCCGTTTGATTGGCTTCAGATCACTCATGTCCTAGTCCATCGGTCAGTTCGTTATGAACAAGCCCCTCACGCAGCCAGATGGCCGAGATAGGCCTGCTGTTCCTTGATTCTCGTCAACTGGTTGAACAAGCGCGCCTCTGCGCCCGTGAAGCCGAGATTCACCAGATAGGCTCTCACATGCTTGCGGGCGATCTTCACACCCTGATCTATCCCGTACAGGGTGTAGATACTCTCGAGGTGGTTGAATACCGTCCCCCACTTGGTCCTGAGATTCGGCTCCGGCCGCCCTGCAACACATCCAGGCAGCCACGGCGCTCCGAGCGCCGCCCGCCCGATCATGACACCATCCACGCCGGTGGTGTCCATCACCCAGCGCGCCTTTGCCCTGGTGTCGATGTCGCCATTGGCGATCACGGGTATCTGCAATTGCCGCTTCACTTCCGCCACGGTTGCGTACTCGGCATCACCCGTGAACCGGCAGGCTCTGGTGCGGCCGTGAACCACCAGGGCCCGGGCGCCCGCCTGCTCCGCGATCAGGGCAACTTCCACTGCGTTACGCTCATCCGGTGCCCAGCCGGTGCGCATCTTTACCGTCACCGGAACCGACACGCCATTCACGACCGCATCGACGATACGACCGATGAGTTCCGGCTGTCGCATCAGTGCTGAACCCGCAGCCTTTCGACAGACTTTCTTCACAGGACAGCCGAAGTTGATGTCTATCACATCCGCTCCGTCCGACTCGAGGCGTCGGGCCACCTCTGCCATGATCGACGGATCGCCACCCGCGATCTGCCTGGCGTTCACGCGTTCGCCCTCGGCTCGTTGGCGGCGCAGTCTGGACTTGTCAGTGAGCCATAGATCGGATTTGCCGTTCACCATCTCGCACACGGCGTAGCCAGCTCCGAAATCGAGTGCGATCTTTCTGAAGGCCGCGTCCGTGAGACCAGCCATTGGGGCCAGCAGGACGGGATTTGCCAGTAGGTGTGGACCGATGCGGAGCAAGGTCGAGCACTGCTCAAGGTTCGGAAAGGCGCGCATGATACTCGTGCGTCAGCGGAACGTCATCCGGTAGTTCACCGCATCCTCACCAGGGTCTTCGATTTCGAATGAAATGTGGATGGGTGTACCGGGTTGAAAGATCGTCGCCTGCGTCAACTCACCAGCCAGGTATTCAGCGGGATTGAATCCGCGCCGCGCCACAGACCTGCCATTGACATCCGTGAATGTGAGATCGATCACCGGGTATGGCTGCGCGAAGCTGGCACGGTTGACCACCAGCGCATCGACCATGAGGGCTTGCGAGATCTCGGGGTGTGCGCGTACGACCAGCTCGCGGGCCTCGATCTCTTCTGAGTTCCGATACACCGGCAGCGAGCATCCCAGCCAATCGCACGCAGCTTCGAGATATGACCGCACGTCCGCATCGTGCACCCAGCGATCTTTCTGGTACCACCCCACCTGCAACAGCAAAGTAACCGCGCCGACGGCCAGCACAACCGCGGTCCAATATCTCCGCGTCGCCGCTCGCACCGGCTGCATCGGCATTTCGTCCGCATTGCCGGATGTCGCATTCGCATCCGCGGCCGCTCGCTCCGGGGTACTGCTCTCATTGAGATCGAGCACCACCTCATCATCATCCCCGGCACCGATCCCGGGATGCGATTGTTGGCCGTCTTGCTGTTCGTGCGCCTGTTCGTGCCCTCTCGGGCGCCACCAGTCGACATCGGCGTGTTCCGAGGACGCGTCCCGCTCGTCCTCGTTCGCCAGCGATTGCCGATCCTGCTCATGTGGCTGATCCGTCTCACCGGCCGGTATCTCCTGTTCAGCAGACGCGCTCAATTCATCCAGGATCTCATCAAGTGCATCTACCGCATCTTCTTCCCAGCCCGCATCCTCGATCACCAGGTAGTCGGTCCCCTGAAACACGCTCAGGCAGGCACCGCAGCGCACCCGCCCATCCGCAGTGGCAAGCTGGGCTTCGGTGACGCGAAAGCGGGTGTCACAATGCGGACACTGCGTAACCAGCGCCTCCAGATCGTCAGTCATGCTCGCCACGCAGCACACCGTCGAGACGCACCCATCCTTCTCGCATCACCGGTATGCCGAATTGAACCCGGGGGTAGCGACGCGCTACCACCTCCACCTGATCCTCCAACAGACCGGACAACACCACATGTCCTCCCGGTGCGGTGTAGCGTTGCAAGGTGTCCGCCATTTCCATCAGTGGATTGGCCAGGATATTAGCCAGGAGGATGTCGACCCGCTGTTGCAGACGGAAACTCTCCGGTGGTTCGATTGCATCTAGATGCACGCCATTGTATTGAGCGTTCTCGGCTGTTGCGATCAGTGCCTGGGGGTCGTGGTCCACCGCCAGTACCGGAGCAGCACCCAGCGCTTTGGCG
>DCWG01000046.1:13055-13917 GCA_002327525.1 Gammaproteobacteria bacterium UBA2168 | reverse complement strand
GGAAAGATCATCCAGGCAAGCGGCGGGCGTTTCTCGACCTGCGCGATCTTCAACAACGAGGATATCGAACTCGGCCTTGATGTTACCTATGAGGACCTGGAAGCGCGCAAGGAGCAACTGCTCGATATGGGTTCCGCCCAGGAAGGCTGGGGTTGGCGCCGCAAGATGATGGCCGAACGCGAAAAGTAGTCCCGACAGTCGGCCATCCGGAATCGAAGACCGCCATTGAAATGGTTCTACATTTGATGCGTTCGGTGCTCAACCAGCGCTCACTGCAGCGTGCTCTCGGGAGTTTCGACTTCCTGTTGCGCCAGAGCGCTGATGCGCTGATTCGCGAACTGCCGGGGATGGCGCGCGCGCACCTGCAGATCGGCAGTTAGAAGCGGTCTCGAAAAGAGACCGCCCGCACGCAATCGGTCTCAGCAGCAGGTGCAACACGCCAAATTGAGTCCGCCTTAGCTTTCGATTAGGGTTATTCGCAGGGCTCAAACACCACCCGAGGGAGGCATCATGCCCATCACACTAGCAGACGTAGAAGAAGAACTGGCCGGCACCCCCGAGGAAATCCCCGGCAGCTACACCGATCGGGATTCGCTTCTGTGTGCCGTGGCCATCACTATGGGCCGCGACCCCCTGGACGCCAACGAACTCCCGTAGGTGTGTGAGAGTGTCGGCAACCGCGTGGTGCCAACCGCCGCCACCGTGCTCACCAGACCCGGCCGGACGGCCCGGCCCTTCGCCGATGAGCAAGATGAATTTTGCGCTCCTGCTTCACGGCGAACGGCGTCAAGTTGGCGGACGGTTCCCCGCTCTACACCCTGGGCTCAACGATGTTCTTCCGGGGCGACGGCGGCTTCGGCGG
>DCWG01000046.1:0-12768 GCA_002327525.1 Gammaproteobacteria bacterium UBA2168 | reverse complement strand
CATCACCTCGACCACCTTTGCCCGGGGCGACGGCGGCTTCGGCGGCCAGTCGGAACGCGCACCGGTACCGCACACGCTGCCCGACCGGGAACCCGATGCGGTATGTGAGATGCCCGGACCTATTGACCAGGCCATGGCGTATGCGCTGTGCGGCGACCGTAATCCACTGCACTGTGATCCCGAATTCGCGCGCAAGGCTGGCTTCGACGTACGCTTCTGCTCACCGGTATTTTCGGGAGAGACCCAGATCGTGGAGATGTGGAAAGACGGCAGCGTCGTCAGCTTCCGAGTACGCATCAAGGAACGCACGTCGTTTCCATCAACAACGGCAAGTGCATCGTCAAGTAACTGCACCCAGGCCTTTCGATGTTCTGGGAGTGAAGGTGTGAAATACCGGCCGCTCGGAAACAGTGGGCTACGGGTATCGGAACTCGCGCTGGGTGCCATGACCTTCGGCACCGAGCGCAGCATCGGTGTCGGAAAAGCGGAGAGCGGGCGCATCTACCACGATAGAACCGTAAAGGAACCCTGATATGGAAAATGGATACACGCTGTACGGTTCCTACGCCTCCTACTACACCGCGAAAACCAGATCCTACCTGCGAAAGAAAGGTATTCCGTTCGTTGAACGGCTACCGAGTGATCCCATGTTCCGCAACAAGGTCAGACCCGCATCGGGAAGCCATCGCATCCCGCAACTGCTGACCCCCGAAGGAAATGTCATACAGGACAGCGTGGAAATTCAGGACTATCTGGAAGTACGATTTCCCAACCTGCCGGCCATTCCCGATACCCCCAGGCAGCGGGTGTTCGTCCACCTGATGGAGCTGATGGCGAGTGAAGGCCTCATCAGGCTCGCCTGGCTGCATCGCTGGATGTTCGAAGAAAACGACAGTTTCGTGAAGAAAGACTTTGGACGATCCTTCAGGCCTCAGGGAAGCGATGAAGACCTGTTGAAATACGGTAATCTGATTGCCGAACGAATGACGAGTTACGGATTGCCAGAGTCCACACCGGCCTTCACTGAGGCGCTGGATGAGCAGTACCTGCAACTACTGTCCTTGTTCGAAGCACATCTGCTCCACCATCCTTACTTTCTCGGCGGCCACCCGTCTGCAGCGGACTACGCCATCATGGGCGCAATGCACGCTCACCTCGGTCGTGACCCCGCAGGTCTGCGCGTCATGCAGCACAACGCACCAAGGGTGTTCAGGTGGGTGGAACACATGATCGTACCTGAGGTTCGCTCGCCCGAATTCGCCAGCACACCGGTCGAGTATCTCGCGGAAGATGTCGTGCCTGAAACCTCGCTGGCGATTCTCGGGTACATCGCACGAGAGTACGGCGGGCAGTTCGTTCTGGGTGCGATTGCTTTCAATCAAGCCATGGCACGCCTGGCGCCCTCTCCGGGCTACGAATTGAACCCGGACGTCGATCAACCGGCGCTGCCACCTGAGCAGGTGCTGCATGAGGGGATTGAACACTCCCATGCCGCCAATCTCCACGGTCTCTGGCTGACACAGCGCGCGCAGGGGTATTTCCAGTCACTGTCGAAAGAGCACCGCGTCCGTGTGGAACGGATGCTGGGGGCGGGGGTTGCCACAAACCTGATCAATGTTCCGCTCACAACGACAATCCTTCGCCGCAATAATCGGCTCGTGACCGCATAGCGGCTGCTTCTTCGGACGATGAGCCGCAGATTCGACGCTGCGGGCCTGCCGGGCGATGCTTACAACCTGTTGTGGAAACACGCCTACGTCGTGAGAGGTGTGGCGCCGGTCTCCATCCTCGATACCTATCACTAGGAGTTTCATCCTGAAGCGGTGCGCCGCACGATGATCGCCCTGAAAAACGCTGCCACCGTCGCCAGGCTCTACGGCACCTACAAGTGCGGTGAGCGCCTCGACGAGGCCTGCCGCGCCAACTTCCAGTATGGGAGCTACACGGGCGTGATCTTCGGCCTGGAACTCGCATCCGCTCTGTTCCAGCAGGAGCAGGAACCCGACACCACTTACTCACCCTGCGCTTGCGAGCATGCGGTGCTCCTTCGCCCCGACAGATTCGTCGCAGCGCACCGGAAACCACTGGACGCGACACCCGCGGAACTACTCGAGCGCCACCTACCGCTACCCGCGTAGAAGGGGCTCCAGCCCACACCGGCAGGACGCCGCGCGCGTGCAGTATCGCACCTAGATGCTCGGCAGTTCCTCCCAACCCTCCCGCCTTCGTATAGCCTCGAGCAGACCTACTGCGCCGGTCATCATGTTGTCACCGAAAGGTGCGCCGGGAACCAGGTCCAGGCCGCAGCCGGTCAGCATGGCGCGGCGAGGACCAGTGGAAAGGATGATATCCAGGCTGTCGAAACCCACCGCGCAGCGCGTATAAGCCCCGTGACCACCCGCGGCGAGTACTTTTTCATGTTCGAGCCGCCCGTCGGCGAGATCGCGCAGCAGCAGCGCGACATCGTCCACGCGTATGTCCTTCGTGTGGTACTCGACGAACGCGCAGAGATCATCACCGGCAAAACTCGCCGCCACCGTATGCGACGTAGCAATATCGAGGATGATGGCGTGCCTGGATTCGCGAACCCTCGGGTCCAATGTCCCGCCGAGCACGGCGGCCATACCGCTGTCCATCAGGTAAACCGCGTCGCTCGGCAACACCTGAGCCGAATCGCGAACGGCGCGGAGCCTTGGCATGTCATCGGGAATCTCGTCACCGGCGTGCAGCAGCGCCGCGGGAGTGGGTTCGATGTCGAGCAGTGCCCGGTAGTGATTGTGGCGATAATCCAGCGACGAGACACCAGGCGGCGCGAGTCCGTGGTCCTGGACACAGATGCCGACGGCATCGAACTCGAATGGCACACCAAAACCCTTGACGATGCCCCGAATCCGTTCAGTTTCGAGGTCGCCCAGCGCGATGGTGGTCAGCCCGTCCGCCTCCGAATGCTCAGTGGCTGCAGCGTCCTCGATCACCTCGACACCCATGGCCCGCACCCGATCAGGATCGTGAGAAAGGGTCATGGCCGCACTGGCGGTAATCAGCACCCGCCTCTCGGCGGCTCGCCGACGTATCGCCTGTGAAACCGCGCCTCCTCCCATCTCGACACCCGTGATCAGCAGGTTCCCGGGTGCCGCGAGCACCCGTTCCGCAGTGGTGCGTACCGGCGAACGCCCCACGGCCTTGTAGTGATTATCTGCTTCGGTATCGAAATACAGCACATCCATGGTGCCGGCACCGATATCGAGGTTGAGGATCTTGCTCATAAACTACTCTAGAAACGCGCGCACAGACTACCAGAACCCACACGCCCGGATTCGTCGATGATCCACTCATCCCCCACGCAAGGTCACTCTCGTTTGATGTCGAACTCCGAGAGAATCTCCTCGGTGTGCTCGCCGAGCTTCGGCGGGCGCCGATAGAGGCCTGTTTCGGATTTGGTGTATTTGATCGGGCTGCCAACTATGGACACGGTCGGGTTGTCCCCAGGCAGCTCGAACTCGCTGATCATTTCGCGCGCGCGCACGTGCGGATCGGCGAAGATGTCCTCGGCAGTGTTTACGGGACCGCACGGCACCTTGCCACCCAGCAGATCCATTATCTCCTGTCTGGTGTGCCGCATGCTCCACTCGACGATCTCACCCTCCACGAAGTCCTGATTACGCCGCCTTACGAAGGTGTTTTTGGTGCGTTCGTCCTCCAGCAGGTCGGTGCGGTCCATCGCCTCGCACAGTGCTTGCCAATGACCAGGGCCAGGTGCCGCGATAGCCACCCCGCCATCCCTGGTCGGAAACAGACCGAACGGCATCAAATTGGGATGGTGCTGGCCGCGGGGGCCGAGTTGGTGGCCGATATAGCCGTAGTTGGCTAGCACCGTCTCGGCAAAGGCGAGCATGCCATCGTACATTGCAACGTCCATGAACTGACCCTCGCCCGTGACACGCGCATGATGGATGGCGGACACCACGCCGAGCGCCATCAGCGTACCGGGGTAGATGTCGCCCACGCTGACACCGCTCGGATGTCCCACCGTACCCTCGGGGCCGGTTATGTGTACGTGACCACTCATGCTCTGGGCAACGATGTCGTAGGCGGGCCACTCGGCATACGGACTCTCACCGGTACGCGGATCACCAAATCCACGGATGCAGCCATACACGATCCGCGGATTGCGTTTGCGTACGACCTCATAGCCGATCCCGAGCCGGTCCATTACACCCACCCGCATGTTCTCAACGATGGCATCCGCCTTCTCGCACAGCGCGAGCAGCGCCTCACGGTCTGCTTCATGCTTGAAGTCCAGTACGATGCTGCGCTTGTTACGGTTGATGCTGGCGAAATATCCGCCGAAGTCGACCGCACCCGGTTCCTCGGCATTCGGGTTGGCGTAATCAGGAGGCAACGGGGGCACGCTGCGCGAACCATCTCCGTGCGGGGGCTCCACCTTGATCACGTCGGCACCCAGGTCGGCCAGCATGGCAGTGCCGAAAGGGCCCGCGAGCGCCATGGTGCAATCGACGATGGTAATGTCGGACAGCGGCCCGGTGCGTCGTTTCATAGTGTCCTTGCGCATGTTGGTCGAACCTCCACTCTACGCCGTCCGCCGGCGCTTGAGCAGCACCTCGCGCTGGTCGATCCTCAAACGCTCCAATCGGTTTTCTCCCCGATTCCGATCACCACGTCGTTCCCGTGCCCCGAGCGCCGTTCATCACTCCTTTGGTGAGCATCTGATTTTGACCTCGCAACCATCGCGCCCCATTTTCCGATCCGGTATGGCGATTACGGCCGTGGGCTGTACGCGTCGATTGGCGAGATTGACAAAACGCCGTCGCACGATGTCGCGTGTACCGAAGAACAGCGTAAAATCTAGGCAGTCGCCAGTTGCCAATGGTGGCTCGAAGCGTCCTATTCGGTGCATTAAGTTCAGTATTTTCAAATAATTAAATTACTTATACAGAATCAACTTTAGAAGTGATTTCAGGGAACGAAGGTATGGAACTGTCGTTCAGGACAACCGGTAGCCCGCATGCTCCCGCCATTATGTTGCTGCACGGCTTCATGTCGAGCAACGCGCAGTGGCTTGCCAACGAACAAGCCCTGAGCAGACGGCATTTCCTGGTCATGGTGGAACTCTGGGGCCATGGCGATTCACCCCTGCCTGACGAATCCGCCTTCAGCACCGATGAGTACATTCGGCAGTTCGAACGTATTCGCGAGCAGCTCGGTCTGCATCGTTGGGCCCTGATCGGTCAATCGTACGGCGCCGGCTTGACGGTGCACTACGCGCTGCGGCATCCCGAGCGCTGCAGCGCGCTCATCGTCACCAACTCCCGCTCTGCGTTTGGACGACTGCGAGCCGACCGCCCAGGCGAGGAACGACGAGCGCCCAAACGACTGCCGGCATCCGATGTCGAACTCCTGCGCCGGTTACCGTACCACCCTATCAACGCCCGGCGCTTTCCTGAGTACATCAAACAGGCACTCGTGGAGAGTGCCGACCGCATGGACCCGGCGGTCATCACCCGGGGAGCGCGCCTCAGCGCCGAACTGGATTGCACCGAACGGCTGGCACGTGTCCAGGCCTCTGTTTTGCTGACCAACGGGCTTTATGAACGCTCTTTCCAGAAAGATCTGGCCTGGCTGCGTGAACGTCATCCGGATCTCGAGGTGGCCGATCTACAGGGCGGTCACTCGGTCAACATCGAGGCAGCCCCTGGCTTTAATTCGGCAGTGCTGGCTTTTCTCGAAAAAAACGCATGATGCATTCTTCGAGCTGCACATGCTCCTTCCTCTAGAGCGCACAATTCATACTGCGACAAGCAAGCGAATTGTTAGACACTACGGACAAACGTTATCGCGCTCAGGGCGGCAGCCCGGCAGGCACTTCCATCAATTCGCCGGGCTCAGGGAGACGAGAGCACCGGATGCCTTCAAGGCATTTACTTGGGAAGCACCGAGACCGGCACGTCGCAGAATCTCGACCGTGTGCTGCCCTGTAACAGGTATCTCACCCACTTCGGATGGCGTCCTGTCGAATCTGGGCGCGGGCGCGGGCTGCAGCCTGCCCTCGTCTTCCAGGTACAGGCCACGTGCCTCCCCATGAGGATGCCGGTGTGCCTCCTCCGGGGTCAGCACCGGCGCAAAACAGGCATCGGTACCCTCGAGCACCGCACACCATTCATCCCGGCTGCGTGTTAGGAAGAGCCGCTCCATCTTCGCGTGCGCGTCGGGCCAGCTATCATGATCGTTCTGCCCCTCGAAGTCCGGATCGCCCGCGAACCCACACAGTTCCATCAGCAGCCCATAGAAGCGCGGTTCGAGCGACTGCACTGTGATGTACCGACCGTCGGCACACCGATAGCTGTTGGACCAGGGGGCGCCGCCATTCGCTACACGCCCGCCACCCCCCGCACTCTTACTCGCAAGCAGCATGCCCATGTACGCAGCACCATCGACGATCGCCGAGTCGATGACCTGGCCTTCGCCGTTCTCGCGCGCCCGTAACACCGCAGCCACGATACCGAGCGCCAACACGAGACCACCCCCGCCTACATCACCCATCACGGTCGGCGGCGGGTACGGCTTCCCGGACGGTTCTCCCCCGTAGTTCAGGATACCCGACAGCGCGAGATAGTTGAGATCGAGACACACACTGCGTTTGTTGCGGTTGAGCGCGGCGAACGGGGCACCGTAGTCGGCTCCACCCACCTGTTTGCTCCCGACAGGCTCATGATGGCGCGGATGCGGCGGCAGCGCCATCAGGGCCGAGGCAGACGTTCATCACCGTGGGCAGTTCTGATAATCTCAGGCACCTCGACAACGGCTGGCAACTCCACAGGAAAGCAGACATGCAGACCGAGTACACCGAGGATCAGGAAGCCTTTCGCGAGGTCGTATCCCGTTTCCTTTCGGACAAATCCCAGCCCGCGATGGTGCGTGAGCTCATGGAATCAGAAGAAGGCTTCGACAGCCAGGTCTGGCAGCAGCTTTGCTCGGAGGTCGGTCTCAGCGCCACGCATTTTCCGGAAGCCTACGGTGGCTTCGGCTTTGGCCCCGTGGAACTCGGGATCATTGCCGAGGAGATGGGACGATACATCTACTGCGGCCCGTTCTTCGCCTCCTGCGTCATGGCGGGCTACGCCCTGCTGGCCTCAGCCTCGGAAGAGGCCAAGGCGAGCCTGCTGCCGGAGATCGCCACCGGCAGCACCATCGCAACACTCGTGCTCGACAACCTGAACTCACCGGCGCTCGTTGGTGAATCGCTCACGGCTCGCGAGGGTAGGCTGTCCGGCAATGCCCCTCTGGTGGTGGATGCGCAAAACGCGAGTACGCTGATCGTGATCGCGGGAGAAGCATCCGGCCTCGGGCTCTACTGCCTCGCAACCGATGCTACCGGAGTGCAGATCGCCGCGGTGGAAGCGCTGGATTCTACCCGCAAGCTCGCAAGTGTCTCCTTCGCGAACGCAGATGTCCGGAAAATCGGTGACATCAGTCGTAACACACTGGAGCAGATCTGGGACTACCTCTGCGTAGCACTCGCGCACGAGATGATCGGCGGCGCACAGCACCTGCTCGAATCCACCGTCGACTACACCAAGGTACGCTACCAGTTCGGGCGCCCCATCGGCTCCTTCCAGAGCTTAAAGCACCGCTGTGCGGATCTCCTGATGGAAGTCGAGTTCGCCAAGGCAGTCACCCACCACGCGGCATTCTGCCTGGCTGCTGGCGATGGAGAGCCGTACGTGGCGAGCATGGCCAAGGCGATGGCGGCCGACACATACATGAAAGCCGCAAAGGAGGCGATACAGATGCGCGGCGGTATCGGCTTTACCTGGGAGGAGGATACACATCTGTGGTACAAGCGCGCGAAGAGTTCGGAGGTCTTTCTGGGCACACCCGCGATGCACCGGGAGCGCATGATGTCGCTAATGGAGGAAACGGCATGAATGAGATGAGCCTCGATGACATTACAGGGGAGGTCAACGCCTGGCTGGATGAGAACTGGGACCCGAACCTCTCACTCGAGGACTGGAGAAGGATACTCGTCGACGGCGGCTGGGCCACACCGCACTGGCCGTCGCAGTTTTTTGGACGTGATTTCACTTTGGAACAATCGGCGGTCGTGGCCCGCATCTTCAACGAACGCGGCGTCGTACCCGTTGCTCAGACCGGACCGCGGCGTCTCGCCGCGGAGACGATTCTCGCCATGGGCAACGACGACCAGAAGAGCCGGTATCTACGGCCGATACTCACGGGTGAGCACTCCTGGTGTCAGCTGTTCAGCGAGCCGGGCAGCGGTTCTGACCTTGCCGGCCTGTCGACGAAAGCCCAACTCGTCGACGGCAGGTGGATCATCAACGGCCAGAAAGTCTGGAACACCAGCGCCCATCATGCCGACTATGGCATTCTGGTCGCGAGAACCGACTGGGACGTGCCCAAACACCAGGGCATCAGCTTTTTCCTCATCCACATGCATCAGCCGGGCGTGGAGGTGCGGCCCCTGAAGCAGATGAATGGGCACGCATCCTTCAACGAAGTGTTCATGACCGACGCCGTGGTCGCAGCGGAAGATCTCGTCGGCGGTGAGGGCAATGGCTGGGCCGTGGCGAAGACCACACTGTCTTACGAGCGCCGTCTTGGAGGTGTTGGCCGGTCCTTCGGCGGGGTACAGGGTGACTGGCGGGGACGCGTGTACCAGGAGTACGAAAAGGAACTCACCATCGCCAACGAACCCTATACCTGGTATCCGCAGCGTCAGGGCCGTGTGGATCTGGTTCTACCCCGCGCGCGCGAGACGGGCGCCATTCAGGATCCTGCAACGCGTCAGGAGATCGCCAGGCTCATCTGCATGCAGAAAGGTGCATCGCTCGCCTCCGCGGCGGCGGAGGCCAAGCGAAAGTCCGGATCCAACGAACTCGTACCTGCAGGTTCCATCGGCAAGCTGGCGGCCAGCGTCATAGCGAGACAGGCCGCGCACGTACACACCCTGATCTCCAGCGCCGACGCCATGCGCAGCGGACCTGATTCAGCCGAGAACGGATTGGTCGCGGAAGTGCTGATTTCGGTACCCGCGATCTCGATCGCGGGCGGCACGGACGAGATTCAGCGCAACATCATATCGGAGCGCGTACTCACCATGCCGAAGGAAATGCGCGCGGATACCGGCCCATTCAGGGACATCAAGCGCAACGAGTGAAGACGCCCTGCGCCTAAATGGGGACAGGTACACTTCTTACCGTTCAAAACTGAACCCGTCCCCTTTACTGTTCCGCAGTCACTGCAGCCGATCGCGGTCCGTCGGCTTGCCGAGCAGTTGATCGGAGATGATGCGAAGCTGGATCTCGGAAGTACCCTCGAATATTTTCGTGAGCCTTGCATCCCGCCAGTAGCGTTCGATGGGGTGGAGTTTGGTATACCCCGCGCCACCGAAAATTTGCAGCGCATCCGAGGTGACGCGCTCGGCCATCTCTGTGGCAAACCACTTCACCATGGATGCATCCTTGTCAGAGCCACGGCTCTCGTCGATCTCGTTCGCAACGTGGTGCATGAGTTGTCTTGCCGCTTCGATTTCCGATGCCATGCGCGCGAGCTTGAAGCGCGTTTCCTGAAACTCCGAGATGGGCCGACCGAACTGCACCCTTTCCTGGGAGTATTCGATTGCATCCTCGAGCGCACCGCGCGCGAGCCCTATTGCGCGCGCAGCTGTGTGCACCCGGGGTACGGACAGACCGGCCAGAGTACGGCGGCGTGGCGCATCTTCGGATTCTTGTGAATGGTTTCGCATCCCAGGCACCGGCCCCACGATGTTCTCCTTTGGTACGCGCACGCTCTCGAACCTGAGCTCCCACGTCTTCCAGCCGAAGTAGCCGATTTTCGGAATAGGACTGCCGGAGCAGTTCTTCGGCAATTCACCCCTAGGCTTCTCGACCATGATGCTGCGGATTCCCCTCCCCGGCACACCCTCTACACGACACAGAACATTGATGACATCCGCCCCATCGGCAAACGTGCACCAATACTTGTTCCCCGTGATGACCCACTCATCGCCTTCAAGCACCGCACGGGTCTTGATACCGCCGTAGAGATCCGAGCCTGCCTCCGGCTCAGAGAGAGCACCGGCGTGCAGATACTCTCCCATGGCGGCTCTTTGAGTGAGTTCGATACGCTTCTCCATGGGCCAACCCACCATGTGCATCAAGCTACCGGAGCGCGCGATGATGCTGGCGCAACTCATCCACCCCCTCGACAGCTCTTCCGCGATCAATGAGTACTCGAATACTCCAAGCCCAAGACCACCGTGCTCCTGGGGTATCCTGATGCCAAAGTAGCCCATCTCGCCCATCTTCTTTCGAAGCTCCATGGGCATATCACCTTGAATGGGATCCAGTTCGTTGGCGACGGGAAGCACTTCTCTGGTGACGAAGTCCCGCGCTGACTCCTGCATCATTCGTCGCTCTTGGGTCATATACGCATCAGTCACGGTTCTCTCCTCATGACAAGCGGTTTCTGCACTGCCACATGCGGCCCACAACACCGATGACAATCACTTCGACGCGCACGGCTTCCCGATAGCAGGGAGTACCGGGTCAGGTCAGGCTCAGAATGATCTGGCGTTGCACCAGGGGGATGAGTTCCTTCACCTTCACATCCCTCGGATCGATCAACGCCTGAAATGTGACACCGCGCAACAGACCTATGATCATGGTGGCCGCGGCATCCGGATCGACATCTGCACGAAATTCGCCCGACCCCATGCCGCGCCTCACCCACTCTGCCATATTGCGCCGCATGCCCCGGGTGAGCCTCGCCACATCACTTCGGATTTCGGGCACCGAACTAACCGATTCACCCATGATTGCATACAACGCACGCATGTGGCTCTCGCGTTTCGCCACACCGTTCAGGTACAGCTCGACATAGTTCTCAATAGCCCTCGCGGCACTGCTTTGTTCCGCCACCGGCGTCTGCTGTTCTTCGAGGAAGCTCGTCGCGAGATGACCCACTACTGCCCTCAGCAGCGCCTCTTTGGACCCGAAGCGGCACTTACCAGCGGTCCCGTATAACCCGCGGCTTCGCCAACCTGTTTCGAGGTTGTACGCATGTATCCTTGCTTGGCGAATAACCGTCTGGCAGCTGCAATCAGACTGCGTTCGGATTCGGCCTTGCGTTCGCTCTGAGAGCGACGCTTTTTGACTGGCTGATTCATAAGTGCAGCTTAGCGAAACCACCTCGTATCCGCATCCACCCGCAGAATCCGAACGCGACGAATCGGGTAACGGCAGCATCACACACTCCCCGATGTTTTGCGCGCTATCGAGACCGGGTCGCATCCTTGCGATACCACCCTGCCGAAAGCGGCACCACGCCACCAGCCGCTCGGCATAGGTCTCGGGCAATAGCCGTTCCTCTGAAGAATCTTCCACCGCCAGCACTTGCTCGAACTGGCACCCGAACTCTTCTCAGCAGCCCGCATCGGTTAGGAAGACGATCATCACTACTTGTTGATCCTCTCCATGTGATCACCGTCAATATAGTCTTTCCCGGCTGCGAGCACCGCAGCGACAACGAAGCGTGTTTTAAGCTTCAGATCAGCCGCCAATGCCAAACACTCTTTAAAGGTCCAGACCTCCTTCTCAAGGATTCTCTTTTCCAATTCGTCCTTCATAGCTCCGCCAGAAAAAAGCCCAACGCAATCCTGATAACGCCAATAGTGAATCACCCGGTACCAGCACATTCGGCCAGTCAGCGTGCGCAGGCCTTGACTTTCTACCATAGACGACATTACCGGGCGATCACTTTTTCGGTCTCGAACGGTCCGCCATCTTCAAGCCAAGGCGATGACGCAATACGAGTTCAAGCGCCTTCCCGCTCAACGAGCGAACTCATGTCCAGCCAGTACCTCAGCACTCGTTTCATCGGTAACACTTGTCCCGAGTCCACTCTTACAACGCATAATTCAGACCGAAGTTGAACGCCGGTTCGCCATCCACTAGGGTCGTACCGGTTGCCATGCACTTCGCAAGGGACTCGAATCCGAACAACCAGGGGATAACCATGCTGAACAAACTGGACGACTATCCCGTTCACCAAACACCGGAACCGCTGGCGCAACCCGCCACCAGCGATCGGAACGTCTACGACCGTACCTGGTACAACGGCTACGCCAACGACGGTTCGTACTACTTTGGTCTGGGCATGGCTGTGTATCCACACCGGCAGGTACAGGATGCCGCGTTCAGTGTGGTTCGCGCAGGCGGACTACAGCACTGTTTCTTCGGGTCACGCCGTGCGCCTGATGAGCGCACCGACATGAGCGTGGGACCGTTGCGCCTCGAGATCATCGAGCCCATGCGCCGCACGCGTGTGGTGCTCGACGACAACGACAGCCCCATCGCCTGCGATCTGACCTACTCCGCACGCAGCGCCGCAATTCAGGAAGGCCGGCAGACACTCTGGAACGGAGCGCGGCGAATAATGGATGCGACCCGCTTCGACCAGTTTGGCGTCTGGGAAGGCACTATCCACACCCCGGAGGGCGACATCGCGGTCGATCCAGCCGAATGCCGGGCCACCAAGGACCGCTCGTGGGGCATGCGAGGCGTGGGCGAAGCCGAGACCGGAGGCGCACCCGGACAGCCCGGTGGGTTCTTTTTCCTCTGGGCGCCGCTTTTCTGGGAGGATCACATCTCACACGCCATCTTTTTCGACGGGCAGCGGGGAGAAGCGCTGCATCGCGAAGGTCTGGTAGCACCGCTCTACGCTGCTGAA
>DCWG01000152.1 GCA_002327525.1 Gammaproteobacteria bacterium UBA2168 | reverse complement strand
TCGACGGTGCGGCGCGCCTCGTGCTGATCGAGAAGGCTCATCTTGCCAGCGATGCGCTGTGCCGCGAGGTCGTCATCGACGAGACCCGCCGCAGCTTTGCACTTTCACTCGATGGCATCTCGCTACCCGAGGCAAACCTCCTGCCCTTTGCGCAGCTGCACGCTATTGAACTGGCGGCATTACTCCTCATCGCGGCCGAGATCAGCGGTGGCCTGACGGGGGTTCTGCACGTCATCGTCGAGTATCTCAATACGCGCAAGCAATTCGACCGCCTGATCGGCAGCTACCAGAGCCTGAAGCACCCCACCGTGCAGATCCTGCTGGATGGTGAGGCCGCCAAGTCGCATCTGTATCACGCTGCCACGTTGCTGGCACGGGGTGACGAGGCGGGTTTCGAGAACGCGGTACGTGCTGCCAAGGCGCATGGCAGTGCCGCCTTTGCTTACGCCGGGGACCGCGCAGTGCAGTTTCATGGCGGATTCGGATTCACCTATGAGTGCGACGCGCAGTTGTTCCTGCGCCGGGCGCTGTGGTGTCAGTACCAATTCGGCGACGAACGTTATCAGCGCCAGTTGCTCGCCCCGCTCATGCTCGACAAGGCATCCTGAGGAGGTCCATATGAAGCTCTACCACTGTCCGGATGCCCGTTCGCTGCGACCACTGTGGGCGCTGGAGGAGATGGGACTCGAATGCGAACTCGAGAACATGCGGTTTCCACCACGGTTCACCTACCCGGATTACCTGGACATCAACCCGATGGGTACGGTGCCTACCTTTCTGGATGGCGATCTGACTATGACCGAGTCCTCGGGAATCTGTCACTACCTGGTGGAAAGGTACGGACCGAGCGACATCGGTGTGTATTCGGACGAACCGGCTTACGGTGAGTATCTCAACTGGTTGTATCGCAGCGACGCCACGCTTACGTTCCCGCAGACTATCGTATTGCGCTACACGCATCAGGAACCGGAGAAGGGACTGCACCAGGCGGCCGAGGACTATGCAATCTGGTATCACTCGCGCCTGCGGGCGGTGGAGGCAGCACTGGAGGGTAAGGAATACCTGGTCGCAGATCGGTTCACGATCGCAGACATCGCCGTGGGGTATGCGCTGTTTCTCGGTATTTCTCTCGGACTCGACGAACGCTACAAACCCAACTGCAAACGCTATCTGGCACGGCTGATGGAGCGCGACGGATTCAACCGCGCGCGGGCCAGACAGTAGGGCTGCATTAGTTCCGGTAGCGTGGCGCAAACCACGGCTCGATAGCAATTATGGCCCGGGTCACCAGGGCGAGTACCACCAGGCTGCGCGCGGCGATGGCGATCAATGACCAGAAGTAGATCGGGGACCCTTCGTCTCGAGCGGCCGAATGGCGATCCAGCTGGCCACACGCCCAGCATGATACAGAGCACCAGCGCGATGATGGCGATTCTATCGGAGTCGAAGATGTAGATGAGAGCGTAGCCGATGGCCAGTAGCTGGACCAGCATTCTGAACGTCGCGTAGACGGCGCTCTTTGCGCTCGTGCGCCAGCGGTATAGCACAACTATGACGCCGGCGACCGGAACGAAGGTAAGCAGCAGGCCGGTGTCGGAGAGGGAGTGCACCATGAGATTTGGGTCGGTGGTTGCAGCGATCACACTGTGATCCTAATCATTTCTACTGGTTGGTGGTAACTTCCGTGTCCGGACAACGGGCGGTATTCTGGGAACACCCGAATCGCAGGGAGAACACATTGAAAGCACTGACTTCGATTACCGGCATCGATCTGAACGACGTGGGCGCCCATGTTAGAGGGCTGGAGGCGGGTGGATTCGGCGCGGTTACGAGCCAGGAAAATCAATTGAGTCCGTTTCTGCCTCTGGCGGTGGCGGCCACACATTCGCAAACGATAGAGTTGCGTACCAATGTCGCCATCGCTTTCGCGCGCTCTCCGATGGCGGCGGCAAGCGTGGCGTGGGACCTGCAGACGGCTTCGCGCGGCCGTTTCACGCTGGGCCTCGGCAGCCAGGTGAAGGGTCACAATGTGCGTCGGTTCAGCGTGCCCTGGAGTCCACCGGCACCGCGCATGCGAGAGTACGTCCAATCGCTGCACGCTATCTGGGACTGCTGGCAAAATGGCACCAAGCTCGATTATCAGGGTGAGCACTATCAATTCAGCCTGATGACGCCAAATTTCATGCCGGACCCACAGGAACACGGTTTGCCGAAGGTGCAGATCGCGGCTGTCGGGCCAGTCATGATGAAGGTGGCGGCCGAGGAGTGTGACGGCGTGATGCTGCACAGCTTCTGCACACGGCGCTACCTCGACGAGGTGGTCGTGCCGAGACTCAAGAGAGGTCTGGCAGCGAGTGGACGCGATCTCGACGGCTTTGATATCTCCGGCGGTGGATTCGTCGCTACGGGTGCCGATGACGAGGTCGTGAGCGAGGTATACGAGTGGGTGCGCATGCGCGTGGGCTTCTATGGCTCGACGCCTTCTTACTGGCCGGTGTTCGAGGTGCATGGGCTGGAGGATCTCGGTCACAAGCTGAACGCTATGTCTAAAAAAGGGCAGTGGGACGAAATGACGAAGGAGATTCCGGACGACGTGGTAGATCTGTTCGTGGCGGCCGGTCGCTTCGATCAGATCGAGGCCGTGATCCGAGAGCGTTTCGGCAGCGTGGTGAGTTACGTGGGCATGCCGCAGGGCACACCCGTCGAACTGTTGCAGGATCTAGCGCGAATCTGAATCTCGCTCAGGCGGTTGCGAGTGCCGAGCTGATACGCCGCAGTTCATCGAGGCTTGCTATATTGCCCGGCAGGCGGGGTACCCTGACACAGGTCAGACCCCTTTCGTGCCAGGGTGCGATGAGCCGGGCTTCGTTCTCGCTGCTGGCAAACCAGTGAGCGTGACACTCAAGTGCGCGGCGCACCAGCTCGCGCGGTAGGCCCTCGGCCTCGCCTGCGCGCAGCACTTCAGCAGACACCGGGCAGGATTGGATTTCATGCACCTGATTGAAGACGATGCCTCGAACCGTCATCTGTTCTTCGGTCAGACGCGCGAGATAACGCTCGGTACCTTCGGCGAGTTCCTCAGCGGGTGTGAGCACGAGCAGGAAGGCCGCGTCTTCGCTTCGAAGCAGTGCCTGCAGGCTCGCGGCACGTTTCTTGAAGCTCTGGATGACATCGGCAAAAGTCTCAAAGAAGTCGTTTAGATCGAGCATCAGTCGGTGTCCCGTCAATGCCTCGAAAAAACGGGCGAACTGATTCTGGGTATGGCCCAGCATGCCGAAGCTCATGCGATTGGCGAAACTCGATGCCCTGATGACCATGCCGAGCCCGGTGCCGTCGAGCAGTTCGATGAGTCGTTTCGGTGCGTTGAGAAAATCCAGTGCATGTTGGGTTGGCGGTGTATCGACGATCACCAACTGGAATTGCTCGTCCTGCGCAAGCTCGTGAATCTGTTCCATGGCCATGAATTCACGCGAGCCCGCCACGGTAGCCGAGATCTGCTGATAGTAAGGATTTGCGAGAAATGCCTTGGCGGAGTCTTCGGTTTTTGCGTGACGTGCCACGAGCGCGTCGAACGTCTGTCCAGCATCCAGCATCATCACCGACAAATTGGGTGCCTCGGGCAGCCTCTGCGGATGAGGTTCGATGTGCTCGAGACCCATGGCATTGGCCAGACGCCGTGCCGGGTCGATGGTGAGGATTAGGGTTTCCAGACCGAGGGAGGCCCCGAGCAGCCCCAGGGCCGCAGCCGTTGTGGTTTTCCCGACTCCGCCGCTACCGCCGCACAGTACGATACGCTGATCCCGAAGAACCGCTTCGAGACCGCTCATGGTGCGCGCTCCCGGAGACAGGCGACCATCGCCTCCAGCTTCTCGCTACCGCTTTCGACCAGTTCGGGGAGGGTGGTCAAGTCGAGTCCGGAGCCTTCGAGCCAGCGAATGTGGCGGGCCTGTGTCTCAGCGATGTTGCGTTCGAGCGCGACGGCTTCGGCAATTGGGGCGCACGAGGGCAGCGCGTCGCCGAGGCGTGCAATCAGGTGCAACTCGTCGTCGTCGAAATTCGACGCTGTGCACCGGTTCACGATGGCCGTGGTGGTTTTGAGACCGAGGTCCACGGCGAATAGATGCAGATCCTGTGCCTCGCGCACTGGCGTTTCTTCCGGCAGCGTGACGATGGTGAGTTGGGACGTGTCTGGATCGGTGAGCATATCCTGGATCTTGATCGCGTTGTCATAGATCGGACCCGCGAGCAGGGTACGGATGGCAACGCGAGGCACGTTCAGCAAAATCTTGCAGTGTCCCGTGGCGGGTGCATCGAACACGACGTGATCGTAGATCCGGTCGGTCCCGGTCACGAGATCGAGCAGTTTGCCGAGACAGAACAACTCGTCGAACAGCGGTAGGGCGTCGAAAAAGCGTTTCACCGCCGGATTGGCGATCACACCCTGATAGAAGAAGGAAAAGGTGGTGTTCTTGCGAAAGTACTCGGCGATGGCCTGATGTGCATCAACGCGGGACAAGTCGAGGTGTTGGGTCAGGCGGTGCGGTTTGTACGCGAGTTTGACACCGAAAACGGGGTGCGTGATGCCGGTCTGATCGAAGCTGATCAACAGGGTACGTGCTTGTGGCTGGGCAAGTCTCGAGGCAAGCGCGGCCGCGTAAAGAGTTTTTCCTACGCCGCCCTTACCGGACACGATATGCAGCTTCGCGTCTGTCACGGGAGCGTCTCGCAGTCTTTATAACTCATTGAACACATACAACTCATGGCTTCTGTTAACGGTAGTTAAATCACCTTTTTTCGCCGGCGCTATGTTAGAGCCGCAAGACGGGTGTTCAACCCGCATCTCCCTCCAGGGCCCTAGTGGATATCCGAAGGTGGCACTTGTCGTATTCCAGGGTCACGGGGCGGGTAGTTTACCTCCCCGTATAGCGGTCGATATCCAAGCGGATTTTCCTAATCACGCGGGACGACATTCCACAACGCACACGAAAACCCTTGCTCGCACAGATGCGCAATCAATGCACGGGAGAACAGGCACCGGTCCAGGCGCCCACCGCCACCGAAAGGTCGAAACAGTGGCGGTGTGCCACCGTAGGGGCTAGCAAGTCGGCGGTGCGTTGCACCTCCTCACTCACAGCACTCGGATAAACGTTCTCACCGAATGGTGTTCGGTGAGACCAGGTGTGATTGCCGACCACGTGCCCTTCATCCGTTATGCGTTCGAGCAGCGCCAGCCCGTCAGGGTGGGCTGCCTGCATGCCGACAACGAAGAAGTGAGCCGGTATCTGCCGATGATGGAGCATGTCGAGAATGAGTGGCGTTTCGTGTGGATCCGGCCCGTTGTCGATGGTCAGCGTTATTCTGCCCATGGGGAGAAATCTCGTGTCGAGAGCGAAACTGGTGCCTTGCACACCGCGTCCGATGCGCGTCGAGTTCGAGCCCACGAACGCTGTTTTCCCTTCGGACAAACAGGCGTAATTAACATAGACATATGATAGTGGCCGCGAACAAGGTAACACAGCGCGGAGTGAGTTGTTTCGATGAGTGAAAAGACCATATTGATCGCCGGAGGAGGTATCGGCGGCATGAGTGCGGCACTCACACTTGCCGGCCGGGGGTTCGACGTTCGTGTGTTTGAGCAGGCCGAGGTGTTTGGCGAAGTGGGGGCCGGTCTCCAACTGGCACCCAACTGTACGCGCGTGCTGATTGACCTCGGGCTCGAGGAGCCACTGCGCTCCGTTGCCTTCCTGCCGGATGGTACTCAGATGCGCCACTGGAAGCGCGGCACGGTGATCGGTGAAAACGACCTGGGCGATGCGGTGCTTGAGAAGTACGGCTTTCCGTATTTCCACATCCATCGGGCAGATCTGATGAGGGTTCTGCTAGATGCTGCCAGCGAACATCCGGGCATCGAGCTCAGTACGCATGCGCCGGTCGAGGCGGTTGAACAGGACGATGAACGCGTGTGCGTCACGGTTGGCGAAGAGCGCATTACAGGAGATGTGCTCGTCGGCGCCGATGGCATCAAGTCAGTGGTGCGCGAGGCGCTGTTCGGATCCGAATCCCCGGCTTTTACAGGCAATGTCGCGTGGCGGGGGCTGGTACCGGTGGAGCGTCTGCCGGCGGCGCTGATCAAACCCAAGGCGACCGTCTGGTGGGGACCGCACAAGCACTTCGTACACTACTATCTGCGCCGAGGCGAACTCGTGAATTGTGTGTGTGTGGTAGAGAAACAGGGCTGGGAAGTTGAGTCGTGGAGCGAACGGGGCGATCTCGCTGAACTGAAGAATGACTTCGCCGGCTGGCACGACGAAGTCCAGAGTCTGATCGACAACATCGATCGGGATGCGCTGTTCAAGACCGCGCTCTACGACCGGCCTCCGATGTTACAGTGGAGCCGGGGCAGAATTACGTTACTCGGAGATGCCTGTCATCCGACGCTGCCGTTTCTAGCCCAGGGAGCCGCCATGGCCATCGAGGACGCTGCGGTGCTTGCTTCGCTGCTCCGGCAGGCGGGTACCGTGGAGGCACAACTCAAGCGCTATGAGGACCTGCGCATGGAACGCACCGCCGCTATCCAGAACGGGTCGCGGCGCAATGCGACAGTGTTTCACATGACCGGGGTGAAGGCATGGGCCCGCAATCGCGCGGCCAAGCGTGCCTCCGGCAGACGACTCGACTGGTTGTTCCGCTACAACGCGCTGGATGCGGCCGGGGCACCTGCCCAGCGAACACCTTCATAGAGGCGATGAGACGGCTATTGCGCAGCGGTAGACTCTTCTGCGAGCAAAGCGGGCGACGGTTCATGTCGCTTCTGGTGCTGTGTACCATAAGAACTGGGATTCTGGATTAAGCAACACCTGTTCTGTAAATTCAGTTAACCCCTGACAGCATGTTAGTCGCTGAACGTCAGACAGCGCTTGTCCGCCGTCTGCCAGTCCTCGGCGATCTCGTTGAACACAGCCGACACCAGACACAAGTAGGAAGCCTCATTCGGAAACAGCCTCGCCACTGGTGTATGGCGCCGGATTTCTTCATTGAGCCGCTGCACGAGATTTGTTGTACGCCCCGTCTCCGGTGTGTCGCCGGAAAGCTGAACACGGTAAAGCTTTCAGGCAGGTTCTTCTCGGCCCAGCTAACCAGTTTTGGAGCGCTCTTTCGGTAGCGCTGCAGGAACTTACCCGGCAGATGCTTGGCTTCTTCCTGATCCGGTGCGTTGAAGATGGAACGGATATCCGCAGCGACGGCAGATCGCATGCCCTGGGGCGGCACGTACTGGCCTGTATTGTGTTGCAGATGGAATGGCCTGTGCCGGAACACTGCCGAACACGGCTTTACGGGCGGCCTGTAAACCCTCAAGCGCGTCACTGACCATCAGCTCGATACTATGCAGGCTACGATCTTTCAGATCTAACAGGAATGCTCTCCAGTGGACTTCGGCCTCGGATAGAGAGACGGAACACCCCGGCTCATCTCGTTTCTCATCAGCATCCACCCCGCCAGCGCAACGCGTGCGAGCCGTCATTCGTGCCGAGAAGCCGGAGAACTACAATCGCGGTGAACTCTTTCAGGACAATGCAATAGTCCAATACCCTCGCTTGCCTCTGGCGGCGCTCGATGAGCGGCAGCGCGGGCTCGCGGCCGATCTGATCAGCCTCTACACAGGCCGGATGCGTGTCGGCGATGCCGAGATGAAACTGACGGAAATCGTCAGTCACCGGGACGACACATGGTTTGCGTGGGTGGGCGGAACGCAACCTGACGCAGTGTTCTACTACCGCATCCATTCACCCATAGTAATGATCGAGTACGACCATCAGTCACCCGTTGTGCTGGATGGTCCTCGTGTGCCGTGCTGCGATCATGTACACACGGTCGTGCGCGTGCCCAATGGAAACGACTATGGAAAGGATCTGCTGGGACAACATCTGCTAGCGCGTCCGCATTGAGCGCGCCGGTTCTCAGAAAGCGTCGTTCAGACCATATTGCTCGAGTTTCGCCTGAAAGTCGGCGACATCGTGGCTCAGAATGACGATGTCGTGCTTCACATTCTGGCGGTCTCGCACATGATCGCGAAGCAGCGCCTCGGCCCGAAAGCCCATCCCTTCGAAAACCGCTATGGCCGCCTGCTGATCGGCGGTCATCTGGGCGGTGAGTTTCTCAAGCCCGAGCGAGAGTGCCAGGGCGAAGCTCTCCTGAATCAGTACGCGGCCGAGGCCCTTCTCGCGCATCGACCGGGCAAGCAACACACGCAATTCGCCCACGTGCGGCGACCAGGAGCGCGGATCGACGACCACGGCCGTGCAGCCGACCACCTCGTCGCCCTGCATGGCGACGAGGCTGGTAATGGTACCGGCCTGCAGTTCTTCGATCCATGCAGACAATACCTTCGGCACGGTGATGTCACGACGCAGAAACAGCAGGTCATGAGTGGGCAACTCGGCGGCGAACGCAGCGACACCGGGCTCGTCCCCGGCTTGCATCAGCCGCAGTTGAACATCGGCCTCATCGAGGCCGGCACTTCGGGGATAACGTGACAGACGGTCGTTCATACACTGCGCTCCGACAACCAGGCATTGAGCCTGGGCCACATTCGACGAATGGCGTTGGGACCGGCGATGAGGCTGACGTGTCCCCCGTTGAGAAGAATCTCTTCCTTGTCATCGGAGCCCACGAGCTCCAGCAGCGGCTTGCTGGCCTCAAAGGGCACGAGGTGGTCGTGCTCGGCGACCACACTCAGGACCGGCACCTCTATGTTGGCGAGGTTCGCGACCTTGCCGCCCGCGCGCAGCTCGCCTTTGTAGAGCTTGTTGTCCCAGAGTAGTTCTTTTGTCATCTCGCGCATGTATTCACCGGGAAGCGGCAGGGTCTCGTTCCCCCAACGTTCAAAAGCACGAAAGGACTTGACGAACTCGTCATTCCACATCTGTTCCCACACCCGCAACTGACCAGCAATGCGCTGCGCGGGCCTCTGCATCTCGAATCCCTGGGTCACGATATCGGCGGGAATGATTCCAAGGGTATCTACCAGCCTGTCGACATCGAAATAACGCTTATCCTGCCAAACCTGCGTCAGGCCCATGGCGTGGAAATTGATCGGTGTCGTGAGGCAGACCAGATTCTTGAGCGGACCGTCGGTATGCGTGGCGGCGTATATCGTCGATAGCATGCCGCCGGCACAGTAGCCGATGATGGAGAGATCCGGCTCGCCGGTGGTCTGGTTTACCTTGTCCACGCAGGCCGGAATGAAATCCTGCGTGTAGTCCTCAAGGGTAAGGCCGCGTTCGCCGATGGTCGGTGGTTCCCAATCGATGACGAAAACGTCAAAACCGGACTTGAGGAGGTATTCCACCATACTCTGTCCGGGGGCGAGATCGAACACGAACGCCTTGTTGGTGGTGGCCATGACGAGCAACACCGGCACACGGTACACCTCGTGCGAAAGCGGATGGTAGTGATAAAGCCTAAGTGTGCCGCGTTTGTAGATAATGTCCTTGGGCGTGAGACCAACCGGTGCTTTTGGTGCGCTAATGAACTCGAGACCCTTTACGTTGCGCTGGATAGCGCGCTTCACCATCGCCTGCACGCGCGTACCGAGATCTTCTTTGGCCTGCTGATTCGAATTGCTCATGGATTGGCTTCCGCGCCTGTCTCACTGGGCGGACGTTTGGTGCGCGGCGGACCGCCACGGGGTGGGATGGCCTCCGGGTCGCTGTTGGACGTCATGCCCTGCAACAGAGTTTCGATACGCTCCATGCGTTTTTCGAGGCTCTTGAGGCTCTGCGCGATCTGTACCACGTCGTCACGGGTGGGCATATTGGCGTTGGTCAGATTATCCGTCATGAACTCGCGAAATGCGCCGCGCACGGCCATCTGTACATCCTGCATCTGGTTCATGGAACGACTGAAGTTCTCGGTACCCATCAGCGAATTTGCTAGCTGGTCGAAACCGCGCTCCCATTCGGTGACGAGTTCGCGGAAGACTTCTCCCGGATCTTTTGATCGCTTCTCACTCATAATCGTGCTTTCCTCATGGTCTGTGCCCTATCAATGGACTTCACTCTCATGCTAATGCTGGCACAGGGAGACGATCAATCGGAGGCTCATTGAACCTCAGGAGAACCGGAAGATGTTTCGTCCCGCGTCGTACAGCACAGAACCGGTTCGGCCGATGGGATCTCGTGCGAGGAGTTGGTTCGCCATTTGTGCCGTGTTGTCGGCAGTTGCGATGGCTCGTTCGCCCGATTCCAGGTCGAGCAGGAGTATGACCCGTGCCGGATCGCCCTGACGGTCGTATTCGACGGTCCAGGTCACGATAGATGCATTGCCATCGGCCTTCTCGATAACGCTGGCCGCGGGTGGTTTGTAGGGTTCTCGATAGCTGACTTCACCGCTGGCGTCGTTGGCCCGATGCGCGGCGTGAGCGAGGATCGTGGCGGCGTGCTTGCTGTTGGCCATACCGATTCCGGAAACGAGCACTCGCTCGGTCTGATTGGCTCGCAGGCGCGTTAACGCGGTTGCCAGAGCGTGCAGAACGTAGCCGTTGCCGGGGCCGCCGGCGTAGGCCAGACCGCCGGTCAGCGAAAATGCCCGCTCGTCCTCGTGCTGGGTGCCCAGTGCAGTCAGCCCGAGTTGGATCGCGCTTGGAAAACAGCTGTAAAGATCGAATGCGTCTAGATCGTCCGGCGTCAGCCCGGCCCTGTCCAGCGCTGTGGTATAGGCCAGCTGCATGGCCGGCGAGTGGTCGTAGGAGGGACGTTCGCTGATGTACCAGGCATCCTGCGCGCCGGCACCGCCGAGGATCGCCGCCGCGCGGTCCAGCAATCCCCGGGCTTCCAGAAAAGCTGCGGATACGACGACCACGCAGGCGCACTGGTCCACGTCCATGATGGCGTTCATACGCTTCGTGTAAGGATAGGCTATGAGTCTGTTTTCAGGCGTGATCGAGGCTATGCTGGACGTATCCGGGGCATCTTGGAACCAGGCGTGCGGATTGTGCGCGGCGGTGCTGGCGTTGCGGGCGAGTATCGACGCCGCGACGTCGCGCTGTTCTTGCGCCGTACGATGGTGGGCCGTGCCAATAGCGTTTTCGAACAGGGGAAATACGTGAATGGGCAGGCTCAGACCGTAGTGGCGTTCCAGAGAGGAACTCAGGGGCGGCTGGCCGCGCATGGGATTGTGTTGTTCAGGACGCTCTGGCCATGATAATCGCATACCTTGTTTGCCAGCCCAGCGGCGGGTCTTCATGGCTTCGGAGCCCGTGATCAGCGCGCAACCGACATCCCCTTGCCGGATGGCGGTGGTGATCTCATGGAGCAGATCCAGGGGCGAAGTACCCCCGGCCGGCACCCAGATACGCCGGGCGTCCGCATCAGCGCCCAGTTCCTCGAGCACGACGCCGGGCAGATCTTCGTAGGCCCACGACAGGGGCTCGACGCAGGCAATGGCGTCCACATCGCCTGCCTTCAGCCCAGCATCCGCCAGAGCCGCGGTGGCCGCGGCCGTCATGAGCCTTGCCGGGTGCATGTTTTGATCGGGCCGACGCTGGCTGGACTGGGCGGCTCCGGCGATGAAAGCGATGGGTGGCATGGGCTACGACTGTTGCTTCATTCGCAAGGAGTATAGGGGCCGGTACGCTACCAGATTCGGCATGCAGAAAAACAGTGTCAGGTCAGCGGAGCTCAGTGGAGAGCGGACCGATGTGGGCGGTGTATTCGCGCTGCGCGGACTCATGTCGATACGAAGGCTGAAAAAAGTGCCGGAAAACAGTAAGAGCTTGTGGGAGAAGACTCGTGGGAGAAGAAATGTGCCGCCCCCGTAGCTGGGGATCGGGGAGTGGAGAGCCCGGGGACGGCTTGAGGTCGATTGTCTGCTGAATCTTTGCGTTCAGTATCCTTGGAGAAGACGGGCTAATATTCGCCGGTCCGAGGTGTGCTGCATATGCGGTGATCTACGTAGTTGAGGCGGACCGGCAAAATATGTGCGATATATGCATACATTGACGCCGTGCGGACCGCAAGGCGTGTGCGTGGCTACGCTGCTCGTGTATTGCGATAGACGCTATGGTGGAAGATCCCCATAAGGTGGAGATGGAAACTCCGCTGGTGGCGGAATCCATGGCGAGACGGCAAATCGGCGCGGCACTGGTCACCCGACGGAGTAAGCAGACAAGAATCTTTACGGTATTAGCTGTGTGCGAGGCATTCGCCGCGCACCTGCGTCGTCAGTTCCCAACCCGCGACGGCCCACCGGAAGTGGACTGACGGCGGCCTGAAAAGGACGCTTCGGTGTCAGTCCTGTACGCATACGGTGAGTACGCCGCGCTGTACCCCGTGTAGAACCGCATTGGCGGTAGAGCCCAGTAGCAGGCCGAGACCGTGCCGGCCGTGAGAGCCGATGACGGTGAGATCGGCCCCGATCGATGCAGCCGTCGAGCGAATGGTCTGACCGGGTACCCCGAACACGACATGCATGTGATCCTTGACTACACCCACGCTCACACCGAGCTCGTTCAGGCGGGCGCGTGTGCTGACTTCTGCCTGCTGCTCGAAGTTGAGCATCGCCTGGGCGAATGACGCCGCCTTTACCCGCGTGTAGGCATAGCTCAAGGGACGGATCACCGTGACGATGGACAACTCAGCATCGGGCGCGCCGTTTTGCATCTGTCCGGGCAATGCCGATAACATCCAGCGCTTGCCGATACACTTGGAGAGAAGAGGGTGGAAACAGCACCGCAACGCGCCGGTTTCTCCGCTGCGCGTCTCGAACGCATCACGGATCACCTGATGCGTAACTACATAGAACCGCAGAAGATCGCGGGTTGTCAGGTGGTCGTGGCGCGTCATGGCCACGTGGGTTATCACGCCTCCCTGGGGCTGATGGACATAGAGCGAGCGAAGCTGATGACGGACGACGCTATCTTTCGCATCTACTCCATGACCAAACCCATAACCTCTGTCGCACTCATGCAGCTCTACGAGCGCGGCTTGTTTCAGCTGAATGATCCCGTGCACAGGGTGATCCCGGCATGGCGGGATCAGAAGGTCTATGTTTCCGGTGAAGGGGAAGGCATGGAACTGAGGGAACCTGACAGCCCTATGACATTTCGCCATCTGTTGATGCACATGGCGGGCCTGTCGTACGGTGCGACAGCACATCCCGTGGACAGAGTGTATCGAAGCCAGGGCGTCGTACGTAGCAAAGGCGCCACGCTCGAAACCTTCGTGGACAAGTTGGCGCGGGTTCCGCTTCACTATCAGCCGGGTGAGCGTTGGCTGTACTCCTACGCTACTGATGTTTGCGGCCATCTGGTGGAGGCGTTGTCGGGACAAACACTCGATGCGTATTTCGAGGAAAACATCTTTCAGCCGCTCGGTATGACGGATACTGCCTTTCACGTGGCGGCTGGATCGGCGGGTCGGCTGGCTGCGAACTACGAACGCAAGCGCGACAAGAGTCTCGAGTTGATCGATGACCCGGTACAGAGTGCCTATCTTCAACCGCCCACGTTCTTCTCAGGTGGGGGCGGCCTCACCGGCACCACGGCCGACTACCTGCGTTTCTGTGAAATGCTGCGCTGTGAGGGTGTGCTGGAAGGTGAACGTGTCATCGGTTCGCGTACTCTGCGAATGATGCGACAAAATCACCTGCCCGGCGGTAGCGATCTGAGCTTGCTGGCCGAGGGCGCGTTTTCTGAGACCGCATACGAGGGCGTGGGTTTTGGGCTCGGGTTTGCCATGTCGCTGTCGGAAGTTGCGACCGGCGCGCTGGGTGTCGGTGACTATTACTGGGGTGGTGCCGCATCGACCATATTCTGGGTCGATCCGAAAGAGGATCTCGCCGCCATCTTCATGACCCAGTTGATGCCTTCCGCGACCTTCAACTTCCGTGGCCAGTTGAAGAACATCATCTACAGTGCGATAGAAGACTGACCAATTCAGGCGGCGGCGAAGTGCCCGTCAGTGTGCTCCGGCCGCCATCTTTTCGTCGTTGGCACGGGCACACTCGACACACATCGTCGTGGCCGGTAGTGCTTCCAGGCGCATGGGATCGATGTCTTCGCCGCAAGATTCGCACTCGCCATAGGTGCCGGCCGCCAGACGCGCGAGCGCCCGTTCTATACGTGGCAGTTGCACGTTCATCTCTTCCTGGAGCGCGAGCATGGTTTCTTCGTTTTCGCGTTCCACCGCCTGTTCGGCGAAATCCTGGGGCAGCGGAGTCTCGCGGTGTTCCGTGTGGCGGGCAATGCGCTCGCGACGCGCTAGCATGGCGTCACGTGCCGCTTCCAGACTTGCCTTGATTTCCGCTTCGTTCACTGAGCAATACTTTAGCAGTTGTCCGCTCAGTGTAGAAACGGCCTGAATGAGGTGACATCCGTAGAAACCGCTAGGCAAGCGGCATCAATCAGAACGTTTTCGCCCTGACGAGCCAGGGCGGTGGCGAGAGCGGCGAGCTTCAATGGCTTTGTTATTTGGTAAGCATGCTGACCGATGAGAACCACCCGGGACAGGTGGGTTTCGATGATGCGAATGTCGCCGGCGGGGTGAGCGAACGCTTCCGGGTTGCTGAGACGTTTGGCGATTCTAATCACTGCTTGCTCGGCACCACTCGACACTGGCGGGCGTACTTCGCGATGAGACCGGAGCGCGAGAAGATCACGCCTGGGAACTCCATGATGGAAACTAGTCGGACCGGCAGCGGAGCGATACTCCTCACGTGGGACGATCATGTCCGGCGAAGTGATTGTCAGTGGGCTTCGATGAAGCCGAGCAACTCGACGGTATTGGTAAGGGGCTTGCGATACACGTGCACGATGCCCGCATTCTGCGCGCGTCGGTACAGTACCGGCGAGTTACCACTCACCAGCAGTGCGAAAGGAACTTCGAGGTGCTGTTTTACCAGTGAACGATGCAGTTCGAAGCCGTTACCATCTGGCAGCTCGGCTTCACACAAAATGCAGCGGAGCACCAGATCATCGACGTTTTTCCAGAAGTCTTGGGCGCTCGGGTAGGCGACTACCGGTAGTCCGCTGAGGTCGATCAACGTGACGAGGCTGTCCCGGACAGCAGGATCCGCATCGATCACACAGACGCATGCGTCCTTCGTTTCCCTGTTGTTTTCCTCTAGGGCCACAATTGGAGATGAACTTCTGCGCGACATGACGAAGTAGCGTAGTAGCCCGCCAGAGGTGAATTAATGAGGGAATTCACCTAAGTAGTGGAAACCCCTAATGCTCTACAGCGAAATATCCAGCGGCTATGATCGTACACTACCATTTCGTGTTGCAGTGCACCAAAGATTCGGGTCGGTTCGTACGAATGTCGTGGATGGTGGGACCTGGTACAGGAGCGCGAACCGGAGGAGAGGAACGGGTGAGTCGAAGCAAGTGCGCGGAAACGCAGGTGCTGACTTAGTATCGTCGCAGGGCGCCCGTCTACGAGCGTATGCCTACCCCGGTCGACAATAATATTGCGCAGTGCAACCGTTTACCCATCGTCGCGACGGACGAATACGGGAATACCTACCAGCAGCGTGAGAGCGATGACGGTGAGACCTACCGGGTGCTGAAGAACTTTCCGACGTGCACCGAGTTGCCGCACCTGACTGCCTCGCTCGGCACCGAGCACGAATACCTGCAGTTGGAGCACTTCTGGCTGTTGAGTTATCGCGCAGCGTGAAGGTCGGTTTCAGGGATCCATTTGCTCCACTTCTATCTTCAGGCGAACCAGGTCTGCCAGCGTTCGGGCAGCGGTCTTCTGCATCACGTGACTGCGATGGATTTCCACGGTTCGTTCGCTGATGCCGAGATCGATGGCGATGACCTTGTTCGCCTGGCCGGCAGACACGCGTTCGAAGACCTCCTGCTCACGCGGTGTGAGAGTGTCGATCCGGGCGCGGACCGCATTGCTATCTGCGGCTTTCGCTCGCTGAACTTCGCTCTGAGATAGCGCTTCGTTGATTCGGTCGAGTAGTTCCTGATCACGAAACGGTTTGCGTATGAAGTCGACAGCACCCCTGCGCATGGCCTCCACGGCCATGGGGATGTCGCCATGCCCAGTGATGAAGATGATGGGAATTCGTGCCTTCATCTCCTGCAGTTTCTCCTGCAATTCCAGACCGCTCATCCCCGGCATGCGAATGTCGAGAACCAGACATCCTTCGACGTCCGGACGGTAGGCGTCTAGAAAACTCTGGGCGTCTTCGTGCCCTTCGTAGATCAGACCAACTATATCGAGCAACATTCCGATCGCGTCACGCACGGGTTCATCGTCGTCCACTACATAAACGATCGCATCGTCACTCATGAACCTCTCCTTTAGGAAGCCGAAAATAAAACGTGCAACCATGCTCCGGGTTGCTGCAGAAATCCAGTGTTCCTGCATGAGCATCGATGATGGAGCGGCTGATCGAAAGTCCCATTCCCATGCCGTGCGGCTTGGTCGTGTGAAATGCCTGGAACAGCTGCTTCTCCTGCTCGCTGTTGATGCCAACGCCAGAATCAGTGATCGCCACCTCTATGCCTTCTTTGACGCCGTCGTGTCGGCTCGGGTGTGTTGCGATTTGAATGGTTCGGCCGTTCTTGCAGTTGATTTCCGCCATAGCGTCGATGGCGTTTCGAATTAGGTTGAGGGCGACCTGCTGGACCTGCACCGAGTCGCAGAAAACACTCGTTAGATTATCTGCGAAGTCGAATTCGAGCTCAAGACCATGCATACGCACATCCGCAGAAACCAGATGGCTCAGCTCACGCAGCAAGGCGTTGATATCCACCAGTTCCTTGGTTCCACCCTCGTTGCGAACGAAACGTTGAATGCGCTCGATGACGTCACCGGCACGCAGTGATTGAATGTTGAGCTTCTCAAGCGCGCGCTTGAGCTTGTCTCGATCTACGTCATCGCGTTCCAGCAGCTTGAGACTGGCCTGCGCGTACATGGCGATGGCGGTGAGTGGTTGGTTGATCTCGTGTGCGATGCTGGCGGTCATTTCACCCATGGTGCTGAGGCGGCCGACGTGAGCCAGATTGTCGCGTTGCTCGATAATTGCCGCCTGTGCCGCTTTCTGTTCGCTGAGATCGCGAATGATACCGGCGAAGTGCATTTCATCGCCCGTACCGATTTCACTGATTGCCAGGTAGATCGGGAACTCGCGGCCATTGCTGTCCATCGCGATCAGTTCGCGGCCGGTGCCGATGATCTGAGCCTTGCCGGTATCGATGTAGCGGTTGATGTAACGCTGGTGCTGGCTTCTTTGAGTATCCGGCATGAGCTTGGAAAGCGGTTGTCCGATCAGTTCTGATTCTTCGTATGCGAAGAGCGCCAGCGTTGCGCGGTTTACGAATTGGATCGTTCCGCGCACGTCAATGGTGACAATGCTGTCCACGGCGGTGTCGAGGACAGTGAGAGCGTTGTCGCGTAACCACTGTTTGGTCGAGAGTTCCATGCCTGCAAAATAGCGTAATCAGGTGCTAGGCGCTAACCTCGCTTGTGTCGCTGCAGAACCGATTTCACGAATCTGATACCGGGCGCCAGCGCCCAGCACCAGGCAAGCCGGTCTCCTTGCAGTAATTAGGATCGTATTCCGCAACCGTTTCCAGCAGTGCCTCCATCCAGTCGTCGAACATCTCCACGGGAACGCCGAGATGGCATGAGTCGAGCCCAGACGTTCCAGTTCCGGCGTGGGTTTGTTCAACAGCCCAAAGGTTACCGGATGGAAGGACGACTTCTTCAATATCTGCACTTGCTGGTGCACTTCAGTGTCGGCGAACAGGTCCGCCACCCCGGGGTAGCGCAGAAAGATCTCGCAGAAGCGGGTGAAATACGCTCCCGCATCACGATCGCGCCCCGTACCCTGTCCGAGCAGGCGCTTGTAGGATTCGGTGAAGCGGGGATTGTCCAACGGCATTCAGATCGACCCTCGGCCTGACAGTGGTTGATTGCGTCCTTCCCCGGTACTCGCCGTAGCGATTTCGACCCTATCGCCGCGCATGGTATACGGATTGCATCCATTGTGGGGACAGCGTCTCTTGTTGGCGATTATGTAGAAACCGAAGAGTCTCAGGGGTATCCCACGATGGCTCAAAAGCACGCGCACATATAGGTTAGCATGCATCTGAATCTGAATGTTGGGATAGCGAGATGGCCTACAAACAAGCACTTGTTGCGGTGGATCTGACCGAGGAGGCGGATGAGGTCATGGCGGCAGTCCGGGCAGTGGCCGGCGACGGGAATATGAGCGTGAGTGTAGTCACCGTGATCAAGCCCCTGACCAATGTGTATGGTGGCCTGGACATGGTGGCGACGGTCGGTACCGGTATCGTCACGTTCGAGCAGGAAGCCAAAAAACAGGCGGAAAAGCGCCTCGGTGCACTCGCCAAGGAGTATGGGTTCGACGACGTGAGGGTACTGATCGGCGCACCAGCGGTCGAGATTCGAGAACTCGCATCGACACTCGAAACCGATCTCATCGTGATCGGTACTCACGGCAAGCACGGCCTCGGACTGATACTCGGCTCTACCGCAAATGCAGTGCTGCACGGCGTGCCGTGCGATGTACTGGTGGTGAAGATCCACTCTGTCGAAGAGGGCTGACGCGGGATGTGCCATAGTCGACCCGACGGCGTGGATGCCGATGATGAAGAACACTTCAATCGTCAGGAGGCCCGCCTACGTATATCCTGACTCTTGCACGCTTAGAGGTCTGGGTAGCGCATTTGCTCGATTCGTCTTTGATGCATCTGAAGGTTGAATCCGTCACTGGTAGGTTGTCGGGTGGGGTTTGGTGGTTTTCGAGAATATGTCGCTAATGCGTATTCATCATTGCGTTGTCCTGATCGCAGCATTTGGTCTGCTGAGTTCGTGTGTTGATGCTCCGCGCGTCTGCGCCATGGAACCGACTGTGGTCGATCTCCAGGGCGGCGAGGTCATCAGACTCGCGCCCTTCAGCGAGGCAGACTCGGCCGTGCGGATAGACGGGGTGCTCGACGAACTAGTATGGCGGCAGTTGTCCGCATATGATGACTTCGTAGTACTGGATCCGGATACGCTGAAGCGGGGTGCTCATGCCACGCTGATTCGTATGTTCCACACGGACAGAGGGTTGTACGTCGGCGCCAGAATGATACAACCGCCGGATACCCTCATCGCCCGCCTCTCGGGCCGCGACAACCTGCGGCTCAACCGGGACAGTATCAATCTGACCATCGACACCACGGGTGAGGCCCGCTACGGCTACTGGTTTGGAGTCTACCTCGGCGGTTCTCTGTCGGATGGAACGGTGCTGCCCGAGCGCCTGTTGTCAAATGAGTGGGACGGGCCCTGGCTGAGCGCAAGTGTGGAAACCGAAGACGGATGGAGTGCAGAAATGTTCATTCCATGGGGTACGGTGTCGATGCCGGTATCGGGTGTGACTCGACGTATGGGAGTCTACTTCTCCCGGAAAGTCGCCTATCTCGACGAACGCTGGGGCTGGCCCGCGTTGCCGAGAACCAAACAGCGTTTCATGTCCGCTCTGCAACCCGTGGAGGTGCGCGGAGTCGCTCCCCGTCAGCAATACAACATCTACCCTTTCACGGCAGTGACGAGTGATGAGATCGACGATGAGGTGAGTTACAAGACCGGCATCGACCTGTTCTGGCGACCGTCGACCAATTTCCAGCTGAACGCGACGTTGAATCCTGATTTCGGTGGTGTGGAATCCGACGATGTCGTCATCAATCTCACGGCCACTGAGACTTTCTTCCCCGAGAAACGGCTGTTCTTCCAGGAAGGGCAGGAGATCTTCATCGCCACGGCCAGGGCCGACACACGCAGCGGAGGCGTGGGACAGCGCGGCGATCCCTACACCATGGTCAACACGCGCCGCATCGGCGGTAAACCGCTGACACCCACGACATCTGCCGGGGTGAGCATAGACAAGCGCGATCTGATCCGTCCGGTGGAGTTGGAAGGGGCTGCCAAACTGACGGGGCAGCATGGCAACCTGCGCTACGGTGTGTTGGGTGCTTTCGAGAAAGACGCGAAGTTTCACGGTGTGGATGCCGCAGGCAGCCTAACGCGTTTCGAGGAGCACACCAGCGACTACGGTATCGCTAGGCTTCTTTATCAGAATCGAACGGGAGGTACCTATCGGGCACTGGGATTCCTGTCCACCGCCGTGGTGAATCCGAAGCGAGATGCCTACGTGCAGGGCATCGACGGACACTACTTGAGTAAGGAAGGCAACCTCGCCGTCGATGGCCAGGTGATGACCTCGGATGTCGAGGATGCCGAGCGCGGTTATGGGGGATTCATCGATTTCGAGTACAACTTTCGCCAGGGAGTACGGCAACGATTGGGCATCGAATATTTTGATGAGCATTTTGACATCAACGATCTCGGCTTTTTGTCCCGCAACGACCACTTGCGAATCCGCAGTGCCCACACTCGCACATCGTCCAACCTGTCCTGGGCGCGATCGAATCAGTTCGATATTCGGGGATTCATGCAGCGCAACAGCGACCATCTGTTCAACGGAGGTGGGATCATAATCGGCAACCGGACGACGTTCGACAATCTGACGGAATTTATATTCCGTGGCAGCTTCTTCCCCGGGGCGTACGACGATCTCAACAGCTTCGGCAATGGCACGTACCGCATCGAGGAAAAGTCCAGTGCTTCCCTCGAGTTCACCTCGGACTCCTCCAAACCGTTCTCCTACAGCTTGGGCGCCGGCTGGATGAATGAGGATCTCGGTGGCGATACGTTCAACTACTCGGCGAGTTTCGAGTGGCGACCTTCTGATCGCTTCAGCCTAGCCGCAGGGGTGACCTACTTCGACCGGGAAGGATGGCTGCTGCATCAGGAGGGAAAGAACTTCACTTCGTTCGATGCAGAGCAGTGGATGCCTAAATTCAGCATCGAGTATTTCCTGAGCGCCAAGCAGCAGTTTCGAGTCTCCATGCAGTGGGTGGGTATCCGGGCCAGGGAGCGGAATTATTTCCTGGTTCCCGATGAACCCGGTGATCTCGTCAAGGTCGGTAAACACGCGGGTCCGCCGGGTGACTTCGCCATCTCCGACATGGTGGTGCAGGTTCGCTACCGGTGGGAGATCGCTCCGCTTTCGGATCTCTTCGTCGTCTACACGCGTATGTCCGATATCGGCACCTTCCTGCACGGCCAGGATTTCGTGGATCTGGCGAGCGATGCGTGGACCGACCCCATCGCCAATACGTTTGTGGTGAAACTACGGTACCGGTTCGGATCCTGAGTAGTTTGCGCAAGGAGCGCAGGCAATCAATCCAGGGTAATCTCCTGGTCTGTTACCAGTGGCGAGGGTGATGACGACCCAGGTGGTGCGCCTGCTCGATGCGGGCATGGGCAAGGATCTGAAGATGCGCGGTGTGCGTGTCCCGGGAACGATCTGGTCGGCTGCGTCGTTGTACGAGGCGCCGGACGAGGTGGTGGCGGTGCATCGTGAAAACATCGAAGCCGGAGCTGACGTTATCACGACCAACAGCTATGGCGTAATCCGCGGTGATCTGGCCAAAGAAGGCATCGAGTCACGCTTTGAGGAATTGAATCGAACCGCGGGGAAATTGGCACGCCAGGCGGTTGGGGAGAGTGGGCGCCCCGTGCAGATCGCCGGTTCACTACCACCGCTCAACGGCAGCTATCGGCCGGATCTGGTACTGCCTTTCGATGTCATCGCGCCGCAGTACGCAGAACAGGCGGCTGCACTCGCCGATTACGTTGATCTGTTCCTGTGCGAGACCATGTCGCACAGTATCGAAGCACGAGCGGCGGCGAGTGCCGTCAGCACGATGGGGAAGCCTTTCATCGTTTCGTTTACCTTGGATGATAGGGAGCCTGCGGTGCTGCGCAGCGGGGAGGCGTTGGCAGACGCCATCGCCGCGGTGGCCGAATACCAGCCGGTGGGTATCATGGTCAATTGCTGTCCGCCCGAGCGCATCGGGGAAGCGATGCAGCAACTCGTTGGGCAGGGCTTCGAGATTGTCGGGGGGTATGCCAATGTGTTTACGGACGTGCCGAACAACTGGACGCTCGAGGGCGATCAGCCTACCGCCACGGGGTTGGAGATGCGCAGAGACCTCGACGCCAAACATTATGCGAAATTCGTCGAACGCTGGTTGGAAGCCGGTGCTAATCTGGTAGGTGGCTGTTGTGGCACCACCGTGGAACACACCATCGCGTTGCGGCATCTGATCGACGACAGATGAGCATGAACAGGCCCACCCGGCCGTCGGTCGCGTAAATGTGGCGTGGATCGCTGGATCAGTTCTTGCGCGCCGGATTCGAAGTGGTGGCGCGGCGCAAACCGGCGCGGCCCATCCTCAGAAAGCAATTGAGGTGACGATTGACTCAGCAGGTTTTTTTCTCAGCGCCCTTTGCGTGGGAAGACTCTCCGGAGGTTCGACCAGGGGAGACGGGAGTGCGCTCCGCTGACGGGAGCCTACTCAACGGAATGCTCACGCCATGAGCGTCTTACATACGTTTGCGGGAAACCCTCTCGATCGGGCGGATGTGCTGCGTCGTGACGAGCGTTGGCTTGAAGGCACAAGAAAGAGCGCGCATGCGCGCTTTCTGGCGTTGTGGCAACTCAACGTGCTGGTGGATACCCGGGAACAGCCGCGTCTCGTATGGCTGGAGGCGGGGGAAGTCGATCGGCTGGGCACCACGCTGCCGCCGGTGTTCCTCGGTATGAGCCACGACCTTGCGCACTTCGCCATTGATCTGTCGGAGATCGACGATCCACATCATGAACTGGGGCTGGGTGAAGGCGTGTCTTTTCAGGAGTCGCGGAGCGCGGCCATGACATTGAGCCGCGCGGAGACGGGTATTCTCGCCCAGAGCCGCGCGCAGCTCGGCTGGCACCGCAGCCATCGTTTCTGCAGCAGTTGCGGCGAGGAGTCCGAACAGGCGCGCGGGGGTCATTTGCGGCGTTGTGTGGCCTGTGGCGCCGAGCACTTTCCGCGTACGGATCCAGTGGCCATCATGGCCGTGGTCGACGGGGAGCGTTGCCTTCTGGGACAGTCGAAAGGGCCGCTTGCGCGTACCGGTATGTACTCCGCACTGGCGGGATTTATCGATCAGGGCGAATCCATCGAGGAGGCGGTGCGCCGGGAAGTGGCGGAAGAGGCCGGAATCACGGTCGGCGACGTACGCTATCACTCGTCACAGCCCTGGCCGTTTCCCTCCTCACTCATGATCGGTTGCCACGCAACCGCACTTTCTACGGAAATCCGCATCGATACCGAAGAAATGGCGGACGTCAGCTGGTTCGAGCGCGATCTGGTGACCGCGGCTCTGGAGCAGCGCACCCGTGAACTGCGCCTGCCCGGGCCCATGGCTATTGCTCACCACCTGATACGCGCCTGGGCCTACGATGAGGTGAGATGGTGAGTCAGTGAGCCAGAGGTTCGCTAGTAGGCCGACATGTGCGTAACCATGTCGCTTGCCAGCTTCGGTACCACCTCGGGTGGCATGTTGTGCCCCATGCCGGGATAGATGATCAGTTTCGAGCCTTCGATGAGTGCTGCAGTGTGTTCGCCGTGGGGCGGCTTCAGCAGCATGTCATCTTCACCATGCAGAACGAGCGTCGGTGCCGAGATGGTCGTGACCTGATCGGAACGATCTCCCGCAGCTAGTATGGCCGTGATCTGTCGCGGCATTGCTTCCGGATGAAAGCCCATCGCGGAGAGACGTTGTGCCACGTCCTCGTCCGGATCTGCGGCGTTCTGTAGACCGGTTCTGGCGTCGTTGGAAGGTTGCGGGAGATGTGGCGCGCCCGTGGTCGACATAATGGAAACCAGAGACCGTATTCGGGCTGCGTGTTCCACCGCGATGATCTGAGCGATCATCCCCCCCATCGAGGCGCCGACGATGTGGGCCCGCTCGACACCGAGCGTATCGAGCACGGCCATGCCGTCGGCCGCCATGTCACTGAGCGTATACGGTGCGTCGACGTCGAAACCGAACCAGTTCTTGATGAATTCCCACAAGATCATTGGTTCGCCGAGTTCCTCCAGGAACGCTGACTGGCCCGTGTCGCGGTTGTCGAACAATACGACGTGGAAACCGGCGTCAGCGATTCGATTGACGAAATCCTCACCCCACAGCCTGTGCGATGCACCGAGGCCCATGATCAGCAGCACGGTTGGATGTTCCGGGTTGCCCGTGGTGGTGTAGGCGATGTCGATACCGTTCATTCGGGCGACCGTCATGTTCTGATCCTGCGTGTACCGCGCGGTCGCTGGAGCGGCACATATCAGCACTACCAGGGCCAGCACCACCGACTGGCTCAGGGAGCTTCGCATGTCGCTAGTTCTTTGCGTTTAAACAGAGTAGTGTACACGATTTCATCACCTTTCTGGCGGAGTACGGCGTGAACTGGCCCGAGATCGCCGCGGCTGGACAAGGCGGTGTCGCACCGGTTTGGCAGGCCCCGCTCCAGGTGGCGCCAATACCGGCCAGGTGCTGCTCCGGCGCGAAGTGCCAGGTATAGGACGAGTCGTAGGCACTCTGGGCGTGTAGATTTCTGCTACATCAGGGTTAGCTCCAGGGAACCGGTACGCATATGGGAGTGGTGCACGGCGCTGGTGCTGGCCTGGGTGGGGTGCACAATCGTGCTGACGACATCTCCTTTCATCATGCGCATCCTCGGCCTGCGGGCTCTGGAGCGTCTGATGGGCATGCTGCTGGTGTTGCTTGCGACCCAGATGTTGCTGAACGCAATCGCGAAGTTAGCACGGTCGCTGACCTGATGAGTAGGCAGTGCTCGCCGGATGGCCGCAGCTTGCTATAGTTGCCCTCTGATAAGGGGAATTCGTGGCAGATCCGTACACTCAACCGGGCGGTGCTGTGCTCGCACCGCCGGACACCTGGCGCGCGCGCCTGGGGTATCTCGGTCCCAGCGTAATCGTGTCGGGATCCATCGTCGGATCCGGAGAAATCATTCTGACAGCCTCGTTGGGCGCTGCGGCAGGCTATGTGTTGTTATGGTGGATGTTGTTCGCGTGCTGGAGCAAATCCATCGTCCAGGCGGAACTCGGGCGTTACACAGTGCTCTCTGGCGATACTTACCTGCGTGCGCTGAACCGTCTGCCGGGCAAGATCGCGGGGCCGCGGGGAGCGGTTTCCTGGCCCATCCTGTTGGGACTGTTGAACTTTCTGCCGGGCATCACGGGGCTTGGCGGAATAGTGGGTGGGGCGGGGCTCGCGGTGTCGCTGCTGTTCCCTGGCATCGATCCGCTGATCAGCACGGGTGCGGTGGCCTGTGTGACGGCGTTCATCCTCGGCACCGGTGGGTACCGCAGGCTTGAGACCGTGATGCTCGGGCTGGTGATGTCCTTCACCTTCATCACGCTGGTTTGTGCATTGCTGATGCAGGGCACCGAGTATGCGACGAACCTGGATGATCTGGCTGCGGGTTTCTCCTTTTCCTTTCCGACCGAATTCGCCGTGGTGGCGCTGGCTGCATACGGATACACAGGTGTCAATTCCGGTGAAATCTCGGCGTACACCTACTGGTGCATCGAGAAGGGCTACCCGGGACGTGTGGGCGAACGTGACGATTCGCCCGAGTGGCTCGAGCGCGCGCGTGGCTGGCTGGCTGTGCTGCGAACGGATGTCTGGGTGACGCTGATCATCCTCACTTTCGCCACCGTGCCGTTCTACCTGCTCGGAGCGGGAGTGCTGAACGCCGTGGGGGAGGTGCCGAGCGGCAACGACACGATCATCGCGCTCAGCGGCATGTTCACCGAGACGCTCGGACCCTGGGCGAAGGTGCTGTTTGCGACGGGTGCTTTCTGCATCCTGTTCTCCACCACGCTGGCGGGCATCGCGGCTGGCGGGCG
>DCWG01000137.1 GCA_002327525.1 Gammaproteobacteria bacterium UBA2168 | reverse complement strand
CTACCCACGAATTCATCCTGACGTTCGCGAAAGAGGCGAAGGAGTTCGGCGTGACCGCCATGGATTTCGCCAAGCGCCTGCTCGACTACGGCGTGCACGCGCCGACGACGTACTTCCCATTGTTGGTGCCGGAGTGCTTCCTCATAGAACCCACCGAGACGGAGACCCGGGAAGAACTAGATGCCTTCGTCGATGCGCTGATCGCCATCCGCGAGGAGGCGCGTGAGGATGCCGAACGCGTCACCAGCTCACCTCACACGCTGCCGGTTCGCCGGCTCGATGACGTTAAGGCGGCGCGGGAACTCAACCTAGTGTGGACGGGCGATCAGGCGGAACCCTGAACAGAACGCTGAGGAAGGCGTTCTGAGGGAGGCGATTAGTTCTCGAGCAGACCCTGCAGTTGTGAGAGGTCCTTGATCGGCAGGGAGCAGGAAAGCCCTTGGCAGACAAACGCCGTGACACGCTGCCGTTCGTCCAGAGACACGAGCCTCGGTAGAAAGTCGGGTGTGGTGGTACTGCTATAAGGCACGACATAGATGTGTCGCCAGGGCTTGTACCCCGACTCGATCTGAGCGCGCCACGCCAGCGCGTCATCTTCCGGTCCGCGCAGCAGTACCAGTTGTGGCGGATACACCTGCGCCTCCAGGCCACCGAGCAGCGAACAGTGTCCGGCGGGGCGGTGCTCCATGGCGCGGCGTGCCCAGGCGAGTGCTCGATCGGCAGCCTCGATGTAGGCGCTTCGTCCGGTGAGATGGCCAAGCGTCGCCAGGGCAGATACGGCGGTTCCATTTCCGGGTGGCAGGGCGTCGTCCAGGGTGGGTTTCGGGCGGTAGATCAGGTTGTGATCCAAGCTCTGAAGACTTGCGTTGCTGGTGAAGTAGAAGCCGCCCTCATCGCGATCCTCGAAAGCCGCCAACAGTGAGTCGGCTAGCGTGCAGGCGAGATCGAGATCCTCATCGCGCCATCGGACCTCGAGCAGTGCGAGTAGCGCGTCCAGCAGATTTGCGTAGTCGTCCAGATAGCCAGGGTGGCGTACCTCGCCTCCTTTCCACGTGGCCCACAGCTGGCCTTCGTGTAATAACTCGCAGCGCAGGAAGTCTGCCGCTCGCGCCGCTGCGTCCACCCAGCCAGGCTCGGCAAGAACCTGTCCCGCCTTTGCCAGGCCTTTGATAGCCAACGCATTCCAGGCGGTGAGGATTTTGTCGTCGAGTCCGGGGGGGTCGCGTTCGCTGCGCGCGTCGAAGAGCTTGGTACGGGCAGCCGCAAGCAGCGCGTTGGCTTGGCCTGCTTCCAGTGAGAGGCGAGCGATGACGGAGCGCCAGGAATCGTGGCGGTGCAGGTTCCATTTGCCCTCGAAGTTGGCCGGTTTGTCCAGACCATAGAGGGTCTCGACCACGAGGTATTCATCCTCGGTCAGCAGGCGCTTCAGCTCTGGGCGCCGCCAGACGTAGAAACGACCTTCCTCACCTTCTGAATCGGCGTCGAGAGCCGCATAGAATGGGCCATCGGGGTGGCGCATTTCACGCAGCAGCCAGGCTGCAGTTTCGCGTACCGCACCTTCGAACAGTGCATCCGGACCGATGCTGAGTACGTCCGCATACAAGCTCAGTAGCTGGCCGTTGTCGTAAAGCATCTTCTCGAAGTGTGGAATCATCCAGCGTGCATCGGTGGAATAGCGGCAGAAGCCACCACCGACGTGATCGTAGATACCACCGCGCGCCATTTGCGTGAGCGTCGTCATGACCATGCCGAGAGCCTCTCGGTCACCGTCTCTCCACTGGCTTGCGTAGGACCAGTGGCGCAAAACGAAGGCAACCGTGGATGGCATGGGAAACTTGGGTGCCTGAGCGAAGCCGCCATATCGGCTGTCGTAGTTCTGGCCGAGCGCGGCACGTGCCCGGGCGAGTAGTTCCGGGTCGTCCAGCTCTCCGGGTGACGCCGCCGGATTGAGGCGCTTCATCACCGCCATGATCTTGCCACCCTGTTCGTCGAGCTGGTCTCGTTGCTCGGAGAAGGTAGTGGAGATGCGCAACAGCAGATCGGCGAAACCCGGCAGCTGGTAGCGGGGGGTTTTTGGGAAGTAGGTTCCCCCGAAGAAGGGCACCAGGGTTTCCGGGTCGAGGAACATGGTGAGCGGCCAGCCCCCGGTCTGCTGGGTGATGAGTCGATGCGCGCTCTGGTATACCTTATCGAGATCAGGGCGCTCCTCGCGATCTACCTTGATATTGACGAAATGTTCGTTCATGACCGTGGCGGTCGCGTCATCCTCGAACGATTCATGGGCCATCACGTGACACCAATGGCAGGATGAGTAGCCAATCGAAAGCAGAATTGGCTTACCTTCCTTGCGAGCGAGTTGCAGGGCTTCTTCGTCCCACGGCTGCCAGAACACCGGATTTTCGGCGTGCTGCACCAGGTAAGGACTCGACTGGGAAGACAGACGATTGAGCATACGCGAATAGTCGGGGCTCGAAGGGCAATGCGCAAGCCGGGCGTGGGTGCAAGCGTGTTCTGCCAGTGTCTGTCTAAAAAAAGTCGCCGTTCAGGTGACTTTTGGATTCGGTGCTCGCAAAAAACCCCTTCTTTTTGCTGCGCGCTGCTTCGCAAAAAAAATGTGCTTTGGCGGCACGCTCTAAGTACTGCGCGCTGGCCGGTCTCAAAATGACTACGCATTTTGGGCAGCGACCAGCCAGTTGGTAATTGTGAAGCGATTGAGGTTCAATCGTTGCCATGGAGCTCCCGAACAAAGGCTGCTTCGGATAGCGGCACGCGCGTTCCCTAACGACTGGGTTTCGGGAAACCGGAAGTCAACAATCAGGGAAACGGGCGGCAAGAAAAAGAAGCGAGGGGAGCCGAAGCGGGGGAATCGGCATGGTAGATTCGGATGGATTCCGACCCAACGTCGGCATCATTGTATCCAACGACCAGGGCCAGGTACTGTGGGCGCGCCGCGTGGGCGGGTTTGATGCCTGGCAGTTTCCGCAGGGCGGCATTAACGATGGCGAGTCGATCGAGGAAGCGCTCTTCAGAGAACTGAAGGAGGAAGTGGGGCTCAATCCTGATGCCGTGGAGGTGCTCGCGCACACGCGGGGATGGCTCCGTTACCGTCTGCCGCGACGTTTTAGGCGCAACAGCTCGCAGTCGGGTTTCAGGGGACAGAAACAGAAGTGGTATCTGCTGCGCATCCTCGCACCCGATGCATCGGTCTGTTTCGACGATCATCCGAAGCCGGAATTCGATGACTGGCGGTGGGTGAGTTACTGGTATCCGGTGGGGCAGGTGATCGACTTCAAGCGTGATGTGTACCGGCGCGCGCTGAAAGAACTCGCCCCCTACCTGAGTAGGAGATGAAGAGCCCCAGAGCTCATGGACGCTAACCGATGCTGACGCTGTTACAGCACATCGTACAGGACGTTGCCGCTGCGCCATCATTCCGCGAGGCATTGGACCTGCTGGTGCGCGACGTCAACGAGGCGCTCGGCACTGAAGTCTGTTCTGTGTACATCCGCAACGCCGAGGATTCGGGCTATCTGTTTGCCGCCAACGAAGGGCTCAACCGCGAAGCGGTCGGCAAATCCACCATGCGTCTCGGTGAGGGCCTGGTCGGTCTGGTTGGCGGACGCGCCGAACCGGTCAATCTGGAGGATGCGGTTGCGCACCCGCAGTACCACTACATGCCCGAGGTAGGGGAAGAGCCGTTTCACGCATTTCTGGGCGTACCCATCATCCACCACCGCAGAGTGCTTGGCGTATTGGTGGTACAGCAGCGTGAGCGACGCAAGTTCGACGAAAGCGAGGAAGCCTTTCTCATCACGCTCTCGGCCCAACTCGCGACAGTGATCGCCCATGCCGAGGCCACTGGCGACGTGCAGGAGCTCACTAACGCTGAACACGAGCGAGTGGACGCACGCTTCGAGGGCCTCGCGGGTTCACCGGGTGTGGCCGTCGGTTCGGTGGTAGTGATGCACCCGCCGGCCAACCTGGAGGCGGTACCGGACCGGCAGTGCGAGAACATTACGGTTGAACTGATCATCTTCGACCGGGCCGTGAATTCCGTGCGCAACGACATTCGGCGCATCAGTGAGCAGTTCTCCGAGAGTTTGCCGCGGGAGGAGCTGGCGCTTTTCGATGTGTACCTGCACATGCTCGATGACGATGCGCTGACCGGTGACATCCGCGACCGCATACGCCGCGGTCAGTGGGCCCAGGGCGCGCTCAAACAGGTGATCGCGGAACACCTGCGCCGATTCCAGGACATGGAGGATGAGTATCTGCGTGAAAGGGCATCGGATGTTCGTGACCTGGGCCTGCGCGTGCTGGCTTACCTGCAGGACATCCGCGCCAAGAAGGTACATTTTCCGAAAGACACCGTACTGGTCGGTGAAGACGTGACGCCCGGGATGTTGGCCAACATCCCCTCGGATCACCTGGCGGGCATCGTCTCGCTTGGTGGTTCGGGTAACTCTCACGTCGCAATTCTGGCACGTGCGCTGGATATTCCGGCCGTGATGGGTGCTGTGGACGTGCCGCTGTATCAGATCGAGGGTCAGCGGCTGGTCGTGGACGGTCACTACGGCGAGGTATACACGAACCCGTCGGAGAAGCTGCAGACACAATTTGCGAGCCTGGGGGAGGAAGAGCGTGAGTTCGCGGAGGAGCTCGATGAGCTGAAGCCACTGAAATGCATCACGCGTGACGGCTACCGCACTTTGCTGTGGGTGAACATCGGGCTGACCGGCGATATTTCGCGTTCGCTGGATCGCGGGGCCGAGGGAATCGGGCTGTTTCGCACCGAAGTACCCTTCATGACGCAGGACCGCTTCCCGACCGAGGAGGAGCAGCGCGTTCTGTACCGCGGGCATATGGAGGCGTTTGAACCGAGGCCGGTCACCATGCGCACGCTCGATGTTGGTGGGGACAAATCGCTGTCTTACTTTCCGATCGCCGAGGAAAACCCGTTTCTCGGCTGGCGCGGCATCCGGGTGACGCTCGATCACCCCGAGATCTTTCTCGCCCAGGTGCGCGCCATGATCAAAGCCAATGCGGGGCTGGATGGCTTGCTGCGGATCATGCTGCCGATGGTTTCCAGTATGGGGGAAGTGGACGATGCCATGGACCTCGTGAAGCGCGCGTACCGTGAAGTGGTGGAGGAAGGCGTGGAGGTCAAAGAACCGTCCATTGGTGTGATGGTGGAGGTTCCCTCTGCGGTCTATCAGTCACGCGAGCTGGCAAGGCGAGTTGATTTTCTGGCGGTGGGCTCCAACGACCTCACGCAATACATGCTCGCCGTCGACCGCAACAACCCGCGAGTCGCGGAGCTGTATCAGGATACGCACCCGGCTGTGCTGAGAGCGCTGCGCGAAGTGGCACGAAACGCCCACGCGGAAGGCAAAGGTATCGGTATCTGTGGAGAGCTGGCCGGTGCACCGATTGGTGCGGTACTGCTGATGGCCATGGGTTATCAGGTGCTGTCGATGAACGCCACCAACCTGCCGAAAGTCAAGTGGGTGCTGCGCAACATCAAGCGCTCCGACGCCCGGCGCATGGTGGCGCGCGTGCTCAAGATGGACACGGCCGAGGAGATCTCGGCCTATATGCAGAATGAACTGGTGGCGGCGGGACTGGGTCGGGTCGTGCCCAGCCACCGCGACCATCATTCCAATATCGCAGTCGCCGGTGGCTAGTGTCAGGCCCCACGGCAAGGGCTGTTCGTGAAGCGAACAGCTTGGCCATCGAGCGCTTGTTCAGACGACCCTGGAAAGGCCGCCATCCATGTTGATGGCGCAACCGGTAATATAACTGGCTGCGTCTGAAGCCAGAAACAGTGCGAGATTCGCACACTCTTCGGCCTCGCCCATGCGTCCCATCGGCAGCCTTTTTCCGGCCTCTGCGATAAACTCCTCCAGGGTCGCGCCATGGCCGGAAGCCTCGTGTTGCCGGCGAATCTGATCACTCTTTATGAATCCGATGAGGAGCGCATTCACCAGCACGTTGTGCGAGGCGCCTTCCGCGGACAGGACCTTGGTGAGCGCCATACCGGCTGCTCGGGTGATGCTGGTTGGGGCAGTGTTGGCGGCAGGCGCCTTGGCCGCGGTATTCAGGATGTTTATCACCCGGCCACTGCGCCGTGCCACCATATGCGGCCAAACCGCGCGCGTCAGGCGAATGGCAGCAAACAATTTGAGATCGAGATCCGCCTGCCACTCCTCGTCGGTGATGGTCGTGAAGGGCTGAACCGCCGCTTTGCCGGCGTTGTTGACCAGGATGTCGACCTCGCCGATTGCATCGACTATGTGCTGATGCGCGGCGATCAGCTGGTGGGCATCGGCGACATCGCACGAGTAGATGGCTACCTGGCCGCCATGCTTTGCGATCAGCGCTTCACGTGCCTCGATGAGGGGTTGTTCGCGGCGTGCCAGCAACCCCACTCTAGCACCAGCAGCCGCGTATGCGTCGGCCATCGCGTAGCCGAGGCCGAGACTGGCGCCAGTGATCAGAGCGGTGCGGCCTTCGAGTGAGATTTCCATGGTCCTCTCCTGGCTGTCGAAACTCCGGGAATTCGAAGATCAATCAGACTCCCTGTGTGCGTTGAATGGCAGTATCCACCCGGTCGAGCGGGATCCCGCCTGCATCGTAGCTCTGTTCGGTGAAGCGGATCGTACCCTCCTCGAACACCACCGCAGTGCTAGCGCGGGTTCCGTACTCCTCTCCCCGGATGAAACAGGGTGCGACACATCTTTCCATTTCGAGCGGCCGGCCGCGATGAGGCAGCTCCGCATCCGGCGGGACCTGGTCGTCGTGTAGCAGGCCGATGAGTGCGTCGGCTGTCGGGGTCGCTTCGCAGAGGGCTCTCAGTTGGCGGATCCCACGGATCACCTTCGGCCATTCGGCGCCGAGTTCGGCATTGCTGAGACCGTAGAATCCCGGGCCGAGGACACGGGTAACACCTTTGTTGGAGGTATAGACCAACTCATCATTGTCAAAGAGCAGAAGATTGAAACCCGCATAGTCGGGACCGTGCAGGTGGTGAGCGTACTCAGATGCGGGTGTCGCGGACGTCAGGAAATTCCGGGTGAGATTGCCTCGCGAGCAGGGTGCTTCCGGATCTCCGGGCTCGGTGAAATTGGTAACCGCGGCAAAACGGCCATTTTCATTGACACCGAGCCAGGTGCCGCCACCGGTTTCGTCGCGCCCGGCAAATATGCCGGGGTGATCCTTCCAGATGTGTGCGCGCCGTGCTGGCCGGGCGTAGAATTCGTCACGATTCGCAGCGACCACCAGAGTGGCGGTGGGCCCCGGCTCATAGGCGAACAGAATAAGGCACATTACCGAAGTAATCCCTTTAAAACGGTAGGGGAGTGTAGCCTGTAGCCCGCTGGAGGGCATATTTTAGGAGCGAGCGTGCACTACCCGGAGATTGATCGCATCATCTTTTCCATCGGTCCGCTGGACGTGCATTGGTACGGGCTCGCATATCTTGCCGCGTTTGCGTGCTGCTGGCTGCTCGGGCGCTGGCAGATGGAACATCGGGTTGCGGGGTGGAGTCGGGAGCAGTTGTCGGACCTTGTCTTCTACGGGGCGGCGGGAGCGGTTCTCGGTGGCCGGTTGGGGTATACGTTGTTTTATGCGACCGAGCAGCTTGTACGTGATCCCTTGTTCCTGCTGCGCATCTGGGAAGGCGGCATGTCGTTCCACGGGGGATTTATCGGGGCGCTGACGGCTTTGTGGGTGTTTGGCAGGAGGAAGAGCGGGAAAGACTCTCTGCAGGTCACCGACTTCGTAGCCCCGCTGGTGCCGATTGGCCTGGGGCTGGGACGCCTGGGGAACTTCGCCAATACCGAATTGCCGGGTCGTGCAACCGATGCCGCGTGGGGTTTGATTTACCCCTGTGCTGCGGTGCGTGATATCAATCCCGTGTGTACGGGTCATTGGGAAACGTTCGCACGTCACCCATCCTCGCTGTACCAGGCGTTCGCCGAAGGTCTGGTGCTGTTCGCATTGGTCTGGCTGGTGGCTGCGCGACCGCGGGGAGTGGGCGTGGTGTCCGGAGTCTTCGCCGTCGGGTATGGTGCCTTGCGCTTCGTCACGGAGTATTTCAGGGAACCGGACGCGCACATTGGCTATATTGCTGCAGGATGGTTCACTATGGGGCAGCTTCTGTCGCTCCCCCTGATAATCGTTGGTATCCTGCTTGTATATAGCGGACGGAAGACGGCACCCGACCCGAACGGCTGACAAACAGTCCGACACAACTGCGTAATCAAAGCGCGGGTCGCGAGAACGTCCCCCACCTGGGGCAACCAAACCAATCAGTCAGGAAGATGCAACAATATCTCGATCTCATGCGCCACGTGCGCCATAGTGGAACTTATCGCGACGATCGTACGGGCACCGGCACGTACAGCGTGTTTGGTCACCAGATGCGCTTCGACTTGAGCGACGGTTTTCCGCTGGTGACGACCAAGCGCGTGTTTCTCGCGGGCATCATCCACGAACTGTTGTGGTTCATGTCCGGATCGACCAACGTTCGCTATCTGCAGGAACACGACGTTCACATCTGGGACGAATGGGCCGACGAGGATGGTGAGCTTGGACCCGTCTACGGCTCACAGTGGCGATCGTGGCCTGCACCGGACGGTTCAACCATCGATCAGATCAGCAGGGTTCTCGACGACATCCATAGAAACCCGGATTCACGCCGCCTGATCGTGAGTGCATGGAATGTGGCGGAGGTGGATCGTATGGCTTTGCCGCCGTGTCACACGCTGTTTCAGTTCTATGTCGCAGGCGGGAAGCTGTCGTGTCAGCTCTACCAGCGTAGTGCCGACATCTTTCTGGGTGTGCCTTTCAACATCGCATCGTATGCGTTGCTGACCATGATGATCGCGCAGGTGTCCGGGCTCGGGTACGGTGAGTTCGTGCATACGCTGGGCGATGCGCATCTGTATGCCAATCACATCGAACAGGCGGACCGACAGTTGGCGCGCGATCCCCTGGCGCTGCCAACCATGTGGCTCAACCCCGAAGTCAGAAGCCTGTTCGACTTCACGTTTGATGACTTTCGGCTGGATGGATACGACTACCATCCGGGCATCAGGGCGCCGATCGCGGTCTGAGGAATCAGAGGCACCTGGGCAACATGACTGACGTGGCCCTAATCTGGGCGATGAGTGAGAACGGCGTCATCGGCCGTGATAACGGATTGCCGTGGCGGCTGCATGAGGATATGCAGCATTTCATGAAGACCACGAAGGGCAAGCCGGTGATCATGGGCCGGCGCACCTTCGAGTCGATGAAAGGGCCACTCGGGGGCAGGCTCAACATCGTGATGACTCGTGACGCAGACTACCGGCGGGAGGGCATCGTGGTAGTCGGGGAATTGGATACCGCGTTAGAGGTGGCCGCGAAGGAAGCCCGCGAGCAGTCGGTGAGTGAGGTCATGGTGATCGGTGGTGCCGCGGTATATGCCGAGGCGCTGCCGCGGGCAGATCGTCTTTACGTAACCGTCGTTCATGCGCAAATTCAGGGCGACACGTTCTTCCCAACCGTGGAATGGCAACGGTGGAAGGAAGTGGATCGTAAAGATCATGCGGCGGATGGCCGCAATGAACATCCGTTCAGCATCGTGGTTTACGAACGCAGCGCCTGAGGAGGTACGGCGTGCAGAGCAGAGCACTCATAGTGGCGATACTCCCGCTGGTCACGGTACTCGGTGGCTGCGTAGGGTCCGTAACGGAACCAATCCCCGACGCGGAAACACCAACGCCTCTGCCGGATGGACGCTGGTCGGGCAACGTGGTCATGACAGGCACATCGGAGATACCGCAGCGTGTGACCGATCTACTTCGGCCGTTCGAAAACGTACGTTCGGTGGGAGTGTTCGGATGGGTGGGAGATGGGCTGCTAATTGGCACTCGCTTCGCCGAAACCACCCAGGTGCATCGTGTGCGTGAACCGCTCGGAGCACGGGAGCAGGTCACCTTCTTCAGCGAACCGGTGGCCGCCGTAGCGGCCGATGGCGATGAGCGGCATTTTCTCTATCTGAAGGATGTTGGTGGATCGGAGTTCTACCAGATCCACCGCTACGACTGGGCGAGCAGCCGCTCGATGCTGCTCAGCGACGGCCGCTCTCGATATACGGGTCTCATCTGGTCGCGTGCCGGTGATCGCTTCGGCTACAGCACGACTGAACGCAATGGCGCAAATGTCGATCTGCACCTGCAGACGCTGGACGGGCGTTCTAAGGTGTTGCTGGAATCGGATAGTGGCAGCTGGAGCATCCTCGACTGGTCGCCGGATGACTCGCATCTGCTGGTGTACAACTACATCTCGGTCAACGAGTCGTACATCTACGAACTGGAACTCGCCACCGGCGGCCTGACGCCGCTGATAGACCGTGATCTGAAGGTGGCCGTTGGCTCTGCCGCCTATGGAGAACTGGCGGAGGTCGTTTACTTCACCTCGGACATGGGGGCCGAATTCCGGCGACTGCACCGTCTCAACACCGTCACGGGTGAACTGGAAGTGTTGACCGGCTCGATCGCGTGGGATGTGGAGTCGTTCTGGGTATCACCGGATGGTGCGACGCTCGTGTATACCGTGAACGAGGGAGGCTATTCACGACTGAATGCATGGCGGCTGCCGGAACGCTCGCTGATCGCACTGCCGGAGATTCCGGCCGGTATCATCGGTTTGGCGAAGTTTTCCCCAGATTCGAACAAACTCGCCTTTACACTTGCCTCGCCGGTGGCGCCGAGCGAGGCCTACGTACTCGACCTTGAGGAGCGTCGCCTGGAGCGCTGGACGCGCAGTGAAAACGGCGGCCTGGGTGCAGAGACCGCCATAGCCCCAGAGGCCATTACCTATCCCACTTTCGATGAACACAATGGGACTACCCGCCGGATACCCGCATTTATTTATCGGCCGCAGCGACCCGGACCGCACCCGGTGCTGATCAATATTCATGGCGGGCCCGAGTCTCAGTACCGCCCCTACTTCTCCCCGTTCACCCAATTGCTGGCGCGAGAGATGGGAGTTGCGCTGATCGCACCCAACGTGCGCGGATCACGAGGTTATGGCAAGAGCTACCTCAAACTCGACAATGGGTTCAAGCGCGAGGATTCGGTAAGAGACATCGGCGCGCTTCTCGACTGGATCGCCGATCAGCCGGATCTCGATGAGCATCGGGTGGCTGTGCTCGGTGGATCCTATGGCGGCTATATGGTCCTCGCCTCGCTCGTGCATTATTCGAATAGGCTCGCTGCCGCCGTCGAGCGTGTGGGTATCAGCAACTTCGTCACCTTCTTGCGCAACACGCAGGCGTATCGGCGTGATCTGCGCCGTGCGGAGTATGGCGACGAGCGGGACCTGGCGATGCACGACTTCCTGCAGTCGGCCTCTCCGCTCAATCATGTGCAGCAAATGCAGCGGCCATTGATGATCTCTCAGGGATACAACGATCCGCGCGTACCGGCCAGCGAGAGCGCTCAGCTCGTTGCCGCTCTCGAGGATCGCGACATCCCGGCTTGGTATCTGGTCGCCACCGACGAGGGTCACGGTTTTCGCAAGAAGCGCAATCGCGATCTGCAGACCCGGCTGACCTGGCTGTTTCTGGAGCAACATTTGATTCCGAGACGATGAAGGTTGCCATTTGCGTAAACCCCATGTCCGGACGCGATGTAAGGCGTCTGGCGGCGCGCGCTACCAACATGACCCACGAGGCCAAGCGTGACCTCGTAGCGCGGGCTGCGGCCGGCCTGGATGCGGTAGGCGTAGAAGACATCTACGTGATGCGCGAACCATTTCGCATCGCCGCTGCCGCGTTGGAACACATGGCTCTGAACGCGCGTGTTCACGTGTTGGAGCAGAAACTGAAAAACGATGCGAGCGATACCGAAAGTGCGGTACGAAGGTTCTTGTCGGAGGGTTGCCGCACACTGATCTCGCTCGGGGGTGACGGGACCAATCGGGCCATCATGCGCACCCTGGTGTCGTGTGCCCGCGCGCGCGATGTCACTCTGATCCCACTGTCCACGGGTACTAACAACGTGTTTCCGGTCATGAGTGAACCCACCGTCGCTGGCGTGGTGGCAGGGCTGGCGGCGCTCGGGATGCTCGACGATGCAACTCGGCTGCGTACCCGGGCGAAGCTCCTGCATGTGCGCAAGGGGGGTGAGATGGACGTAGGCGTCATCGATGCGGTGCTGCTGCGAGACGATCACGTTGGCAATCTATTGCCGTTCGATCCGCAGCGTATCAGCCGTATCTTACTCACCCGGGCACTGCCAGGCGCCATCGGCATGTCACCGATCGGCGGGCTGATCGAGGTTGTGGAGCATCGTGACGACGAGGGCTTGCTGGTGGAACTCGGCGAGGGCCTGTGTGTGCGGGCACCGGTGTCTCCGGGCCTGTTTAGGGAGGTGAGCGTCCGCTCGGTGAGCCGGGTGCCTTTCGAGGTCGCGGTGCCATTTCAGGGGCCTGGCGTGCTCGCCCTCGATGGCGACCGTGATCACAAGCTGCGCGAGGGTGAGCACGCAACCGTTACCATGAGGCGCGATGGCCCCTGGCTGTACGACATCGATGCCGTCATGCGCTGGGCGGTAGCAGCGGGTATGATGGCCGCGCCCGAGCCGAAGGACCGCCAATGATCGTCAAGCCCCGCGTACGCGGATTCATCTGTACTACTGCCCATCCGACGGGTTGCACCGCCCACGTGGCAGCGCAGTTCGACGTGGTGGGAGCCAATGGCGATCTGGATACCTCCGTGAAGAAAGCGCTCGTGATTGGCTGTTCCGGAGGCTATGGGCTCGCCTCGCGTATCGTGCTCACCGAGGCCTGCAGTGCGGACACGATCGGGGTGTCGTTCGAAAAACCGCCCAGTGATGCGAAGACCGCCACCGCCGGCTGGTACAACAACGTGGCGTTTGATGAATTGGCAGCCGCGCGGGGGCGGTTCGCGAAGACTCTGGATGGGGATGCGTTCAGTGACGAAATGAAGGTACGTGTCATCGAAGAGATTCGGGAACACTTCGGGCAGATCGATATGTTGATCTACAGCCTCGCCTCCCCGGTTCGTCAGCATCCCCGGACCGGCACGCTGCACCGTTCGGTACTGAAGCCACTTGGCGAGATGCTGGACATGAAATCCATCAACGTGGATACCGGTGAGGTCAACCAGGTTACGCTCGAGCCGGGCACCGATGAAGAGGTGGCCAACACGGTCGCGGTGATGGGTGGTGAAGACTGGGAGTTCTGGGTAGACGCGCTGCGGGATGTAGGCGCACTGGCAGACGGCTTTCGCACACTCGCGTTCACGTACATCGGTAGCGATCTCACCTGGCCAATATACTGGGATGGGACGCTTGGCAAGGCCAAAGAAGATCTCGACCGTGCCGCTTCAGCGCTGAGGGATCGGCTACAGGGCATCGGCGGCAGTGCCCGAATCGTGTCGCTGAAAAGTGTGGTGACCCAGGCAAGCGTCGCCATTCCCGTGGTTCCCTTGTATGTGTCGTTGCTGTTCCGTGTGATGAAGCAACAAGGTTCCTACGAAACGCTGATCGAGCACGTCTATCGCCTGTTCGCGACTCAGCTCAACACGGGCGCGGAGCAGCGTCTGGACGAAGGTGGGCGCATTCGCGTGGACGACCTCGAACTCAAGGACGCGGTACAAGACGAGGTGAAGCGGCTGTGGCCGTTGGTGACCAGCGAGAACATCGACGAGATCGCTGACCTGGAAGGGTTTCGTAACGATTTCTTGAGAATTTTCGGATTCGGCTTCGCCTGCGTCGACTATGACGCCGACGTCGATCCCACGCTCGGCAAGGACGTCGAAACGTTTTAGTCCTACCCACCGCGAAGGGGACGTCGGTCAGGCCGATGCCCGTCTTCGGGGTTCAATGGGGCCATGCCTGCCCCATTACTGGTACGTCAGATAGCACAGATCCGTTTTCTGGGATACGGTGGCGTCGCGCTCGTATTGCTCGTGGCGGGTACGTCCAGCTACAGCGCCCTCGCGCTTGCCTGGTGTGTGCTGACGCCGCTATGTATTACTCGCCTGGCCAGCTCGTTTCGGCGCAGGGGTATTCTGCGCGTGCATCTGGTCGAGGCGGCACTCACATCAGCGGTGTTCGCGGCTGCTGGTGTTCACTCCGTGCTGCTGCTGACCACGTTTGCCATGCTCAGCATAGGGGCGACGGCCCAGGCCGGATTCGTCTTTGCGACACGGGTATGTCTTGTCAGTGTGCTCGGCGTTCTTTTCGGAGTTCGGGCAGGCGCCGGACCCCCGCCGTGTGCGCCGGAATGGCTGGCCGGCTATTGCCTGGTGCTGGTCGCGGCCTGTGCGTTGTTGCTCGCCCATGTGGCGTGGCAGCAGGGAAAGTGGGGAAGGCGCCAGCGGCGGGAAGTGCTGGAGCGGGCGCTGCTGCTGGAACGTTACTTACCGGAGCCTGTCAGCCAGCAGTTCGATCAGGAGCCCGGTGGGAAAGTGCGGCGCCGGTGGATGACGGTTGCGTTCGTGGATCTGGTGGGGTTCACGGAACTTACCGAAGCAATGGCCGCAGAGGAAATGGATCCGCTGCTCGACGGCTTCGTGGAAGTCACGGCTGCCACCACGCGTGAGCATGGCGGTTACATCGCCAAGGTGATTGGCGACGGCGCGCTGCTGGCATTCGAAGAAGCAGGCCGAGAGCAGGCCGCGGGGGGAGCCTTCGGCTGTTGCCTGGCGCTGGCCAGTGCGTTGGCGGCTGTGAGCACGATGTTGGATAACATGGGCACGCCTTGCGTGGTAGAGGTGCGCGCGGGCATCGCCAGCGGATTCTGTTCAGTTGGGGAATGGGGAGCGGGAGAGCGTCTGGAGTTTAGCGTGATGGGACGCCCGGTAAACCTTGCAAGCCGCCTGCAGGAGTTGGCGCAGCCGGGCGCGGTGCTGGTATGCGAACGTACCGCATCGTTACTGAGTGACGTAGTGTCGTTGTCAGGTGTCGAGACGGCCTGGCTCAAGGGTATCGGCGAAGTGTCTTATCGAAGAGTGAGTTGAGGGCTGGTTCCCCGTGCGAAGCTTATTGTATGGTGCGCGCTCGAATTGACAGGGGTCATTTCCAGGTGATGGACAATCTTTTTCTGCAGGCCTGTCGCGGTGAGGCGACACCGCGTACACCGATCTGGCTCAACCGACAGGCGGGACGGTACATGGCCGAGTATCACGAGGTGAAAGGCAACCTTTCGAGTCTCGAATTCTTCAAGAACCCTGATCGGGCGGCGCAGGCGACGCTCGATGCGCAGCGCATTCTGGGCGTGGATGCGGCAATCATGTTCGCGGACCTGCTGCCGATACTCGAACCCATGGGGTTGGCGCTCGACTACATTCCCGGCGTCGGCCCGGTGTTTGAGAACCCGGTGCGCAGCGAAAGAGATGTCGCGTCCCTGGTCACTGCGCCAGCGCAAGAGGCGACACCCTATATCCATGAGACGGTGACCAACATTCGCAGCGGCCTGCCGGATGGCGTTGGCCTGATCGGATTCGCGGGCGCACCATTCACGCTTGCCTCCTACGCGGTGGAGGGGCGTGGCTCGCGTAATTATGTGTGGGTCAAGAAGATGATGTACGAAACCCCGGCGTTATGGCAGCGGTTGTCGGAGAAACTCACCGACCAGCTGATCTCCTACCTGCAGCTGCAGATCGATGCCGGTGTGGATGCGGTGCAATTATTCGATTCCTGGGTGGGGTGTCTGTCAGTGGCGGATTTCCGCCGCTATGTCGTGCCGGAAACCCGGCGCCTGATCGAAGCGCTCTCCGGTCAGGTCCCGATTATCTATTTCGGTACGGGAAACGGTCACCTGCTTGGCGATGTTGCGGCCCTTGGCCCGGATGTGGTGGCGCTCGACTGGCGCGTACCGCTGGCAGACAGCTGGCGGCAAATGGGCTGTACCGCGGTGCAGGGTAATCTCGATCCCATCGTGCTGTGTGCAGATCGTGCGACGATCGCGCGCGAGGCGCAGCGCGTTCTCGATGAGGCCGCAGGACGTCCGGGACACATCTTCAACCTCGGTCACGGCATCATTCCGGAAACGCCCGTGGATAGCGTAAAATTCCTGGTCGAATACGTTCAGGAACACTCGGTTGTCTGAACTCTTACTGCGAATTGCCTTCTGGGTGCCGCTGGCGGTGTGCACCTGGCTTGCACTCACGCCCGCCCCGCCCCGGGCGATATTTCATATCAGTGATCTGGCGCTGCACCTCGCGGCCTTTACCTACCTCACATTCTTCTTGAGCATGGTTTTGACGCGATCACGCTACGCCCGGACGGCGTGTGTAATGCTCGCCTATGGCGTGGCGATCGAACTGTTGCAGCACTTGACGGTGACGCGCACTGCTCAATGGAAAGACCTGGGTATGGACCTGGTCGGCATTGTGGTCGGTCTTTGCGGGTATCACTATTTCGGCGCGCAGTTCAGCGCAGTGTCCCGGCGGATTTTCGGCGGCTGAGCGCTAGCGGGAACGGGTCATCAGAATTGTCTGATGTCGCCAGAGAATCCGGGGACGGGTGTCCACCCAATACAACTCCAGCCCGCTCTCGAGGCAGCGCTCACCCTGCAGTGAGTAGTCGACATCGAAACGCACGTGCACTGCGGTGCCGGTTTCGAAACTAAAGCTCTCTAGCGAGGTGATCCCAAAGGCATTGAGGGTGGCGGCGTTCGCGAACTCGGCGTAGGTTCGAGCGATGGCCTCCTGGCCCGCTATCGGGGCACCCGCATCCGGCGGTAGCAGGACGGCGTTGTCGTCGTAGAAATCACCAAGCGTGTGCAGATTGCCCGTGGGCCAGGTTTCGT
>DCWG01000039.1 GCA_002327525.1 Gammaproteobacteria bacterium UBA2168 | reverse complement strand
CATGATCAAACTCTTCAGTTTAATGAAGGTCGTTCGGTCGACCTTCCTCGGAAGCTGACTTCCTCGGAACGTCTTCGAACTAAGTCTATAAGGCTCTTTTTCAACCGTTCAGATCCAAAGATCTGCCCGGCCTCAAACGAATTTCGTGTTACCCACACGAATGGCTTATTTTATTAGTCAGTGTTGCGCTGCCCCATCTGCTGCTCCAGGTTGTTCACCTGGCCCAACCCACACGGCCCCAATCACCAACTAGGCTGTACATGGTATGTACTTGTATCTACTTTTCTCTGTTAAAGAGCTTCCGCGGAGGCCGGGCCCCCGTGGCAAAGGACGCGCATTATACGTCTTCGCACCTCGCCTGCAAGCGTTCTGCAAGAATTTGTTCGAAGTTTTTTCGACCCCGAATCAGCCTGTTTCCCTCACCAGCATGTGCCAGTTTTTCTTACCTCGCCGGATCAGGTAGTAGCACCCAAACAAAGCATCGCTCCAATCAAGTTCGATGCCAGGATCGCTCACCGGCACGCCGTTGATCCGCACACCCCCGCCGCTGACCAATTTGCGTGCAGCACCCCTCGACTTGGCAAGCCCGCAGTCCACCATGACCGCCAGCAACCCGAACGAGGATCCCCCGGGATCGGTCGCGTCCATACCGTCAAGGCGCAGTTGTTCGAGATCGCTCTTTTCGAGCACAGCGAGATCGCCGCCGAACAGACTCGCGCTGATACGCTCGGCGGAAGCGAGCGCATCAGCGCCATGTACGAGCCTGGTTACTTCGGTTGCCAGACGCTTTTGCGCCTCCCGACGTTCCGGGTGCTCGCTCACTTCACCGCCAAGAGCCTCTATCTCTTCAAACGACAGAAAGGTAAAGGTCTTCAGATAGTGCACAACATCCGCATCTGCAGTATTCATCCAGAACTGAAAGAAGCCGTACGGCGATTTACGCGCCGGGTCGAGCCACACCGCGCCCGCTGCCGTTTTGCCAAACTTCGTCCCATCGGCCTTCGTGACGAGTGGCAGCGTGAGCGCATAGGCCTCACCACCGAGACGCCTTCTGATCAGGTCGACACCGGATACGATATTCCCCCACTGATCGTTCCCGCCTATCTGCACCGTGCAGTCGTGGCGCTGAAAAAGTTCTACGAAATCGTTCGACTGCAGCAGCATGTAACTGAACTCGGTGAACGATATCCCGGCGCCCTCGCGGTCGAGCCGGTTCTTTACCGATTCACGCTGGATCATCGCATTCACGGAGAAGTGTTTGCCCACATTGCGCAGAAACGTCATCACGTCCAGATTTCGCGTCCACTGCAGATTGTTGACCATGGTCGCGGCACTGTTGCCCTCGAAGTCGACGAAATGCTCCACCTGGCTACGGATTCGCTCCATCCAGCCATCCACCACCGCCTGGTCATTGAGATTGCGTTCGTCGCTGCGCCCCGACGGGTCGCCGATCATTCCGGTGGCGCCACCGAGCAGCAGGATGGGCGCATGTCCGAACAGTTGAAAGCGGCGCAGTGTCAGAAGCGGCACGAGATTACCGATGTGCAGGCTATCGGCGGTTGGATCGAAACCACAGTAAACCCGGCGGGACCCTTCGGCCAAATGCCTGGCCAGGCCCGATTCGTCAGAGGCCTGGGCTACCAGCCCGCGTTGCCGCAAGTCATCGATCAGGCTCATTTTTCGCTCTTTCCACCACTTTTTGTGTTGCTCATTTCCAGCGCCCCGCATCGCACCATTGTTCAAGAAGTGGCGCAATTTAACAGAAGCCCTGGCGATTAGGTGCTTTTCTTAGGGTTTTCAAAGCGTTGGAATCACTTATACTACCGCGCCAAACTAAGTGATCCTAATAGAAAGAACCGTAAGTGTACGGATCTAAAAGAATTTTTGGTCTGCCGAAAAAAGGACACAGCGGCTACCCGTGAATAGCAGCACATACCCGAAATCTCACCTCGTCATCGCAGCATTGCTGGTGCTGTTTCTGCTGTCGTTCGTGGGTACCCGGTATAACGACGGCGGCGAGCGTTTCAATTCGCGCGACGTGCTGCAATCGGTGGCCAGTCACCCCCCTGTGACCACGTCGGGCACACCACCTTCGCCAGAAAATGCCGATTCACAGACACTGCCAGAACAAGTAGTGCAGCCAGTCGCGCCGGAGCCGGAGCTACGTATCAAAGCCGTCACCGTCAAACCGGGGGACAGCCTTGCAATCATCTTCAAGCGCGAGGGATTCTCACCCCGCCAGCTTCATTCGCTGGTCACGAGCGAACCCCTGGGACCGCGCCTGAAAGACATCTTCCCCGGTCACGAACTGGTGTTTGCTTCGAATGGCGCTGGTGATCTGGTGTCTTTCGAGTACTCTCCGGGTCCGCTGGAGACGCTGGTGTTCACGCGCAACGGCAAGAATTTCGACAGCCGCGAGCTCGTGGCCCAGCCAAGCCGGTCAATCGCCTACCGAAACGGCCGCATCGATCACAGCCTGTTTGTCGCGAGCCAACGAGCCGGACTCGATGACGCACTGACTATGCGCCTTGCACAGATTTTTCAGTGGGACATCGACTTTGTACTGGACATCCGTAAAGGCGACGAGTTCTTCGTCCTCTACGAAGACCTGTACCTGGGTGATGAGTTCATTGGCCACGGCAGAATTCTGGCGGCAGAGTTCGTCAATCAGGATGAGCGCTTCCAGGCGGTTTACTTCGAGAACGACGATCACGGCGACTACTACGCCCCCGACGGCGCAAGCATGCGCAAGGCATTCCTTCGTGCACCACTGGAGTTTTCCCGCATCAGCTCCAACTTCAACCTTCGCCGCAAACACCCGATCTGGAAACGCACCATGCCTCACCGAGGCATCGACTACGTGGCGCCGCAGAATACCCCGATTCTCGCTGCCGGTGACGGCAAGGTAGAAAAAGCATCGCGCACCGAGGCGAACGGCAACTTCGTCATATTGCGCCACGGCGAGCAGTTCACCACCAAGTATCTGCACATGTCCAAATTCGCCCGAGGCGTGCGCATGGGGCGCTCTGTCGAGCAGGGTCAGGTCATCGGCTACGTGGGATCCACGGGCTGGGCGACCGCACCACACCTGCACTACGAGTTTCTGGTGGACGGCGTACACCACAATCCGCGCACGGTGAAGCTGCCCAACGCGACGCCCGTGCCGGCCGCTCACAGGAGTGCCTTCGACTCCAGCTCCACGCGACTGCTAACAACCCTGGAGCAGTACAAAAACCAGATCGATCTGGCTCTCGGTCAGTAGTCCGCCATGTGCTCTGCCCTTTATGTCGGCGCCATCTCCGGCACCAGCGTCGATGGTCTGGATCTGGCATTGCTGCACGTCGACGACGAAGCTCTCACAATTGAAGCAGCTCACACCGAAGCCTTGCCCGGTAACCTGCGGCGAGTGCTCATCGACCTGGCTCAGCGCCACGGCGACCACCTCGACGCATTGGGTCACGCGGACACTGCACTCGGTCAGTTCATCGGCCAGTCCATCAACGAGTTCCTGGCGCGGTGCAAGGTCAGGCATGAAGACATAGCGGCCATCGGCAGCCACGGCCAGACCGTACGCCACCGGCCTGACGGAACTCAGCCGTTCACCATGCAGATCGGCGATCCCAACTGTATCGCCGAGACAACCGGAGTGCTCACCGTCGCCGATTTCCGCCGCCGTGACCTGGCAGCGGGTGGCCAGGCCGCGCCGCTGGTGCCGCCCTTCCACGCGGCACTTTTTGCCTGCACCGATGAGTCACGAGCCATCGCCAATATCGGGGGGATCAGCAACATCACGGTACTTGCGCCGGGCACCCCGGTTACCGGCTTCGATACCGGACCCGGCAACGCGTTGCTCGATGCCTGGTATCAACAGCACAACGAAGGCGCTTACGACGAGAACGGTACCTGGGCGGCCGGCGGCGTGACGCTGCAGGCATTACTCGATGCCCTGCTGCAGGACCCATACCTCTCCGTAGAACCGCCGAAGAGTACCGGCAAGGAACATTACAACCTCGAGTGGTTGCAGCCGAAGCTGAGCCCGCTTGAACCACAAGACGTCCAACGCACACTGAGCGTATTTACGGCACGAAGCCTCGCCGACGCCGTAGAACGCTGGGCGCCCGCCACCGCCAGGGTGCTGGTCTGCGGTGGGGGGCGCCTCAATCAGTTACTGATGGCGGATCTCGCCGGCGCACTGGCGTGTCCGGTCGAACCTGTGGAAGAACATGGAATCGATGGTGATGCCGTCGAGGCTGCCGCATTCGCCTGGCTCGCTCACCGTCGGCTGACGGGGCAACCCGGTAACGAACCAAGCGTAACGGGAGCAGCCGCAGAGCGTGTGCTTGGCGGGGTTTACAGCCCCTGAGACCCAGCCGCCGCATCGCCTCAGATGGCAAAGGAGTTACCGCAGCCGCAGGTGGCGGCCGCGTTGGGATTGTTCACGACGAAAGCCGCGCCCTGCAGACCTTCCTGGTAGTCCACTTCTGCTCCGAGCAGATACTGGTAACTGAGTGCATCCACAACCATGGTCACGCCCTCGCGCAGCACCACGGCATCATCGTCGGCCACGGCATCGTCAAAGGTAAAGCCATAGGAAAATCCACTGCAGCCGCCACCCGTAATGAACACGCGCAGCTTCAGCGCATCATCGCCTTCGGCGGTGATCAACCGGCGCACCTTGTCGGCGGCACGTTCGGTAAAAACGATGTCGGGCAGCATATCAGGAGGCCACGCACTAAAGGCGGTGGATTATCGAAATCGTGCAAACAGCGGTCAAGCCCGTGATCCTCAGCTCGATTCCCTGGACGGGTCAGCATGCAGCTGATGTACTTCGGCACCGGGATCATCCTGATGCACCATCTGGCCATCGACCATCGCGCCGAGCTGCATTTCAATGAGCTTGTAGTATACGGTGCCGATCACACGAGCTTTCGGCGCGAGCTCAGCGCGCTCCCCGGCATACACGTTGCCCTCTACGGTGCCGTTTACGACGACCTTGGGCACACGCACTTCTCCCGTGATGGAGCCGTCCTCGCTGATGACGAGCACGGCCTTGTCATCGGAACTAGCGGTGATATTGCCAATAATGGCGCCGTTCACGTACAGCTGATCCGTGAAGTCCACATCTCCCGTGATACGGGTATGGGCAGCGATGAGCGTAACGCCCTTTTCGAGCCTAGATTTCTTCATCTTCCCTTCCTCCGGGGTTTTCTGCCGGATTACGCTGTCCGGGGATCGCGGTCAATCCTGGGCCACTTCCCACTCGAATGTCCGCTCCAGCAGCTTACCTCTGCCCTTCGGGTCTGCCGTGATGCTGACCCGGGCAGGCTGAAACCCGTCAGGCAGTACTACTATACCCGCCAGATCCTGAAAATACCTAAACCGGTATGGCAGAGGATATTTGCCGTCATGGCCGAGTTCTGTGAGCGACAGCACTTGTCCCGCGTTTTCCGCTGAACTCCCTTCCACCATCACCTTCACGCCGCCTTCCACCCAGTTTCTCGCCTGTGCGACCTGCGTCAATAGCAGGCGGTACTGGTACGCACCATCCCGGTCCGCTGGCGTCAGTTCAAAATCCGCGATCCGTAGTCCACGCTCCAGTGACGATGGCGCCATGAGGCTCTTGTAGAGCGCAACCTCCTTGCGCAGCTCAGCCACATCGTCCCGTAGTTCCTTGATTGTCTCCTGGAGTGCGATGGAGGCCTGCCGGTCGATGTCAAAAGCAAGCTCCCGATCAACCAGTTGATTGCGCGCTTCCTCCACTTCCGCATGCAGAGTTCGATGTTGATCCTCCAACGCAGCGAGGTGATCGAGATCGACGGCCGCCTGACGTCGACCGAGCCAGAATGCGAGCAGACCGATGGCGAGTGCAGCCGCCAGCCACCCAGCCAACATCGGCCACGTCGATTCGCGATGCGGCACCACCGTCATGCGCACGGTCGAGGAGCGTTTGTCAGAAAACCAGGACATGGGCCGGGAATATCGCACAACTACGGCTCGCATTTCACGAATCATCGGTCCGGCACGAATGCCATGTCGGCGCGCTCCGATCACGGAGGTAGCCTATACTACGCGCCGACTCAGTCCTGCAGAGGAATCACCGCATCCCAACGCCGTCCCTGGATTTCTTCCGGCGTCAGCTCGCCCACGCCGAAGCCCTGCCGCAACTCTCCCTGCTCGCCGTCGGCGCCGGACTCGCCGTCGGCACCCTCATTCTGCTGTTCCGGGCCATTGTCGACTACAGCCTGGGGCTCGCGCTGGAGCACAGCGAACATTTCGAGAGCCTGGACGTGCTTGAGCGCCTGGCGCTGCCCATCGCGGGTGCTGCCCTGCTTGGAGCGATCCTCAGTCCGCTATCGCCATCAGAGCGGCGGGTCGGCGTGGTGCACGTCATGGAACGACTGAGCCGTCACCAGGGTTATCTGCCGCTCAGGAACGCCGTCATTCAGTTTCTGGGCGGCGTCGCGGCGCTGGTCACCGGCCAGTCTGGCGGACGCGAAGGCCCGGCAGTACACCTGGGTGCGGCAAGTGCCAGCCTGATCGGCCAGGCCTTCGAGCTACCTAACAACAGTATGCGCACGTTGGTTGCGTGCGGCACTGCCGCCGCCATCGCGAGTTCCTTCAACACCCCAATCGCCGGTGTCATCTTCGCCATGGAAGTGGTGATGATGGAGTACGCCATCGCCAGCTTCATTCCCGTAATCATCGCCGCCGTCACCTCCACCTTTCTCACGCATGCCTTTCTCGGCAACGCGCCCGCTTTCTTCGTGCCCAACATAGACGGTGTGGATCTGGGCGAACTGCCTTTCATCATCCTCGCCGGACTGGTGATCGGTGTCGTGGCAGCCGGCTTCATCGTCTCAGTGCAGCAGTTTGCCAGGCTGCGGCACTGGCCATTCTGGGTGCGCGCGGTGCTGGCGGGTGCGATTACCGGGGTCGGCGGAATGGCCGTACCCGAGATCATGGGCATTGGCTATGACACCGTGAACGCGGCCATGGTCGGAGAAGTGGCTTTCTGGACGCTGGTCGCGGTCGTCGTTCTGAAATCGATTTCAAACGCCGCCGCCGTGGGCCTCGGGCTACCCGTGGGCCTCATCGGCCCCACGATGGTGATCGGCGCCGCCGTGGGTGCGGTGGTTGCAACGCTGAGTGCCCCGCTCTCCGGCGAGCCCGGCAACATCGCGCTTTACGTGATTCTAGGCATGACCGCCATGATGGCTGCGGTACTCCAGGCACCACTGGCAGCCCTGATGGCCATTCTCGAGATGACGGCAACTCCCAGCATCATTCCGGCGGCGATGCTCATCATCGTCGTAGCCACGCTGATCACCAGTGAGGTCTTCGGTCAGCGTTCGGTGTTTATCTCCATGCTCAACACACTCGGTTTGCAGTACCCGCCCGGCCCGGTTACTCAATTTCTGCAACGCGCCGGGGTCACTTCCATCATGAACCGCGACTTCACCCACCTTGCATCCACCGTAAACCGCGAAGATGCACACGAGGCGCTGCTCGACAATCCGCGCTGGATCGTTGTCCAAGGGGATGCCGGGGATTTACGCTGCGCGCTCAACGCGGCAGACTTGCGCGCCTTCCTGGAAGATCGGCCGGCCGTCGAGGAGATTCATCTGCTGCAGATGCCCGGCATGCGTAAGGACATCGCGAGTATCGATTCCCGGGCCACGCTCGCCGAGGCACAGGAGTTGTTGAACAGCGGCAGTGCGGAAGCGTTGTGCATACGGCGCACGACCGCACCCCTGATCGCACCGGTGCTCGGCGTGGTCACCCAGGAGGACATCGACAACTTTTCACAAGTCGGATAACGCAATATGACGTTGTATCTCTGGATTAAGGCACTTCACATCATCGGCGTGGTCTGCTGGTTCGCGGGTATTTTTTACCTGCCGCGCCTATTCGTGTACCACGCCGCCTCCGAGGATCAGATCAGCCGGGATCGGTTCGAGGTAATGGAATCGAAGCTCTATCGCATCATCATGCGACCGTCCATGATCGCCTCGCTTGTACTCGGCATCTGGCTGATGGTGCTCACGTGGCAGTCTTACGGGGCCTGTGTATGGCTGTGGACAAAGATCGCGCTGGTGGTCGCGCTGCTCGGTTTTCACCACTTCTGCGGTGTCACCATCAGGCGCTTCACCGGCAACGAAAATCCCAACGGTGAGAAGTTCTTCCGTATCGTCAACGAAGTCCCTTCGCTGTTGCTTATACTCATCGTCATCCTGGCAGTGGTAAAACCCTTCTAATGCAACGCGATACTTCTTCCGAGCTGTTCGACCGAGCCCAGCGCTCCATCCCCGGCGGCGTCAACTCACCCGTACGCGCTTTCAAGGGCGTGGGTGGTACACCGGTATTCTTCAACGCAGGCGAAGGCGCCCATTTACGAGACGTGGACGGCAACCGCTACATCGACTATGTCGGCTCTTGGGGTCCCATGATTCTCGGCCATGCCAATCGCGCGGTCGTAGACGCCGTGATCGGTCAGGCGCAGGCCGCGCTCGGATTCGGCGCACCCACCGCCCAGGAAGTGGATCTGGCAGAGTTGGTAATCGACATGGTGCCGGGCATCGAGCGCGTTCGGATGGTCAATTCCGGCACGGAGGCGACCATGTCCGCCATCCGCCTGGCCCGGGGATTCACGGGTCGCGATTTGATACTTAAATTCAACGGCTGTTACCACGGGCACTCCGACTCTCTGCTGGTCAAGGCCGGTTCCGGGGTTCTCACGCTCGGCATCCCGAACTCTCCGGGCGTGCCAGAAGCGGTGGCGGCAAACACACTTACCCTGCCCTTCAATGACATCGACGCTGTCCGCGGCGCCTTCGACTCGTATGCTGGTCAAATCGCCGCGGTGATTCTCGAACCAGTAGCCGGCAACATGGGCTGCATTCCACCCGTTCCGGGTTTTCTGCAGGGCTTGCGCGAAATCACCGATCGAGACGGATGCGTGCTCATTTTCGACGAGGTCATGACGGGATTTCGTGTCGCCCGCGGCGGTGCGCAGCAGCGCTACGGGGTGACCCCCGATCTGACGACGCTTGGCAAGATCATTGGTGGTGGTCTACCGGTCGGTGCTTTTGGCGGTCGGGGCGACATCATGGATCACATTGCCCCGGTCGGTGGGGTCTATCAGGCAGGAACGCTGTCCGGCAATCCACTGGCCGTAGCCGCAGGTCTCGCCATGCTGAACGCACTGGATGAGCCTTTTTACCAACGGCTGGAGCAGCAAACAGAACATCTTGTGAACGGGTTCGCCGATCTTGCCGCCAAACACGGCATAAACCTCACCCTGAACAAGGTGTGCGGTATGTTCAGCCTGTTCTTCGACGCACCCGGTGAGGTGACCAGCTTCGATCACGTGGCCAACTGCAATATCGATGCGTTCAACCGCTTCTTTCATGCCATGCTGGATGAGGGTGTGTACCTCGCTCCCAGTGCGTTCGAGGCGGGTTTCTTGAGCAGCGCGCACAGTGACGAGGTGCTCAGTACCACACTGGAAGCAGCGGATCGCGCTTTCGCCACCCTGTGAACCCGACGAGAACAGTCAAAGGACCGCTCATGTATGACGTGTATGCGTTGGGCAACGCCCTCGTGGATGAAGTGCACAACGTGGAAGACAGCTTCCTCACCAGTCACGGGATCGCCAAGGGCCATATGACTCTGGTCGAGGAAGCACACCTCGACACGCTCATTGCCGACCTCGATCACAGCGAACCGGAGCGTATGAGCGGGGGTTCCGCAGCGAATACGGTCTACGCCGTGCAGGGCTTTGGCGCCAATGCCTATTATTCGTGCAAAGTCACGAACGATGCGACGGGCCGGCATTTTCTCGAGGATCTGGCTCGCGCCGGAATCTGCACCAACGAGAACGCCGCCACCAACGAAGGCAAGTCGGGTCGCTGTTTGATCATGGTGACCAGGGACGCCGAGCGGACCATGAATACTTATCTCGGCATCTCCAGCGCCCTGAGTCCCGCGGAAATCGATGAAGCCGCACTCGCCACCTCGCGCTACTTCTACGTCGAAGGCTATCTCAGTTCCTCACCCACCAGCCTGGAGGCCGCTGTGCAATGCCGTGAACTCGCCGAAGACAACCATGTGCACACGGCGGTTACGCTATCTGATCCTTCCATGGTGGAGTTCTTCCACGACAATCTCGCCCGCATTCTCGGCAACGGTGTGACGCACCTGTTCTGCAACGAAGAGGAGGCGCTAACCTGGGCGGGTACCGATAGGCTGGACGTCGCCATCGCCGAACTGAAGGATATCGCCCACTCGTGCAACATTACTCTCGGGGCGCGCGGCAGCCTTTGCGTATCGCAGACCGGTCACGTGGAGGTGGTCGAGGGCTACTCCGTCCCAGCGGTCGATACCAATGGCGCCGGAGACATCTACGCGGGCGCCTGTCTGGCTGCCTGGACCCGTGGCACCGAGCCTGCCCGGGCCGCCCGCTTTGGTAACTACGCCGCCGCGCAGCTGGTTCAGCGTTACGGCGCGCGTCTGCCGCGCGTGGCTGACTATGCGCGCCTGGCCACACAATTCGGCGACTAGCGTTTTGCGAGCCGCACCTCGAGTTCTTCACACAGCGCTATACCCGTGGGTGCGACGTCACACCCATAGGCCAATACTTCCACGCCGGCCGCCACGGCACCGCGCACGGATTCTCCGTATGCAGCATCAATTTCATCGGCGAGGGTGGCATAGCTTATGCCTGTGTGCTGAACACAGAACAACAGAACGCCCCTGTGGCCTGCTTCGACCTGTCGCGCCAGCGCCCGCACGTGGCGTGACGCGCGCTCGCTAACCGCGTCTGGAAACGCTCCGCGCCCATCCTCTAAGGCGAGGGTCATACTCTTCACCTCGACGTAGCAACGGCCATCGCCGCGCCCATCCAAAAGAAAATCGAAACGCCCTTTCTCATCGGGCACCGCCACCTCGCGCCGGAGCTCGGGGTAATCCGTGAGCTGGCGAATGGCACCGGCCTTCAGCGCCTGTTCAATGATCCGATTGGCTCGAGCCGTGTTCACGCCCACCAATCCCGTTCGTGCTCTGACGATCTCCAGCGTATGCGGGTATTTGCGCTTCGCGTTGTCGGAAACCGATACCCAGGCATCGCTTCCCGGTTCGGTACAGCCGAGCATCGTACCCGTGTTAGGACAGTGCGCCGTCACAATCACGCCGTCCCGGAAGCGAACATCGGCGAGAAACCGTTTGTATCGACACAGCAGCGTAGCGGGAATGAAGGGTGGGTCGAATATCATCCCCTCGCCCACTGGTCACACGCTCTCCCAATGCGTACCAACCCCTCACGAATGGAAGCCTCATCCGTCGTGTAGGCAAAGCGTACGAACCGCCTGGCTTGCACATCACCGAAGTCGTTGCCCGGGGTGACAGCCACCTGATACTCATCGATCAGGCGCCGACAGAACGCGTAGCTGTTGCCACTCTCGGGCACCCCGAGGCCAGAGATATCTGCATAGATGTAGAAGGCACCCGCCGGTTCCACCGGCACACGGAATCCAAGTTCACGCAAGCCCTCAAGCAATAGACCCCGCCGGGCATCGAAGCGCTGCCGGCGCTCTTCGTGGATGCACATGGCCTCTTCCGAGAACGCCGCCAACGCCGCTCTTTGAGCGATGCTCGAAGGAGAGATGAAGAGATTCTGTGCAAGCCGGGTCAGGCCATCAACGAAGGCCTCCGGGACCACCAGCCAGCCCAGCCGCCACCCGGTCATTCCAAAGTACTTGGAAAAACTGTTCAGCACCACGATATCGCCGTGAACCGCAAGCCCTGTGCTGTACCCCGGCGCTTTAGCGTAGGTGAGGCCCTGATATATTTCATCGAGAACGAAGCTCCCACCCAGGCCATGTGTCGTCTCTACGAGGTCCCGGAGGTGTTTCGCGTCCATTACCGCACCCGTCGGGTTGGCAGGAGAGGCGACGAGCAACGCACGGGTGGATTTCTCCCAGTGCGCCCGTACGAGATCGGCACTCAGTTGATAGCCACTGTCGGAATCGAGCGCAATGCGCCGCGGTTCGCCACATGCCAGACGCACGAAAACCTCGTTGCAGGGATAACCCGGATCCGTGATCAGCAACTCATCACCGGGATTCATCAACAACGCCGCGAGCAGCAGCAGCCCGCCACTGGCGCCCGCGGTAACCACGATGCGATCAGCATCGACACTCGCGCCGAGGGTTGCGTAGTACGCGGCGATGGCTTCTCTGAGTTCCGTCGCACCGACGGCATTCGTGTACTTGGTGTAACCCTCATCCAGCGCCCGTTTGCCAGCCTCGATGATGGGTGCCGCGGTATTGAAGTCAGGCTCGCCCACTTCGAAGTGCACCACGCTACGCCCACGGGCTTCCCAGTACTGGGCCCGCTCCATCAACTCCATCACCCGAAACGGGCTGATGGAATCGAGGCGATCTGCGTACGTTATTCGAGGTTCCGAACTTTCCATAAAAACTTCATATGACCGTATGGCCATCGAGAGGACGTTCTGGTAGCTTACGCGCCCTTCGTTTTCAGCCCCCCGGTAAAAACCGGACAAGGCGCTGTCAAACCGGCGCTCGAAGGCAGATACACCGGTTGACGGGTCTGGGATCCAGACCCTGACAGTCTGGTCAACGTACAGGATTAGAACATATGGCGGCCAAAGCACCCAGCAAGAAAGCACCCGCGGTAGACTCTCCGTTTCGTAATTTCACACCCTACAAGCCCAAGAAGAAAGAGGCCTACATGAGTGAGGACGAGCTGGCACACTTTCGCGATATTCTTCTCAACTGGCGCCAGGAACTGATGGAGGAAGTGGACCGTACGGTACACCACATGCAGGATGAGGCCGCCAACTTCCCGGATCCGGCGGACCGTGCCACACAGGAAGAAGAGTTCAGCATCGAACTGCGCACCCGCGACCGCGAGCGCAAGCTCATAAAGAAGATCGATCAGACCATCGACCGGCTCGACCAGGAAGACTACGGCTACTGCGACACATGCGGCGTCGAAATAGGGTTGCGTCGTCTGGAAGCACGCCCCACCGCCACCCAGTGCGTGGACTGCAAGTCTCTCGACGAGATCAAGGAACGCCAGCTACACGGCTGATCGACCAATGAGAGGGCCCGCCGGACGCTTCGCTCCATCTCCTACCGGCCCTCTGCACCTCGGCTCGCTGTATACCGCACTCGCCAGCTTTCTGGACGCTCGCTCGCGTGGCGAAAACTGGTATGTGCGCATCGATGACTTGGACACACCGCGCAACGTCGATGGCGCAGATGATGAGATTCTGTTCGCGCTCGAAGCACATGGACTGGTTTGGGACGGCAGCATCGATCGCCAGAGCGAGCACCTTGAGCGCTACACCTCGGTAATGACGGAGCTGAATCGGCTGGGGTTGTTGTACTACTGCCGCTGCAGCCGCAGGACACTGGCGGGCCTGTCGCGCTATCCAGGCACATGCCGCGCCTGCATCGAACCTCTCAAGGACAGCGCAACCCGCATCGTCACCGACGGCACAACGATAACTTTCGAGGACGCTTGTTGCGGTACACAGAGCGTGCTTCTCGATCGAGACGTGGGTGATTTCATCGTGCAACGGCGAGACGGCATTTTTGGGTATCAGCTGGCCACTGCCGTGGATGACGGTGAAGACGCAATCACCAGCGTGATTCGGGGCCGCGACCTGCTCGACAATACATCCCCTCAACTATGGCTGATGAAGATCCTCGGACTGGGCGCGCCTGACTATGCTCACCTGCCCGTGGTTTGCGACCACCATGGCACCAAGCTCTCGAAACAAACACACGCACCACCCGTGCAATCGGGCCAAGCATTGCACAACCTGCGCACCTGCCTGATGCTGTTCGGCTTTTCGCGCCCGCCTCCAGCAATGGCGGTCGAAGAGCTACTGCAATGGGCTGTCTCTGGATGGGACAGGGCTTCGCTGCCGGATGGCGACGTCGCCGTGCAGAGCGATCCCGCCGGCCCGGCTTAGCGACTTTGCTACTGTGCGGTCCGACAAGTAGTATCCCGCCATGAGCAGATTGCTGTTGATTGAACCCGACGATGCCCACCGGGCAGCGACGCAGGCTCTTCTCGCCAACAGTGGATTCTCCGTCGATGCGATCTCGCACGCTGAGGCGGACGTCGACCTTTCTCGCTATCGCGCCATCGTCGCCAACGCCACAGCCCTCGCCGACAGCGACGAGCTGTCGCGGCTTGCCGCGATTCCGCTGGTGGTGCTGGCGCCCGGCGGCAGCATCCCGGAAGCGGTACGCGTCATCAAACAGGGCGCCGCGGACTACCTGCGGCTACCTCTGGAAGATGACCAGTTGATCGCGGCCATCGAGCGTTCTTTCTCACATATAGCGCGTACGGACAAACCCGTGCAGGAGCCGCGTCAGAGCTTCCCCATGATTGGTCGCAGCGAAGCGATGCAGGAGCTTTTCAGCCGGATACGCAAGGTCGCACCGACCAATTCGACGGTGCTGATCGAGGGCGAATCGGGCACGGGCAAGGAACTGGTTGCCCGTGCATTGCACGACGCCAGCCTGCGCGCGCAGGCACCGCTGATCACGCTCAATTGCACCACCGTGCCATCCGACCTCATAGAGAGCGAGCTGTTCGGTTATGACAGCGCAGAGCATGCGGCGCGGCGGGGACTGGTCGATGCGGCCCACGGCGGCACTTTGTTTCTTGACGAGATCGCCGAACTCCCGCTCGAAGCGCAAACCAAGCTGCTGAGGCTGGTTCTGCAGGGCGAGTCACGGCCGGTGGGATCGAGTGAGGCGCGCTCCATCAACGTGCGGCTCATCGTGGCAACCCACCGTAATCTCGCCAAGCTGACGGAGAGTGGCCAGTTTCGCGACGACCTCTACTACCGCCTCAACGTGATCAAATTGCCACTACCGCCATTGCGCGAACGCGCCGAGGACATTCCCCATCTGGCCGAGCATCTGCTCGAACGCACCACCGAGAAGTTGTCGTGCTCGAAGCTGCGCTTCAGCAAGGACGCATCCGAGGTCATGCGACGCTATCAATGGCCGGGCAACGTGCGCGAACTGAAAAACGCCATCGAGCGAGCCGCCATTCTATGCGAGGGCGAGGAGATCGACTCAGAACTGCTCGCCATCGACCTCGATACCGCGACGGATTCGACCGAAGGCAGTACCCAGCTTTCGGAGAATACTTCCCTGGAAGACTATTTCGTCAATTTCGTTCGGGAACATGAGGATCATCTCACAGAGACGGAGATTGCCGAGAAACTCGGCATCAGCCGGAAGAGCCTTTGGGAACGCCGTCAGCGGCTCAACATTCCCAGGAGAAAGACCCGCCAGCGGGGGCCGCGCCGTCCGAGCAGCTGAAGCATCACCGCATCTGATAAAATCCCGGCCCGAATGCATACCACTGTCTCACCAGCGGCCGTTTGGACGCAACTTGAACCCGACGATGCCAGTCACGCGACTCGACGCCAGCCAGCATAGCGTCACTCGTGATCGCGTCGATGCGAACGCGCTGGATGTCGTCACGACCCTCAAAGAAGCTGGTTACGAGGCTCTGCTGGTCGGTGGCTGCGTTCGCGATCTGCTGCTGGGCGCGACGCCTAAAGATTTCGACGTCGCCACCAACGCCACGCCCGAGGACGTGCGCAAGCTGTTTCGTCGCACGCGCCTCGTGGGCCGCCGTTTTCGCATCGCGCACGTTCGCTACGAGCGCGACATAATCGAAGTATCTACTTTTCGAAAGTCTTCCTCCCAACTCGAAGAAGGCGATCGCCACGCCAACGCCGACGGCATGATTCTGCGCGACAACGTCTACGGGACGCTGGATGAGGATGCTTTTCGCCGCGATTTCACCATTAACGCGCTGTACTACGACCCGCAAGAAGAGGAGATCCTGGACTTCGTCGGCGGTCTGGACGATCTCGACGAACGCGTGCTGCGTTTCATAGGAGATTCCCGGGAACGTCTGCAGGAAGATCCCGTGCGTCTGCTGCGCGCGATCAGATTTCAGGCAAAGCTCGGCTTCAGTCTCGACCAGTCGATCCTCGATGCAGCCAATCTCGCGTCCGAGCGTCTGGCCGCAGTGCCACCCGCACGGCTTTTTGATGAGTTCACCAAACTGTTCCTTTCCGGCTTCGCAACCGAGGCCTGGTCGCTGGTGAAGGATTCACCGGTACGCGGATCCCTGTTTCCGGCAACCCCTGCTCAGAACCGTTTTGCCGAACTGGCGATGATCAACACCGATCAACGTATCGACGAAGGCAGGCCCATCACCCCCGGGTTTCTCATCGCCGTACTGCTCTGGCACGACTTCGAAGCCCGTATTCACGATCTCGAGACGCATCACAACCTCAATGACGCACGCCTCGCGGCAGCCCAGGAGACGTTGCTGAGCCAGCGCGAGGTCATAGCCATACCGCGGCGCTACAGTCAGTTCGCCAACGAGGTCTGGCTGCTGCAGTCGCGACTCGAACACCGACGTGGACGGCAGATCAAACGCATACTCAGCCATCCCCGCTTTCGTGCCGCGTACGACTTTCTCCTGCTGCGCGCAGAATCGGAGCTGGCAGATCCGGAGCTCGCCCGGTGGTGGACACGCATCCAGGATCTCGACAGCGAGGGCGTACAGGGCATGATCGACACATTGCCTCGCGACGCCCGCCGCAAACGACGGCGGCGCCGCCGACGCTCCAAATCTACAAGTTGAACGCTACGCTACCGGCCGTCATCATGACGCCATGGTCAGTAGCCAACGATTCATGGATAACGCCACCGAGACTCAGGGAGCCCTCTCCCGAAAGATCAGTACTAACGTATGGCCGAGATACGTGGCGGTGGAAGGTCCCATCGGAGTCGGCAAGACCACGCTTGCGAGCAAACTGGCCACGGTGCTGCACTACCCGCTGATGCTGGAGCCATCCGTGGAAAATCCCTTCCTCGGACGCTTCTACCAGGAAGGCAGACGCCACGCACTGCCCACGCAGCTCTTCTTTCTGCTACACCGCGCTCGCCAGATGGCCGACTTACCCGAGCACGACCTAGTGGGGCCCAACGTGGTCGCGGACTTCCTGATAGAGAAAGACCGGTTGTTCGCCCAACTCACGCTGGATAACAACGAATACGAATTGTACCAACGCATCCACGAAAGCCTGGCCATTGCACCACCCACGCCGGATCTAGTGATTTACCTGCAGGCGCCGGTGAATATCCTGGCGGGACGCATCCGGCGACGGGGCGTCGAGTTCGAACGCGACATCGCCGAGGACTACCTGGAATCCCTGGTGGATGCCTATACCGAATTCTTCCACTTCTACGATGACGCACCGCTGCTGGTCGTGAACGCCGCGGAAATCGACTTTGCCAACAACGCGGATCATTTCGAGGCACTGCTCGACCAGATTCTCGCCATGGATGGGTTGCGTCACTACTTCAATCCCAACCCCACGTTGTTGTAGCCACCTTGAATCGGCCAGCCGCCAACGATCTGACCCACTGGAAACCGCTTGCGGACCTCGCTCTCGCCTGTGCTCCGCTTGAGACTCTCGCCACGGACGAGCAGGGCGCCGAGACCTTGCGCATCGATACCTGCGGTTTGTATCTGGATTTCAGCAAACACCGGGTGAACGACGAGATTCTGGCCAACCTGCTGGCATTGGCCGAGGAGCGCGACTGGCAGCGTCGCACCGAGGCCATGTTCGCTGGCGAGACAATCAACACCACCGAACAGCGCGCGGCACTGCACACTGCTTTGAGAGCGCCGCGAGACGCGCAGCCAGAGACGATCGGCGATGTGGTGCATGAGCAACTCACGCGTCTGAACAAGTTTGCAGCCAGCGTCATAGAAGGCGGATGGCGGGGTTATACCGGCAAGGCGATCACCGATATCGTCCACATCGGCATTGGAGGTTCGCATCTCGGCCCCGAGCTCGCGGTGGAGGCCTTACGGGATATCCCTTCGCGCCTCACGTTCCACTTCGTCGCCAACGTGGACGGTTCGGTCCTCGAAAGTGCGCTTGCCAACACAGACCCGGAGACCACCCTTTTCACCATCGTGTCGAAATCGTTCACGACATTGGAAACCAGAGAAAACGCAACGGCGGCGCGCAACTGGTTTCTCGAGCGCACGGGTGATGCGGACGCCATTGCACGCCATTTCGTGGCTGTGACAACCAACACCGAAGCCGCCACCGCATTCGGAATCGATCGCGCGAACCTCTTTCCTATTTGGGACTGGGTAGGCGGGCGCTTCTCGATGTGGTCGGCCGTGGGTTTGCCGATTCTGTTGGCCACCGGCGCCAAAGGATTCTCAGCTCTGCTCGCCGGAGCCCACGCAATGGATCACCACTTCGCCACGACCCCCGCCGAGCGCAATGGGCCCCTCCTCGCAGCACTCCTCGGTATCTGGAACTACAATTTTCTCGGCGTGAACAACCACGCCATCCTGCCGTACGATCACCGGCTGCGGCTGCTCCCCAACTACTTGCAGCAGCTCGAGACCGAGAGCAACGGTAAGAGCGTGCGCCACGATGGTTCTGCCGTGGGTCTGCATACCATGGCTATTCTATGGGGTGGTGAGGGCACCACCGGACAGCACGCCTTTCACCAGATGCTGCATCAGGGCACCCGCGCATTCAGCGCCGATTTCATCGTCGCTCGCGAGGCCGACCATCCCTGGCCCGAGCAGCATCGCTGGTTGTTGGCCAACTGTTTCAGCCAGAGTCAGGCGATGCTGCTCGGACAAGACACCGACGATCCACACAAACAGGTGGACGGCGGACATGCGACCACGACCATCATCATGGACCGGCTGAGCCCTCACACGCTCGGCGCCCTGCTTGCCTTCTACGAGCACAAAGTTTTTTGTCAGGGTCTGATCTGGGACATAAACTCATTCGATCAGTGGGGGGTCGAACTCGGCAAACGCCTCGCCGATGTCATATTCGAACAACTCGGTGGCGCAACGACGCTCACACAGGACGACAGCACGCATGCCCTCATCAAACGCGCGCGTGCAGCATCCAACCCCGAACAAAGTTGAGGCACACATGAAAGAACTCAAAGACGTTTACCCCGTCAACGAATTCATGACCGAACGCGCATTCATCAACCGCGATCAATACGAGGCGATGTACCGGCGCTCCGTGGACGACCCGAACGCGTTCTGGGCCGAACAGGCCGATGTGTTCATCGACTGGGAACGCAGATGGGACACTGTCATAAGTGAATCCAACATGCCTGAAGGCCGTATTCGGTGGTTCGATGGGGGTGAGTTGAACGCGAGCGTCAACTGCATCGACCGTCACCTCGCAGATCGCGGCGATCAGACCGCCATTATCTGGGAGGGAGACGATCCCACGGAAGATCTGAAGGTCACCTTTTCGGAACTGCACGTCCACGTTTGTCAGCTTGCCAACGGACTCCGATCGCGTGGCGTGAACAAGGGCGATCGGGTGTGCATCTACATGCCCATGATTCCGGAGGCGGCTTACGCCATGCTCGCTTGCGCGCGTATCGGCGCCGTTCACTCAGTCGTATTCGGCGGTTTCTCCCCGCAGTCGCTGAAGGATCGCATACTGGACAGCGACTGCCAGACGCTGATCACGGCGGACGAGGGCATTCGCGGCGGTCGCAGTGTGCCGCTCAAGGCCAACGCCGAGCAGGCGCTCGCCAGTTGTCCCAACGTGCACACCGTGGTTACGGTGCGTCGCACCGGCAATGACGTTGCCTGGAGTGATGGCCGCGACGTCTGGTATCACAATTTGGTGGCAGACCAACCAGAAACCTGCGCGCCAGAAAACATGGCCGCAGAAGATCCTCTGTTCATCCTCTACACCTCCGGCTCTACCGGCAAGCCCAAGGGTGTGCAACACGGCACAGCCGGCTATCTGTTGCATGCCGCCATGACACACAAATATGTATTCGATTACCACGAAGATGACATTTACTGGTGCACGGCCGATGTTGGATGGATCACCGGACACTCCTACATCGTGTACGGACCGCTGGCCAACGGAGCCACCACACTGATGTTCGAGGGGGTACCGACCTATCCCGACGCCTCCCGCTGCTGGCAGGTCGTGGACAAGCACAAGGTGGATATCTTCTACACGGCTCCGACGGCACTCCGTCAGCTGATGGGCCAGGGCAACGAGTTCGTCACTTCAACCTCACGTGAGACCCTCAAGATTCTCGGCACCGTGGGAGAGCCCATCAATCCCGAAGCCTGGCACTGGTATCACGAGATCGTCGGCGAAGAACGCTGCCCCATCGTCGACACCTGGTGGCAGACCGAGACGGGCGGCATCATGATCAGCCCGCTGCCGGGGGCGACCGACCTCAAGCCGGGGTGCGCGACGCTGCCATTTTTCGGCATGCGCCCAGCCATCGTCGATGCCAAAGGCAACGTCATCGAGGAAAGCCAGGCAAGTGGCAATCTGGTGATGACCGGCACTTGGCCTGGACAAATCCGCACCGTCTACGGAGATCACCAGCGTGCGATCGATACCTACTACTCTGCTTACGAGGGCTTCTATTTCACCGGCGACGGTGCGCGCCGCGACGAGGACGGCTACTACTGGATCACAGGACGCGTCGATGATGTGATCAACGTGTCGGGTCATCGTATCGGCACGGCGGAAGTGGAGAGTGCTCTGGTGCTACACGAGGCTGTGGCGGAAGCCGCGGTAGTCGGCTTTCCGCACGATGTTAAAGGTGAGGGGATCTATGCGTTCGTCACGCTCATGGTGGGCACGAACGACGATCTCGATTCGCTGAACTCAGAGCTCATGAATCTGGTACGCACCGAGATAGGACCTTTTGCGCGCCCCGAGGTAATTCAGTGGGCGCCGAGTCTGCCGAAGACCCGCTCGGGGAAGATCATGCGTCGCATTCTCCGCAAGATTGCCGCGGGAGATATCCACGAGCTCGGGGATACCACCACGCTGGCCGACCCGAGTGTGGTGGACGATCTGCTGGCTCACCATACGAACCACTAGCCGATTAACCCGGAAGAATCTGCGCTGTCCGTCTTCAAACAAATGAGACAGGTCCGACTTCAGGTTAAACCAGTGTTTTGGTCGTCGTTTTCGTGTTACGCGACGCATCGTTGATACTGCAAGCAAC
>DCWG01000020.1:9108-25882 GCA_002327525.1 Gammaproteobacteria bacterium UBA2168 | reverse complement strand
TTCACTGACCGGACTCGACGCATCTCACGGTATAGCGACCGTGGGTGAGATTAAGGCCGGACTTCCTGCGCTCACTATCCCCCCTTTCAACTGGGAAATGTGGCAGGAACTCGTACCCGCCTCTGCAATGATCGCACTGGTGGCATACGTCGAGAGCTATTCGGTAGGCACCTCCATTGCCAGCCGTCAGGCTTCTCGACTCAACAGCAATCAAGAGTTGATTGCGCTGGGTGCCGCCAACATCGGCGCCGCCTTCACCGGTGCATACCCGGTGGCAGGGAGCTTTTCGCGCTCAAGTCTGAACGTGGACGCCGGCGCCCGAACACCCGTCAGCGCACTGGTCTGCATGGCCGTCATCCTGCTAACGGTGTTGTTCTTCACACCACTGTTCTCGAAACTGCCCCAGGCCACACTTGCCGCGATCGTGATGGTGTCCGTCACCGGACTGGTGGAATTGCGCAGTATCAGACGCCACTGGCGTATTTCGCGCCAGGATGCCTACACGGAGATCGTCACTCTGTCTTCTGTGCTGTTGTTCGACGTCGAAACGGGGCTGATCCTCGGAGTTCTGGTGTCCATCGCGTTTTTCATACGCCGCTCCGGCAAACCCTATCTGGCACTCGTTGGACGGGTCGCCGATAGCGAGCAGTTTCGCTCCGTCAGCCGCCACGACGTACAGACGCGCGATGACATCGCCGCCATCCGCATCGATGAGAATCTGTATTTCGCCAACGTCAACTACATCGAAAACAAGCTGCAGAGAATCGTCCGCAGACGACCGCAAACCCGCCACGTACTGCTGGTTTTCTCCGGAATCAATCTGGTGGACGTGAGCGGCATCGAGATGCTCACACGATTCAACCAAAACCTCGCGCAGGTGGGTTTGTCGCTGCACCTGGCCGAAGTCAAGACACGCGTGATGCTCCAGCTGGAATCGGGCAACCTGCCCGAAGCGCTCTCCGGCCGCGTGTTCACCACCACCGACCAGGCGTTGCGCATCCTCGCCGAGTGAAGTAAAAAAAGACAGGACACCACGCATCCTCGGGGAGCTGACCATCAGAAGGGGGAAACAATGAAACTCGGTCTCATGCTGGGTTACTCCGGCGCCGAGCTGAACATACCGCTCGAAAACGTGCAGTTGGCCGAGCAGCTCGGCTACGACTCGGTGTGGACGGCCGAGGCCTATGGCTCCGACGCCATCACACCGCTGGCCTACATCGCGGCTCACACGCAGCGCATCCGCCTCGGCACGGCGGTCATCCAGCTGGCCGGACGCACCCCCGCCAATGCGGCCATGGCTTTCGCGACGCTCGACGCCCTCGCCGGAGGCAATCGCGCCATCTGCGGCATTGGCGTTTCCGGGCCGCAGATCGTCGAGGGCTGGTACGGCCAGCCCTGGGGGCGTCCCTACTACCGCATCAAAGACTACGTCACCATCATGAAGAAAATCCTCGCGCGTGAGGAGCCGGTGGTGCACGATGGGAAAGAGATCAGCCTGCCATACACGGATGCCGGCGCGCTCGGTGTGGGTAAGCCGTTAAAGTCCATTCTGCACATGAATCCCGACATCCCCATCTGGCTCGGCACGGGCATGGAATCCACGGTCAAACTCACCGCCGAGATCGCCGACGGCTGGCTGCCCCTGGGATACGTTCCGGAGTCGGCGCACCTCTATCAGGACTGGATCGACACGGGGCTCGCGCGCGCGGGCAGGACCCGAGATCAGTTCGAAAGCCAGACGATGACCCAGGTACACCTCACCGACGATGTCCAGTCCGCACTCGATCGGCTGAAACCCAACATCGCGTTGTACGTGGGCGGCATGGGCCACAAAAACAAGAACTTCCACAAGGAAATGATGGTCCGCAGAGGTTTTGCCGAGGCGGCCGACCGTATCCAGGAACTGTTTCTAGCCAGACGCAAGGACGAGGCCGTAGCGGCGGTCCCGGACGAATTCGTCGATCAGGGGGCGCTGGTAGGCCCTAGGGCACGAATTGCACGTCGTTTTCGCGACTGGGAAGACTGTGGTGTCACCGGCCTGACCATATCCGGCAACGAGGAAGCCATCCGTTTCATGGCGGAGTGTGCGCGCTTGAATACAGAGCCGGTGTGAAACCACCGAGCACCGGCAACAGACTGAGGAGCAAACATGTACCCAGGTAAGTGGGGCATCGAATGCCCGGACAAACCCGCCGTGATTCACGCTGTCACGGGCAAAACGGTCACCTACGCAGAACTCAACGACCGTTCCAATCAACTGGCCCAACTCATGTGGGATAAGGGTCTGCGCCCAGGTGATCACGTCTCCATCTTCATGGAGAACAATCTGCGTTACTTCGAAGTAGTGTGGGCAGCCTTTCGCTCGGGACTCTTTCTCACCACCATCAATTGTTATCTCACCGACGAGGAAGCCGGCTATATCCTCGACAACAGCGAATCCAGCATTCTGGTGGCATCGAAGCATCTCGCCGAGATTGCCGAACAGTTACCGACTTTCGCTCCCAACTGCCACACCTGGTTGATGGTGGATGGCACGGTGTCGGGCTATGAGTCCTACGAGGAAGCCATCGCGCTCTACCCGGCTGAAAACCTCGCGGACGAACCGGCTGGTACTCTGATGCTATACAGCTCTGGTACCACCGGCCGCCCCAAGGGCATCCTGCGGCCACGTCCCGAAAACAAGATCTACGAGGATGCGGGACCGGTCGGTGCACTGCAGAACATGCTCTGGGGCTTCTCCGAGGACACCGTGTACCTGTCTCCGGCGCCCCTGTACCACTCGGCACCCATCGGATTCTGCAGCGGCACCCAGGCGCTGGGCGGCACTGTGGTGATGATGCCGCGGTTCGATGAGATCGGCGCCTTGCAAGCGATTCAGGATCACCAGGTCACCCACAGCCAATGGGTTCCTACGATGTTCTCTCGAATGCTCAAGCTGCCCGAGGAAGCACGTTCCGGGTTCGACCTGACATCGCACAAGGTAGCGATCCATGCCGCGGCCCCCTGTCCCGCCGGTATCAAACAGCAGATGTTCGACTGGTGGGGGCCGATCCTCTACGAGTACTACGGCGGCACGGAGCTGAACGGCTTCACACACTGCGACCCGCAGGAGTGGCTGTCACATCCAAGCACCGTCGGTCGCCCCATCCTGGGCGTCATCCACATCTGCGACGAACAGGGCAGCGAACTGGCGAACGGCGAATCGGGCATCGTGTACTTCGAGCTGCCGGAAATGAACTTCGAGTATCTGAAGGATCCGGAGAAGACCAAAGATGCGCAGCATCCGGAGCATTGCAACTGGACCGCTCTCGGTGATGTTGGTTACGTCGACGATGACGGATTTCTGTACCTGACCGATCGCACCACCTTCATGATCATCAGTGGCGGAGTGAACATCTACCCGCAGGAGATCGAGGATGCCCTGATCATGCACGACAAAGTCGCCGACGTGGCCGTGATCGGCGTACCCAACGAGGAAATGGGAGAGGAGGTGAAGGCCGTGGTGCAGGTGGTAACCGGGATAGAACGCGACGATCAGCTCGCCGAGGAATTACTCGCCTACGCCCGCAAGCACATCGCGCACTACAAGTGCCCGCGCAGTCTGGATTTCATGGACGAACTGCCGCGTCTGCCTACCGGCAAGCTCTACAAGCGGCTGATCAAGGATGCCTACTGGGGTAAAAGCGGATCCAAGATCGTCTAGGGAAACTCTGTTTCCCTAGCTCGTTCCCGCTTTGCCGAGTTCCGCCCCCAGTTCGCCGACGCGCAGTTCGCCTTCCCGGGTATGGCCGCCGATCTCAAGAAAGCGTCGCATGTTGGCTTTGGCGCCCTCTGTGCGCAATAGTCGCTGGAACAGATAGGCCTCATCGAGCAGACCCTCTTCGAGCGGCTGGCCGGCACCGTCGACGGCTTGTTTCGCCAGACGTACCGCTTCAACGGGAAACGATGCAATGCGCTGTGCCAACGCCGAGACGAACGTGTCGATCTCGCCCGGATCGAAGATCCGATTCAGGTAACCCCAGCGTTCGGCGGTTTCGGCATCCAGGTCGTCGCCGCCGAGAATGATCTCCATGGCGCGGCCACGTCCGACAAGCCGCGGCAGACGCTGCGTACCCGTCCCGCCAGGCAGGATACCGAGCGGTACCTCCATCTGGTTGATGATGGTCTTGCCCTTCACACCGAAACGCATGTCCATGCTGGCGGCCAACTCACTTCCGCCCCCACCGACCCGGCCCTCGATTTGCGCGATGGTGACCTTGTCCATGGTCCGGAAGCGTTCACACATCAGATGATAGGGATGTTGCTCAGCATCCCGCTCCGCTTCGGTGTCCGTGGGAAACTCCAGAATCGCGCCGACATCGAAGTGTGCCAGGAAGAAGTCGGGATCGGCACTCTTCACTATCACCACGGTGAGACCCGAATCGGCCTTCAGCTCCGCGGAAAGGGCCATGAGTTCCATATACAGATCGGGTGTTATCAGGTTGATGGGTGGATTGGATATGGTGACCGTTGCGACGCGTCCGCCCACCACCACATCGATGTGTTCGTAGTCGTAAGCCATGTCTCTTCTCCTGTGGCTCGATTACAGCGTTGTTGCTCGTCTCCTGAACTATTATGACCTTGCCGAGGATGCGGTTACACTTTCGGCCCGCACTTTTCTGTAGATCGGTGGCTGAATTTGCGGCTCTACATTCCAAGCATCCTGTTGTTCGGCCTGCTCTGTCCGTGTGCGTCCGGGGCCGTGACTCCGGAGAGCTGTGCCGCGATGGAGGACGACAATGCGCGCCTGGCCTGCTACGACACCTGGTTTGCGTCCACTCGAAGCGGCGCGGCACCACCCGCCACCCCGCCTGAAGCACCGCAACCGCCTGCCGAACAGAAGCCACGGGAGGCGGATTTTGGCCAGGAGCAGGTTGCCCGGCGCACACCACCATCCGAACGACCCCCGCAGATCGAAGAGATACGCACGACGATCACGAAGATCAGCCAGCGCGCCCGGCGCGAGGCGATCTACTATCTCGCCAACGAACAAGTCTGGACCCAGACGAACTACCGTTTCGTGACCATCCGCGAGGGCGATTCCGTCACCATCAAGAAGGCGCGCCTGGGTGGCTACATCCTCACCACCGAAAAAGGCGCATCAACCCGCGTCAAACGCCTGCGTTGACGCACCGCCAGCACCCAACGGACCTTGACTTTACGCCTCAAACGAACAATCCTCGAAATTGAGGTCGTTTCCGATTCCGCCGCATAAACGCAGGTGGTATACGAGAGGCTACCCACTCTGGAGAGAGCTAGGCACGGAGCTTGGAGAGAAGCTTAGTAATAGCTCTATGAGTCACAATTTCTCGGGGAAAATCCAACGATGAGTATCGCCCGCCGCATTCTGCGGCTATCTGCCCTGCTTCCGTTTTTCGCGTTTCCTTTCGCGACATATGCTGAGGAGTCGGAAATCGAAGAAGTAGTGGTCACGGGATCCTATCTCAAGCGCTCGACCGCCGATTCGCCGTCACCACTGTCTGTGGTGGACAAAGCCGACATCGACGAACTGGGCGCGTTTGATGTCAAGGACATCGTCAACAGCCTAACCTACAACTCGGGCAACATCAGCCAGTCGACGCCCTTCTACGGCGGCGACAGCTCTAACGGCAACACAAACATCAACCTCAGAAACCTCGGAAACGGTTCCACCCTGGTGTTGATCAATGGCAAGCGCAACACGCCCACCAACTTCGACAACGTCGGTAACGGCTATGTGGACCTGTCGGGCATCGTGCCGAACATCGCCATCGAGCGTGTCGAGATCGTCAAGGACGGTTCTTCCGCCCTGTACGGTTCCGACGCCATCGCGGGGGTCGTGAACTTCATTACCCGACAAGATTTCGAAGGTGCCGAGCTCTCGATCGACTACTCGACCGATGATGAGACCAAGTTGCAGGACGACATGCTGATTCAGGGGATCATCGGCATCTCCAGCGACCGCGGCAACGTCACGATCTCGGCAAGCTATCTGAGCCGCGATCCGCTGGCCATCGGCGATCGCTACGAAACGTACGGTGAATCCGGGTTGTCGACATTCGGCCAGCCAGGCCGCTACGTGGCGCTCGCCCCAGTCACCTCGACACCCAGTTTCTTTTCTCCGGGTTCCACCACCTTTGGTGGCGGAGCCGACCCGGATTGCGATCTCGCGGCCGTCGACGACGGACCCAAAGGCGTACTCGGTACCTTTGGTCCGAGCCTGTGTATCTATGATTTCTCCAGCTTTTTCCAGCTGGTGGCAGAACAGGAACAGACCAAGGTTCACGCGACAGCCAATTATGCGCTGACTGACAACGTGGAAATCTATGGCGAAGCGAGTTTTTCGGACAACCAAATCTTCCGCGGCAACAGCCTGTTCCCCGATGTGAGCTTCGCGGTTATCCCGAATCACAACCTCGGCCTGCAGCTGGATGCCGCCCGACGCGGTATTGCTGCAGTGCCTTATCTGGCCCTGCAGCGACTACTCGGCGGCCACAACGATTCTACCTGGGCAGACCGACCGGTGGACACCGAATCGAAGTTCGACCGTCAGTTCTATCGCCTGTTCGGCGGCATGACCATCGACATGGACGCCTGGACTGTGGATGTCTCTGTGGGACGCTCTGAGCGCAACAGCGCCGCGGTGACACCGTCTGACACCATTACTTCCCATACCGATGCCGCTTACGCGGGCCTCGGCGGAGTGGACTGCGACCCGCTCAACGGCGTCCCCGGTTCGGGTAACCTCGGCACCGGTAACTGCTTCTACTACAATCCGTTCGGCACATCCCGCTTCGACCCGGTCACGGGCGCGCGTTGGGATACCTCGGATGCCAGTCCCTGGGCTGCCGACCCTTCGATAACGGTTGCCGAGGCAGCTCAGCGGTATCAAAACTCTGACGCTTTGTACCAGTGGATCGCTGGTGAGATCGCCTCCGATACCGAGTTCACACAAACGGTTATCGACTTCGTGTTCGCCGGGGATCTGTTCGAAACAGCCAACGGCGCGGTCGGACTGGCAGTCGGCGCCCAGTGGCGTAAGGACGAGGCGAATGTCGACAACGACAAGATCCTGAACGACAACAACTTCAAGTTCGTGTACGGCGCGCAGGACTGGGATGGAGAGTTGACCACCACCGCACTGTTCGTGGAAGTATTCGTACCGATTACCGACAGACTGGAGTTGACGGTTGCTGGCCGGTATGAGGATTTCGACGAGATCAGCACAGACACCTTAGATCCGAAAGCGACCCTGATGTTCCGTCCCACCGACAGCCTGACACTGCGCGCTTCCGCGGGCACCTCGTTCCGGGTGGGTTCGCTGCTGCAGTTGTTAGGCCAACAGACCACATTGCTGAATTCCACCGACCCATTCTCGGGCACTGGCGGACTCGCTTTCCGGCCAACCCTGACCGATGGCAACTCGAATCTGCAGCCTGAGGAGGCCACCACCTTCAACATTGGCTTCTCCTGGGCGCCCATCGACGGGCCGCTGGAAGGCCTGAGTGTCGATGTCGACTACTACGACTACGAGTACGACAAGATCATCACGCGCGAGGGCCACCAGGACCTGATCAACCAGGACAACGCTTCCCGCTGCCCCAACGGGCTGAACGCGGATCCGCTGGCCGGTCCGCTTTGCGGCGTGTCGGATCAGAACGGTGACGGGCTGAACGAGGTGTACAGCGTCGGACCGGGTCTGCCGAACAAAGTAATCCGCGCCCAGGATGGCGGTCTGCTGCGCACCCAGGCTTCCTATCTCAACGCACAGAGCCTCGAGACCACGGGTGTCGATGCCACTATTCGCTACGACTGGGATAGCGACGATCTCGGCCTCTTCCGCGCCACGTTCAGCGGCAGCTACACCATCGACTACGACCTCGTCGACCAGCAGGGTCGCGAGATCGATGGCGTTGGCAGCACCAACCGCACCAATTCGGTAGGGCACTCCTTGCCGGAGTACAAGCTGAGCGCATCGCTGTCCTGGACCAGAGACCGGTACTCGGCCATCGCCACCGTGCGTCACATCGACGCTTACGACGACGACCTCGACCAGAGTGCCCTGCGCGGTTCCTACATCGGTTTCGCACCGGAGATCGACGACTGGACCACGCTGGATCTGCAGTTCACCATGCAACTGCCGGCATTCGGTTTCCAGAGCGAAGGCTCCAGCTTCACACTTGGCGTGAAGAACGCCACGGATGAAGAACCGCCGCTGATGAACGTGGACGGCGCGTACGATCCTTTCCAGCACGATCCTCGCGGTCGTATCTGGTACGGTCGCTACACCATGGCCATGTAGGATTTCTCGACCTTCGAAGGGGCGCTCCGGCGCCCCTTTTTTTTGGAGGGGGTCGCAAGCATGCGTGTGCGCGTTCGAATCTCGATACGCATTGACCTCACCCATCAAAACGTCAACGATGGACAATCGACAGGGGGAGGAGAGTATGAACACCGTAGAACAGACCATCGTCGACCGTATCGATGCACTGAGTGAGGCACTTATCGGGGTGTCGCACAGCATTCATGCCAATCCCGAGCTGGCCTTCAAGGAGTTTCACGCGGCAGACCTCTTGACACGCACCCTCGACGAACATGGACTGCCGGCGGAACGCGGGGTTTTTACGCTGGAAACCGCTTTCGAAGCGCGTCTGAACGAAGACCACCCGGGGCCGACCATCGCCGTGCTCGCTGAGTACGATGCGCTGCCCGGTATCGGCCACGCTTGCGGGCACAATCTCATCGCCACTTCGGCACTCGGTGCGCTGCTCGGTCTGCAAGCGGTGGCGCCTCAACTGGAGGGCACGATCCGGCTCGTCGGGACACCAGCGGAAGAGAAAGGCGGGGGTAAGGAACTCATGGCGCGCGCCGGAGCTTTCACCGGCGTTGATGCCGCGATGATGATCCACCCTGCCGGAGTGAACCTGTCCACCATGCCGTGTATCTGCGTGGCGGAAGTCCAGGTCACCTACCACGGCAGATCTGCACACGCATCGGCCATGCCTCATCGAGGTGTCAACGCCCTCGATGGACTGCTGCTAGCCTACCAGGCCATCTCAAACCTGCGTCAACACATACGCGACAACGAGCGCATCCACGGCATCATCACCGAGGGAGGAACCGCGCCGAACATCGTTCCTGACCGCGCGGCCGGTGACTTCTACGTACGCGCCGCGAATGAAACCCAGCTCGAGGCGTTGAAGCCGAGAGTGCAGGCCTGTTTCGAGGCGGGAGCAAAGGGAAGCGGTTGCGAGGTCGACATCAACTGGGCGAACGTGGATTACCTGGATCTCAACACCAACTGGCCGCTGGCGGAATCTTTCCAGAAGCACGGCGAACACCTGGGCCGGGAATTTCTCAGGCCTTCGGATCTCAGCGGCGCCGGCAGCACCGACATGGGCAACGTCAGCCACCGGGTGCCCTCTATCCATCCCATGCTGGCCGCCGCCCCATCGAATGTGGTCATCCACAATCCCGAATTCGCCAGGTGGGCGGGCTCCGAGACGGGTGACGCCGCGGCCATCGATGGCGCCAAGACGTTGGCGCTCACCGCTGCAGAATTTCTCTCGGACATGAATCTGCGCGAGAGTAGTCAGCGCGCCTTCGAGGTTTCCAAGGGACTCACCTGAACCGATGCCACAGATCATCAGCGATCCTGATGCGGTCACACCCGCCTGGCTGAGCGAGGTGCTGGCACACGCGGGTATCCATGCCAGCGTGTCGTCATTCACCGCCGAACACATTGGCACCGGTCAGGTGGGCGACAACGTTCGATTCAGGTTGCGCTATACACCAGGCAGCATCTCCGGGCCTCGGTCCATCATCGGCAAATTTGCCTCGCAGGACCCCGTCAGCCGCGAAACTGGCAAGGCGCGCAATACCTACATCAAGGAAGTCCGTTTCTATCGCGAACTGCAGCCCACAGTGGACATCCGCACACCACGACCCCTATTCGCCGCCATCGAACCAGAGGCCCAGGATTTCTGCATCATGATGGAAGATCTGTATCCCGCCCGGCAGGGAGATCAGATCAGCGGGTGCTTGTTGCCCGAGGCCACTCTCGCCGTGGTGGAACTCGCCGGTCTGCACGCACCCTATTGGAACGATCCCAGACTCGAAACACTGGCCTGGCTGGAACCTCCTGACCGGGAATCCGCCGAGTTCGGCGAAGCCCTCTACAACCAGCTGCTCCCGGCTTTTACCGAGCGCTACGCGCATCGGTTATCGGATGCGCATTTCGGTGTCGCACGCCGATTCGGGGAGTGCTTCATGTCCTGGTCGCTGGACTACGACGGGCCAGTGAGCATCACGCATGGTGATTATCGACTAGATAACATGCTGTTCGGCGGTTCTTATCCCCTGACCGTGGTCGACTGGCAAACGCCCTCAATCGGTGCCCCGGCTTCGGATCTCAGCTACTTCATCGGTGCCGGTCTGAAGACCGGGTCGAGACAGCTCCACGAGCGTGATTTGGTGGCCGCATATCACGGCGCGCTGATCGACAAAGGCGTCTGCGATTACACTTTTGACGCGTGCTGGCTGCACTACAGGCGCTATGCATACAGCGGGTTACTCATGGCCGTGGTCGCTTCCATGATCGTCGGCCAGACAGATCGAGGCGACGACATGTTCATGGCAATGGCCAGGCGCCACGCGCAGCAGGTTCTCGATCTCGAATCGGAATCCCTCATTCAGCGCTGATGAACATCTGGTTATTCGGCTATGGATCCCTCATGTGGCGCCCGGATTTCGACTACCTGGACCGCAAGGCCGCGCGTCTGCACGGCTGGCAGAGACGCTTCTGGCAGGGATCACACGATCATCGTGGGCTGCCGCACGCACCGGGACGCGTGGTCACGCTCATCGAGACCACGGGATACTGCGATGGCGTAGCATTTCTGGTAGAAGCGGCAGTGGCCGCCGAGACTTTCGAGCATCTGGATCACCGTGAAAAGAACGGCTACCAGCGTATCGATGCCGAGTTGGGTTTTCGCAACGGTGAGGTCGTATCCGGTATCGTCTACGTCGCTTCGCCAGAAAATCATGCCTTTCTGGGCCCCGCATCGCTACGCGAAATGGCACACCAGATACACCGCTCGCGAGGCCCGAGCGGTACCAATCGCGAATATCTGACCAGGCTGGCAGACACACTTCGAGACCTGGAGATGGCCGATCACCACGTCTTCGAACTGGAAGCAGCCGTCAACGGGAGGCAATGATTTGGACATCTGCTTCAGCGACGAGCACGAGGCGTTTCGAGACGAGGTTCGTGCTTTTTTAAACGATGCCCTCACCGACGAACTGAGGGAGGCGGCACGCTTCTGTCCCGGCATCTTCCTCGATTACGAGCACAATATGCTTTGGCATCGCATCCTGTACGCGCAGGGTTGGGTCGCGCCCAGCTGGCCGGCCGAATACGGCGGTACCGGTTGGGATCTCGCGCGTCGCTACATCTGGTCCACCGAAGCGACTCTCGCCGGCGCCCCGAGCACCGCCCCAATGGGGCTCGGTATGTGCGGCCCGATGCTCATCGGACATGGCACCCTGAGACAAAAAGACTACTACCTGCCGCGCATCCTCTCCGGCGAGGACTACTGGTGCCAGGGTTACTCCGAACCGGGCTCTGGTTCCGATCTTGCTTCGCTCAAGTTGAAGGCCAGCGTCGACGGCACCGACCTCATTCTCAATGGCACGAAGATCTGGACCACCCACGCACACTACGCCAACCGCATGTTTGCGCTGGTGAGAACCGACGACAGCGGCAAGCCCCAGCAGGGCATCACCTTTTTACTGCTCGAGATGGACACACCGGGTGTCAGCGTCGAACCCATCGTCTTCGCCTCGGGGACACATGAGGTGAACCAGGTGTTCTTCGACGACGTCCGCGTGCCGCGCGCGAACGTTGTCGGCAAGGAGAACGACGGCTGGAGCGTGGCGAAGTATCTCCTCGAATTCGAGCGCGGGGGCGGTGGCAGCGCCGCACACCAGACGGCGCTGAAACGCGTACGTGCACTCGCGGCTACCGTCGACGCCGGAGGCTTGCCACTCGCGCAAGACGAGGCCTTCAAACGCCGCCTCGATGAAACAGAGGTGCAATTGCAGGCCGTCCAGTACACCGAATTCCGCATCATGGCGGCGCTGAGTAAGGGACAGAATCCCGGACCCGAATCATCCATCATGAAGGAATTCGGAGCATCGATCGGTCAGCGCATCACGGAACTCGCTGTCGAAGCGATGGGCTACCATATCAACCCGCACCAACCCGAAGCCCGCACGGTGGGGCAAAACATAGCGCCGGTTGGCCCCGAGGCGGGTGTGGTCGCCTTTCCCCGGTACTTCAATCTCCGCGCACTTTCGATCGCAGGTGGCACCAATGAGGTACAGAAAAACATCGTCGCAAAACTGGTACTCGGTCTGTAAATACCCTACGGGAGACTGCGTCATGAGAGGCCACTACCGAAGCTTGTGCGCCATCCGCGTTCTCGTGCTCCTTGCGAGCGTGACGACCACCGAGGCCTTTGCTCACGGTGACGGGGTGACCGGTACGCATCTATTCGACTGGCACAATCAGTCCATATCACGAGTCGTGTCGCCCTCCTACAGCTGGAACAACCTCGGCGAGTCCATGATCACATCGATCGGGTCGGTCGAATATCTCGGCGAGACGGTGACGGTGTCCCTGACACTGCACGAGTCGAGCACCGCTACCGATGTGATGATCCTCGCCCGCGATGCTGCTTCTCCCGGAGCACCCGGCTCCAGGCTGGTCGTGTGCGATCTGAGCATTGTCCGAAGCTTCGACACACTCGAGGACGAGTTCGGTTGGCTGGAACTCACGATTCGCGATGAACACGAACGCCCGACCTCCGCGCCCACCGGCCTCTACGACCAGAAGGGACGCCATGCCCCAGATCTCCGCACGCTTCAGCACGGCGCTTGAGTCGGTGAAACAACGTGATCTCTCGCAGCTGGTAGAAACCGAAGCGTGGGACAGCATGCCCGTATGGGCGCGCGAATTCGACACACAGCTCGAAGCCGCGGTCGCGCGCATCGAGACCGTACAGCAGCGGCTGGCCGATCTCGCAGCAAATGCCACAAACGAACAATAGCGCCGCATCCTCCAGTTACCCACCGGGCACATCGTCGTACCCCTCGGATGGGTCAATCAACCACTCTGTCGGGCTTCAGCCGTGACGCGATTGCAGGTTCCTCGCCGCGTATCAATGCCGCGGCCAGTTCCGCCATGGCAGGAGATGTCTGCATGCCGAACCCACCCTGCCCTGCCAGCCAGAAGAACCCGTCCTCGCGCGTATCAAGGCCCACCACGGGCAACCGGTCCGGCATGAACGTTCGCAATCCCGCCCAGGCATGCTGTGGACGATCGGCTGATGATGTGGTGATGGACTGGAAGCGATCCAGCGCTATCGCCACATCCAGTTCTTCCGGCTGAGCATCGCACGGTGGCGAGGGAGTCTCGTCGGCGGGTGAGACCATCAGCAGTCCGGCCTCCGGCTTGAAGTAAAGATCGCCTTCGGCGCGATGCACGAGCGGCCAGTCGCCGAAAGGCACGCCAGGATCCACCAGAAGCGCCGTACGACGATGCGGTGTCAGCCCCAGTGGTTGAAGACCGGCCATTCCTGCCACCTCGTCCGCCCAGGCTCCGGCCGCATTGACGACGATATCCGCTTGAAACTCCCGATCTCCGCATCCGATGTGCCAGACACCTTCCTTGCGCTCCAGCCTATCGACCCTGCTGCTGGTCACCACCAGCCCGCCGTGCTCCGAAATTCTGCGCCGGTAGTTCTCGAGCAGCCTGTGCGCGTCCAGCTTTAGCGCTGAGGTATCTTCCACCACCATCCCGACACTATCCGGACGGACGATTGGGATGCGCGCGAGAAAGGCTTCCGTAGTCAGTATCTGCAGCGGACACCGCTCGCGCCATGCCTGGAAATACCGCTGCGTCAGCGCTTCGCTGCCCACGTCCGAAAAACTGATGCAACTGATGGGCTCGGCATGCAGTTCTTCGTGATAGTCGCGGCTTGCCACGGTCAGTTCCCAGACGATGTCGTTCTCGTACGCCTCAATGTAGACCGCCGCCGAACGCCCGGAGCTGTGATACCCGGGCTGTGACTCCGCTTCGAGCACGGTTACGTCGAACCCATCCAATGCTGCACCTGCCGACAAGCCAGCCACGCCGCCGCCAATGATCAGTACTCTCGTTCGAGCCGTCTGCAAAATCCCTCCCCGCACCCATGCCGTGCGCCAATGATGGTTTATTATGGACGACACTAACCACATTGGGGGAGGTCCACATGGGAGACCTGGTACTGCGAGAAGACTCGGACGGGCTCGCAATTCTCACACTGAATCGCCCGGATGCGCTAAATGCGCTGAGTCCGCACCTGTTCGTGGAACTGCGCGAGCACATCGATACCATTGCAGATCAGACCGACCAGATCGGCTGCGTGATCCTGTGCGGAAAGGGACGTTCCTTCTCGGCCGGTAACGATCTCAAAGCCATCCAGTCCGGTGAAGCAGCGCCTTCCAGACACTTTCAGGCAGAAACGCTGGAGGCCATCGAAGCGTTGCCGCAACCGGTCATCGCGGCGGTGCAGGGTCACTGTTACACCGGCTCTCTGGAACTGGCTCTCGCCTGCGACCTCATGGTCTGCTCGGAGAATGCCAAGTTTGCCGATACCCACGGCAAGTGGGGCATGTCGCCCACCTGGGGGATGAGCCAGCGGTTGCCACGCCGAGTCGGCCTACTCACGGCCAAAGAGCTGATGTACAGCGGACGCGTCATCGCTGGTGAGGAAGCCGCCCGTATCGGGTTGGCCAATCGCTGTGTGGCGGATGATCGGCTCCTGGACAGCACCATCGCCATGGCACGCTCGTTCCTCGAAAACAGCTGGTTTACGCTGCGTGCCGATAAGATGCTGGTGAATCAGGGATTGAACTTCACCCTGGGTGACGGACTCGAATTCGAGAGGGCCCACAGTCCAGGCCGCGGTCCGGACCTGGAGGAACGCCTCAAGAACTTCGGTAACTGACCAGGAGACATCTCATGCGCGCCACTGTGCTGATCCTGCTAGCGGTATCCGGTTCAGCAGCAGCGGCGCCTCCCGCCGCAGAGGATCACTTCGCACCCCTGCTCGGAACATGGCTGGTCGATGCACGATCACTGCAACGCGACGGACAGACCTGGCTTGAGAATCCGCATCCGGCCGAGCGGCCTTTCTACAGGATCTTCGGCGGAGAGGCGATTCGCGATGACTTCATTTCTCCGGCTCCGCACATCGATGTGGCAAAGGGTGAACGCACCTGGGGTATGAACATCCGCATCTTCAATCGCGAGAAGAACGCCTAGAAGACGGCCTGGATCGCGAGCAGCGGTCGCGAAGTGCTGTCCTTCTCCGCGATCTACCTCGACGGCGAGATCATCATGAGTACGCGCGGGGTGGAGCCACCTCGCCGCAACGTCTTTCACGATATTGGCCCGGATCGCTTTTCATGGCGTCGGGACTGGAGTTTCGATGCGAGGGAAACCCGGGTACCCGTCGCATATCTCCACGCACGCCGCGCCAATTCGAAACCTTAAAGCGCACCCCGCGCACTCACGACACTCCGGTGTGAACTTCGACCATGTGCCAGCACCAGCATGGCCACCGCATCGTCCGATACCTGCCATGCTCCGCTCAATGCAACGGCTCATGCCCCGTCGTCGGGGAGGCTATCGACGGGATGCGAACCTGCTCCGCCAATGAAAGGGTTACTGCGGCAGCTCGTCCACGCCCGCGATGATCTTGCCCACCAGTCCGTACTCGAGAGATTCCTCTGCACTCATCCAGTAGTCACGATCGGTATCCTCGGTGACCCTCTCCAGCGGCTGGCCGGTCTGCTCCGCGATAATGGCGTTGATGCGTTCGCGCGTCTTGACGATCTCACGCGCATGAATCTCGATGTCCGTGGCATCACCACCAAAACCGCCCGCGGGCTGATGAATGAGAAAGCGAGTGTTCGGCAAGCAGAACCGGTGTTCACGTTCCGGCGCCAGATAGATGTGCGTCGCGATGCTGCCCACCCAGCCCGTACCCACGGTGCGCACCACCGGCTTGATGTAGCGAATCATGTCAAAAATGGTATCGCCCGACTCCACGTGTCCGCCAGGCGAGCTGATATAGATGGTGATCGGGTCGTCCGATTCGAACGACAGACTCAGCAGCTTTTCAGCAGTCCGCTGGGACGTGTCTTTGGATATCTCTCCGAAGATCGTCAGCGTGCGGTGCTTGAGCAGCGAGTTCTCCAGCATGTTGAACTGCTTCGCTGCATCGGCGATTTCTTGTTCGCCATCCAGTCTCGTCATTTTGGCCTTTCTCCAACGGCGAATGCCCGTCGTTTCTTTTAACATACAAGGCGGCAGATTCTACATGAGGGGGAGCCAATGCCGTTAGTGCCGGAATACCAGGCGATGTTCGACCAGCTCGCGATGGAGGAACCCTTACCGCCGCTCTCCGAGATGACCCCGGATCAGGGGCGCGAGCTCTATCGTGCCATGCGGCCGGTGGACCCGAGCCTGACCATCGGTCTCGTAGAGAACCGCGTCATTCCCGGACCTGCGGGGGACATCCCAGTACGTGTTTACCGTCCCGGCGATGCCGGCACTCCGCTACCGGTGTACGTGCACTTTCACGGCGGTGGCTGGGTCATCGGCGATGTAGACGTATGTGACGCCGCCTGCCGTGACATTGCCCAAACG
>DCWG01000020.1:0-8805 GCA_002327525.1 Gammaproteobacteria bacterium UBA2168 | reverse complement strand
CCTGCCGTGACATTGCCCAAACGGCCGGGTACGTGGTGCTGTCCGTCGACTACCGGCTGGCACCGGAGCATGTTTTCCCAGCTGCGGCGAACGACTGCTACGCGGCCGTGAAATGGGCAGCCGAAAACGTGGATATCCTCGGTGGCAACGGCCGCCTGGCCGTGGGTGGCGAAAGTGCCGGTGGCAACCTCGCAGCTGTGGTGTGTCAGATGGCCCGCGATGAGGCTTCTCCGAAGATCGGCTTCCAGCTTCTGCTATACCCCGTCGTCGACTGCGACATGTCGCGTCAGAGCTATATCGACAACGCCAAAGACTACATCCTCACCACGGATTCCATGCATTGGTTCTGGAATCACTACTGTCCGGAACAATCGGCGCGACAACACCCCAGGGCTTCGCCGCTACGCGGTGAACTCTCCGGCCTACCACCCGCGCTGGTGGTCACCGCCGAATTCGATCCTTTGCGTGACGAAGGGGCCGCATACGCCGACGCACTCAAGGCGGCCGGGAACGACACAAGGTACGTCTGCTACGCCGGTCTGGTACACGACTTCTTCGCTCAGGCACAAACGTTTCACGCCTGTCGTGAAGCTTTCGACGCGTGCTGTGCGGAATTGAAAAGGCGTCTGACGTGAGCCAGATGCAAACCTGGATCCGGCATGCCGCAATCGCCTATGCACTGCTCGTGGGTTGCGCACAAGCCGCCGAGCCTCTGCGGCCCGTCCCGACACTCAGCCCCGAAATACGTGAGGACCTCGCGCGCCTGCACAGCCTCGCCAACGCAAACCAGGTCGAGGCGGCACTTCGTGACGCGCTGCCGCTGGTTTCCGACGCATCCACCATTCTCGAGCACGCACACGTGCACAGCATGATCGGTTATCTTTACTATCGGCACGACCAACTGCAATCGAGCGTGAATCATTACGAGCGCGTGCTCGAACACGGCGACGCCGTGCCGGCCAGCCTTCGGCTTCCCACTCTCTACGCTCTGGCGCAAATCGAGTACCTGCGCGAAGACTACGCAGCGGCCGTTGCCTACATGCAGCAATGGCTGACGCTGGGCGACTCAGAAACCGCTGCGCCACTGATCTTCCTGGCGCAGCTCTACTTCAGGATCGACGACCATGAGGCGGCCATCCGGCACCTCGAGTCGGGAATTGCCCTCTCCAACCCAGCGCAGATCGAGGAACAGTGGTGGCAGTTGCTCGCCTATCTCTACGCGGAGCAGGAAAGTTGGGGCGATCTGGCCGAAGTGCTCGAAATCATGACCCGGGACTTTCCCAATCCAGACTATGAGGCGCGCCTCGCTGACGCCCGCCGGCGCCTATCTGACGGCTGAACACCACTTCGATCCGTACCTCTCTGGTATCGTGTGACCCGATTTCTACCCGATTTCTCGAGGGGCAACGGTATGAAGACAGCAATCGTCATCGGCGTAGGGCCCGACCGTGGGCTCGGCGGACAACTCTGCCGGCGATTCTCGGCAGAAGGGCATCACGTCCTGGTCGCTGGACGGACACGCGAGAAACTCGACAATATCGTTCGCCTCGTCAGGCAGGACGGCGGTAGCGCCGAGGCCATGGTCGCAGACGCCACCAGCGAGGCAGATACTCAGGCCTTGTTCGATGCCGCGGGCGACCAACTCGATCTCGCCATCTACAACGCCGGTAACAACACGCCGGGGCGCATCATCGACATGGACGCCGACTATTTCGAGAACAGCTGGCGGGTGTGCTGTTTCGGCGGTTTTCTGTTTGGCCGCGAGGCGATCCGGCGCATGCAACCCAGGGGGGCTGGCACCCTGTTGTTCACGGGCGCAAGCGCTTCGATGCGCGGACGCGCGAATTTCGGAGCCTTCAATTCATCGAAGGGGGCGTTGAGGAACCTCGCTCAAGCCATGGCCAAGGAGTACGGCCCCGATGGTATTCACGTGGGCCACATCGTCGTGGACGGTCCCATCGGCGGAGAGAAAATCATGGAACGCTATCCCGACTACGCGAAACAGCTCGGCGTTGACGGAATGATCTCCATCGAAGGTATCGTCGACGGCTTTGTCTATCTATACAACCAGCCGTCGCGTGCGTGGTCGTTCGAGGTGGACGTGCGGACCAGCCAGGAGCGCTGGTAAGTCGCAATCGGCGCCGGTCCGGTGCATGACCGGACCGACACGACAGGGTCGAGCTACACGTTTACCCGTGCAGTCGCGTAACCGGATACGACCACGGTGCCGTCCTGGTTGGCGGTTTCCACTTTCAAATTCACCACATCGTCATTTACCTCTTCGACGGTTGCAGTGGAATGCAGAGTGTCCCCCGGCCAGACCTGACTCGTGAACCGCACACCGAAGGACTTCAACCGGCCATCACCCACATAGTTGGTGAGCATACGGCCGGTCATGCCCATGGTGAGCATGCCGTGTGCGAACACGGACGGGTAGCCCGCCACTTCTTTCGTGAACAATTCATCCGTGTGTACCGGGTTGTAGTCTCCGGATGCACCCGCGTACTGCACGATTTGTGTTCGCTTGAGATCCTCGACCAGACACTCCGTGTAGGTGTCGCCCGCTTTCAACTCGCTTGCTTTCAACGCCATGACGACCTCCTATTGATCCACCGGACGTTCGGTACGTACACCCACGCCGCGTGCCGTGATGACGAGCTCGCCGTTCTGATCACGATACTCGGTGACGGATTCGGAGAACATCAGCTTGCCGGAGCGCTTGCCTTCCTTCTCCCAGGTCTTACCCGGTCCGGTGGTCGCGGTGAGTACATCGCCCGGACCCACATGGCGGTGATATTCGAAATGCTGTTCGGCATGCAGACCGCCGCCGCCTCCGCCTCCGCCTCCGCCTCCGGAGCTCTCGCGTTTGATACCGGTGGGTTCCCCCCCGGAACCAAACCATGGCTCACCAACCTTTGGACGCAGGAAGTAGTCCGGGTCGAACTGAGCACTCGCCTGCGCAAAGGTCGGCGGCGCGATGATCCCGCCCGGTTCCGTTTCCTTGGCATATTCCTCGTCGTAGTAAATCTGGTTGTCATCAGCGACGGAGCGAGCAAACATCATGATATGGCTCGCCTCCACTGGAAATCGGTCAACTGCCATGAATCCCCCTTAGTCCTTGCGTGTCGTTTATGGAAAGGGAATCGAGTATCCCGCAGTGTGGGCAAGGGATCAACGGGACTGGTGCGGCCTACTTACCCTTGAAGTCGGGGTCGCGTTTTTCCAGGAAGGCGGTGATCCCTTCCACTTTGTCCGCCGTCTGTACCAGAGCGCCCTGCGCATACTTCTCGAACATGAGCGCGCCAGCAAGGCTCGCCTCCATGCCGAAGTGCACCATCGCCTTCATGGTGCGGGGTACGAACGGTGCGAAGCCCGCCAGGTGGTCTGCCATGCGGCGCGCTTCGGGCAGCAACTCGTCGGGTTCAACCAGGCGCGTGATAAGGCCGATCTGCAGTGCACGTTCGGCATCGATGGGCTCGCCCATGAGCATCATTTCCATGCCCCAGCCCCGGCCCACGATTCGCGGCAACCTGGCCGTGGCACCACCACCCGGAATGATGCCGAGTTTTCCCTCGGGCGTGGCGAAGCCGCTGTTCGGCGTCGCGATTCTCAGATCGCACCCCAGTGCCACTTCCAGACCACCCCCCATACAGATGCCATTGATCGCGGCGATGGTGGGTTTCGGAGTGCGTTCGAGCTGATCGGCTAGACCCTGCACGATGGGTTCGAGGGCCTGCCTGAAATCCCGGTGAAGTACCTCGGAGAGATCCGATCCCGATGCAAAGGCACGATCACCTGCACCCGTGATAGTGATGACGCGCACTTCCTCGTCGGTGGCCGCCGCGTCCACCGCCGCATGCAGCTCATCGAGCGTTCCCAACGAGATAGCGTTGTGCTTGTCCGCCCGATTGATGGTGATCAGCGCCATGGGACCCTGTACATCGTAGAGCAAGTGTTCGTAGCTCAAGATCCGGTCTCCGGTTTTTCCGGCGGCTGCCAATGCACCGCCGGAATTCTCCGATGGGTCACGAACTGCTGAACACAACCGCCACGCGCCGGTTGTGCTGGCGACCCTCATCGGTGTCGTTGGTGTCAATCGGTCGGCTCTCGACCCGGCCACCGAGAATTTCTGCCACCAACCACTCATTGAAGGTGTACCCCAGGGCCACTGCAGGATCCACCTCGTGGTCCTCAGACAGCGGTGATTGGTACCAGATCGCTCCCGGCGCGAGGTAGAACTTGTCTTCCGGCATCCCGGCGCCATTCTCCCCCAAGGCCGTTCCCGACCATGCGAGCGACGCCACGACGAGTGACCCCAGAATCTGTCGAACCTTCACATCTATCTCCTTTGTCGATCCGCAATCGGTCTGCCATGTCTCCCGCGTAATCGACCCGCGATTAAGAACAATCTGCTCGCGGCGTAGGGTATGGAAACGCCTGGCCTGTGTACAGTCAGCAGGGGGAATTTACACAATTCTCATAGGATCGCGCGCGCGATCGCGCGCCAACAGCAAACGCATATCGGAAGCGGTAGAGACAGTGGCCGACTCACCGGCATCGTGCGGCCGCGGCAGAGCCCACCGTAAACAACGTCAAGGAACAAGCAATGGAAGCTTACATCCAAACCGGCATCCAGCTAGCCACGACCTACCTACCCAAGGTCGCTTCGGCCATCGTGGTACTCGTCGTCGGTCTCTGGCTGATCGGCAGGATCGCCTGGCTCGCCGACGGCATAATGGAGCGCGAGAGCACCGATGAGACCCTGCGCCGCTTCTTCGGCAGGCTGATCTCCATCGGGCTGAAAGTACTGCTCGTTATAAGCGTGACGGGTATGGTCGGCATCGAGACGACGTCGTTCATTGCCGTAACCGGAGCCACGGGTCTGGCCATAGGACTGGCATTGCAGGGCAGGCTCGTCAACTTCGCGGGTGGCGTTCTGATTCTCCTGTTCAGACCCTACCGCGTGGGCGATGTCATCGACGCCCAGGGCATCGTCGGTTCCGTGCGCGAAATTCAGCTGTTCAACACCATCCTCACCACGCCGGAGAACAAGGTGGCCTTCGTGCCAAATGGAGCGATCTCCAACGGCATCATCACCAACATCACCCTGGAAGAACTGCATCGCGTCGATCTCACCTTCGGTATCGGTTACCAGGACGACATCGTCCGTGCAGGCTCCGTCCTCCAGGGCCTGATCGACGCGGACAGCCGCATCCATCCGGATCCGGAACCGCCATTCTGATGTCGGAGCTGGCGGACAGTTCGGTGAACTTCGCGGTGCGTGTCTGGACCGACACCGGAGACTACTGGGGTGTGTTCTTCGACCTTACTGAGAAGGCCAAGGTTGCTTTCGATGCGGAAGGTATCTCCATCCCCTATCCGCAGCAAGACGTGTACATCATCAACGAAGGCTCATGAGGAGAATAGTGTCATTCTGTGTTGAAACAAAATGACACAAAATCACCAGGCGGAGAAACGCTCTGGAAATAGCTTAACGCCTGTTTTGGTGCATAGTGTCCAACCAGGCAAGGGTTAAAACCGTTGTCGGATATCTATCCCCTTAGACCTCGGAAGGATCTCGGAAAGACCTCGAAAGGACTTAAAGAGAGCACCAAGAGGTCAACTCTAAGCCGCCGGCCAACTCTCCAGACCGGCGGCTTTCTTTTGTCCGGGTGGGTGCCGGCGCAGCATTCAGAACGCCACCCAGACGTCCGAACCTCCTCCGGGCGCATCGTCGATGGCCACCTGCCATCCATGTGCTTGACACAGCTGGTACACGATGGCGAGTCCCAGACCGCTGCCTCCGGTTGCAGTGCTGCGTGAGCTGTCGAGACGGAAGAATGGCTGGAAAACCCGCTCGCGATGTTCGGGCGGGATACCGGGCCCGGAATCCAGCACGTGGACGACTCTGTCTTCCAGGCGCACCTTCACGTCAGTTCCATGCTGCAGGGCATTGGTGACCAAGTTTATCAGCACGCGGCGAAACGCACCGGGTGCGATGCTCACAGGCTCACTCCCGGTGCAGGGCGTTTCCAGCGCTACATCCAAGCTCGCCACCACCTCAGCAACGAAAGGCGCCACCTCGATGTGCTGCGGTGCCTCGGCCGCACCACGAGCGAAACGCAGCGCATCGGAGATCAACTCATCCATGGATTCCAGGTTGCGCTCGAAACGGGCAAGCAGTTCAGGCTCCACATCTTCGGGAAGCAGTTCCAGAGCCAGCCGCATACGCGTCAACGGCGTACGCAGGTCGTGCGATATCCCCGCCAGCAGCGTCGTACGGTTGGAGATGAGCTCCGATATCTCGCGTGCCATCGTGTTGAAGTTGCGTGCCAGTACCACCAGCTCTTCCGGGCCCTGCTCGGGCAACGGATCGAAGTCTTCCGCCCCGCGGAAACTCTCCGCACGTTCTGCGGCGATGGCCAGTGGGCGGGCAAGCCGGCGAACGATGAACAGCGACGTTAAGAACACCCCCCCCGCCCCAAGCCCCACAATGATCACGCCGACGTACAACGGTTGCATGCCCTGAGTCGTTGGCGAAAATCCGATATGAATCTCGGACCCTCCCATGGGCACATTGGCCCAGACCAAATCGTCGCTGGCCAACAGTGCTACGTCCTGCCCGGCACGCTGGGTCAATTCCCGCTTTAACAGTCTCAGAAACGATCCCATTTCCTCGATCTCCACAAGCTCGCGAGGTTCGCCATAGACGATCAGGTCATGGTTCTCCGCCAGTTCCAGCTCGAAATACCAGCGTGCCTCAGGCGGCAACTCCACCCAGGTTTGTGCGGTAAGTACCAGGAGTGCTGCCTGATCGTCAGCCGACCGTTGTTCTATGGGATTAACGACGAAGAGATTCAGCGCCGCAGTGGAAATCGCCACGATGACCAGAGAGCTGAATGCGAGCGTCAGATTGGTGCGCGCCAGCAACGACAGCGGATCGCGGTGTCCCTGATTCCTCATCCTTCCGGGCAGAACATGTAGCCCTTGCCCCAGATGGTCTTGATGTACTTCGGTTCCGACGGATCGGGTTCGATCTTGCCGCGTAACCGCGTAACGCGTACATCGATGCTGCGATCGAATGGCGAGCGTTCTGCACCAGTCAACAGATCGAGTATCCGGTCCCGGTCGAGCACTTTGTTGGGGTGATTGACGAGTATGACAAGAAGGTCGAATTCACCGGACGTCAACGGTACGGCGTTGCCGTCCTGAGTCAGCCGGTGGGAGGCGAGGTCGAGTTCGAAATCACCAAAGTTGACCAACGCGTCTTCTCCGGTGCCCGCCGCATCCTTCCTGGCACGGCGCAACACTGCCCGTACCCTGGCGAGCAGTTCGCGCGGGTTGAAGGGCTTGCCGAGATAGTCGTCCGCACCCACCTCGAGTCCAACGATACGGTCGACGTCCTCACCCTGTGCGGAGACGATGATGATCGGGACATCCGAATCCTGTTTGAGCCGGCGCGCGATGGACAACCCATGCTCGCCGGGCAGCATCAAATCGAGAATGATGAGATCCGCAGGCTGGCTGGCAAGATAGACGTCCATGGCCTCCCCATCCGCGACACCCTCCACCACGAAGCCCTGGCTTTCCAGGTATGCCTTGGTGAGTTCTCGGATTTCCGGGTCGTCATCGACCACCAGAAGGGTGGCAGTTTCTGCGTCCACTCACTGGCTCCAGCTAGTGCTCCTCGTCAACCGGAGTCGACTGCGTTTTTGTTGGGATCCGCTCTTTCACCCGTTGCTCGAATCCAACGCCGAAAGCGGGTGTCGTCGTTTCCGGCGCGGGGGGGGCCGCGGCCGGGGGCTTCACGGTTCGCTGTACTCGTTCGATGCGCAGCGTAGCACTACCCCGACGCCGAACCACAGTCCCGTACCTACGCGTGAGACGAATGCGCAACACGCCGTCGCGCGATCCACGCCGCGCCATGCGTGACTTCACTTCCGTGATGAGGGCATCGCGTTCGCCAGCACTCAGTTCGTTCCAGCGCCCCGCAATCTCTGTGAGTTGCTCGTCGCTCTTCGTGCTCAACGCCAGCAATGGCTCAGCCCTACCTCGTGGCTCATCGGCTACCACTGGATGTGTCTCGGCGACTTCGGCAAACACCGAACCGCCGTACACCAACGCTATCCAAAACAATCGTCTGATAGCCAAGACCTCGCAAAAAAACCGCCGCACATTGTGTACGGCGACTGTTTCATTACCATTTCGTCGGAGTATCAGAATGTTTCTCCGGCTAATCTGACGAGCTCAGGCGGCTTCGAACAGCCCCGCCGCACCCTGGCCGCCGCCGATACACATCGTAACCACGCCGTACTTCTTGTTGCGGCGCTGCAGCTCACGCAGTACGAGTCCCGTCTGGCGCGATCCCGTCATGCCAAACGGATGGCCGATAGCGATGCTGCCGCCGAGGACATTGTAAATCTCGTTGTCGAGATCCAGTTTGTCACGGCAATACACGCATTGTGAAGCAAACGCCTCGTTCAGTTCCCAGAGATCGATATCATTCTTCGTGAGACCGGTATTTTCCAGCAGGCGCGGAATCGCGAAGACCGGGCCAATACCCATCTCGTCGGGCTCACAGCCAGCAACGCTGAAACCACGGAAAATGCCCAGCGGTTCCAGTCCGAGCTGTGCTGCCCGCGATGCGCTCATAAGCAGAGTCATGGAAGCACCGTCGGACAATTGCGATGCATTACCTGCCGTCACGCTACCGTCTTCTTCAAAGGCCGGGGGCAGGTTCGACAGACCTTCGAGCGTCGTGGTCGGACGGTTACACTCGTCACGGTCCACGGTTACGTCCACCAT
>DCWG01000083.1 GCA_002327525.1 Gammaproteobacteria bacterium UBA2168 | reverse complement strand
CATCTCACGAGCTCCGAAATCGGTCATGACCGAGATGTTCGGATTGGGTTCCCCCTGAAAGGCCCGCTGCATCAGCGAGAGTGCATACACGGCGGCAATAACGATCCCCAGCGTCGCGACAACAGTCAGCGGCACGTCTACCGAAAATGCACCCACGAGTACCATGAACTCGCCCACGAAGTTCCCGAGTCCCGGCATGCCCAGGGACGCCACTACGAAGAAGAGTGTCACTACGCCCATGCGCGGCGCGCGCATCCACAGGCCGCCCATCTGTTCCATATCACGCGTGCGCAGGCGTTGCTGCAGCGCTCCGGCCATCATAAACAGTGCTGCCGTGGAAAACCCATGCGCCACCATTTGAACTACCGCCCCCTGCACGGCCACGGTGGTCCACGCAAACACACCAAGTAGTACGAATCCCATGTGCGCGATGCTGCTGTACGCCACCAGGCGCTTGAAATCTGTCTGGCTGTACGCCAGATAGCCCCCGTACACCACGCTCACCGCACCCAACGCCATGGCGGGCCAGCGGAACTCAAGCGCGGCATCCGGGAACAGCGGCACGACGAAGCGCAATAGCCCGTAAGCTCCGGTTTTCAACAGAATTCCGGCCAGGATCACGCTTCCAGCCGTGGGTGCCTGCGTGTGCGCATCAGGAAGCCACGTGTGGAACGGCACGCACGGCAACTTGACCACAAACGCGACGAAGAAGCCGAGCATCAGCCAGAAGGCGAGATCGGCATCCAGATTCGCCGACAACAGATCAGCATAGGCAAACGTGAGTACGCCGCTGGATGAGTAATGCGCGTAGACCAGTGCGACGATGGCAACTAGCATCAGCAGCCCGCTGACTTGCGTGAACAGGAAGAATTTCATGGCCGCGTACGAGCGATCCTCGTGACCCCAGATAGCGATGAGGAAGTACATGGGCACCAGCATCACTTCCCAGAACACGAAGAACAGAAATAGATCGAGTGCGGTGAACACACCGACCACACCCGCGAGTGTCCACAATAGATTGAACTGGAAAAACGCAGCCCCCTCCTCGATTTCCGTCCATGAAGACACCACCGCCACCACGCCGAGAGCGAGCGTCAGCGCGACCATGGCATAGCTGAGCCCGTCGAGCGCGAGCACCATGGATATCCCGAAACGAGGAATCCACGGAACAGAGATTGACGTGCCGATCGGCGTGACGATGAGCAGGACTGCGGCCAGTACGATCACGGCAATGGATGCCAACCCACCACGCTGTGCGTTACCGCGCGCGATCAGCCCGGAGATGACACCCCCGCCGAGGAGCAGCAGGATGATCCACAGCACATTCACGACAGACCCTCGATCAACATCACGATGACCAACGCAATTACGAGCCCACCTGCCATGTTCGCCGCATACCAGCGCAGGCGCCCGGTCTGGGTCGCCGCCACCACGTGGTGCGCGGCCCGCGCGAGCGCCGCCAGCGCGCGGTACACGAAATCGACCGCATCGCTTCGGTTGGCGTGCGCGATCATCACGAATGGGCGCACGACGAGCACCTCATAAGTAGTATCGAATCCCCACCCGCCGTGCCAGAAACGCGCTACCGCGCGCCCCAGCCCCGAGTCGATCAGGCCATCGAGATCGATGCGTCGAGCCACAAACACGAGATAGCCGACCACCAGACCCGCAATGGGTACCAGCGCGGTGATCCACACCATCGCGCCTTCATGCACGGCACCATCGACGCCGCCGTCCGGAAGCACCTCGGCGACCGGTGCCAGCCCGAACCAGCCACCCGCCACGGCCAGCACCGCCAACACGATCAGCGGGACATTCATGCTCGCTCCGCTCTCGTCGTGAGGTTCGGTGTGCACTTCCCCGAAGAAGGTGAGCACCATCATGCGCACTGTGTAAAGTGTCGTCATGAAGGCGGCGAGCGCGGCCACTCCCCAGAACCACGCCCCGCCGTCCACATCCAGCGCACCGAGCAAGATCAGATCCTTGCTGTAAAAGCCCGAGGTCAATGGTAGTGCCGCGAGCGCGGCCGATCCGATCACCATGCTCCAGAACGGGATGGGCAGGCGCTTCCACAAACCACCCATCCGGAACATGTCCTGCTCGTGGTGCAGAGAGAGGATTACCGAACCTGCGGCAAGAAACAGCAGGGCCTTGAAGAACGCGTGTGTCACGAGATGAAAAATAGCCGCGGACCAGGCGCCGACCCCGAGCGCCAGGAACATGTACCCGATTTGGCTCATCGTAGAGTAGGCGAGTACCCGCTTGATGTCACGCTGGGTGAGCGCCGTGAACGATGAGATGAACAGCGTCACCAGGCCCACCACCGCTACCGCGGTCTGCGCCAGCGGCGAGAGCAGAAACAGGTCGTGCATGCGGGCAATCAGATACACACCCGCCGTCACCATGGTCGCGGCGTGAATCAGGGCGCTGACGGGTGTCGGGCCAGCCATGGCGTCAGGTAGCCAGGTCTGCAGCGGCACCTGCGCCGATTTGCCCACAGCGCCACCGAGCAACAACAGCGCAATCGCCGTGCACAGCGTAGATCCGTCCGGCCAAGTCTCGATTGCGGCCGTGAGTATCGTTCTGATTTCGAGGCTTCCGAGTTCCCGGAACAGCAGAAACAGGCCGATAGCCATGAAGGTATCGCCGACGCGGGTCACGACGAATGCCTTACGCGCCGCGTAACCATTGGCAGGATCATCGTGGAAGAAACCGATCAGCAGATAACTGCACAACCCCACGCCCTCCCAACCGAGGAACAGCACCAGTAGATTGTCACCCAGCACGAGCATCAACATGGCGAATACGAAAAGATTCATGTATGCAAAGAAGCGGCTATACCCGCCCTCACTCGCCATATAACCGGTGGCATAGAGATGAATCAGGAAGCCGACGCCGGTGATGACTCCCGTCATTACCAGCGACAAGCCATCCAGATAGAGGGTGATCTCGGGCCGGAAAGTGCCCGCTGCCATCCATGTCCACAGGTGCACGCTGCGCGGTTCTGCACCCGCAGCATAGAATTCCAACCCGGCCAGCAACGCCGCCAGCGCCGCAAGCCCAACCGAACCCGCGCCGATGATGGCCACGGGCAGTTTGCCGAGACGGCCTTGCGTGACCAGCAACACCAGGAAGCCGGTGAGCGGTAATACAGGGACGAGGGTCAGCCAGTCGATCATCCGGCCAACTCGCTGGCGGCATCGATATCGAGGGTCCGCAGACGCCGCTCGACCTGTAACACCAATCCGAGCCCCACCGCCACTTCAGCCGCTGCCAGGGAGAGCACGAACATGTACATGATCTGCCCATCCGCCTCTGCCCAGCGTGCCCCGGCAGCGACGAAGGCAAGGCCGCAGGCGTTCATCATGATCTCAAGGGACATGAGCAGGAAGATTACGTTGCGCCGCACCAGAACGCCGGCCAGTCCAATGGCGAACAGAATGGCGGCCAGTACCAGCGCGTGTTCAACGGGAATAGCGATGGCGGTCATTCGTCAGCCTCCTCTTCACGGCGCGCACGCATGTAACGCCGGCCGAGGTGAAACGCACCGACCAGACTTGCCAGCAACAGAATGGACGCGAGTTCCACGGCCAGCAGATAGGGACCGAACAGTTCTATGCCGACTTCCTTGGGCAACACCGCAGTGCCGGATGTCTGAGCCATTGGACCAGCGAGAAGCCAGGCCATTTCCAGAAACAACACCAGTGTGAGCAAACCGGGCCCCACCCACATCGACGGGTTCAACCAGCCGCGCTCCTGCTCAACCGATCCTCGCCCGAGGTCCAGCATCATGACAACGAACAGGAACAACACCATGATCGCGCCCGCGTAGATGACAATCTCCAGCGCGGAGGCGAAGGGTGCGCCAAGCAGGAAGAAAATGACGGCGACCGCGAGCAACGAAACGATGAGATACACGAGCGCGTGCGATGCATTGGTACGCGTCACCACGAGCGTCGTCGCACTCACTGAGACGGCCGCCGCGATGTAGAAGACCACGATTTCCATCGTCATGGCAACAACTCCCGCACATCAAGCGGTGGCGCTTCATTTATTGCCTCACCCTTGTCCTTGCCCTCGATGGCCTTGCCCGCCACGTGCCAAAACGAGTACTCGGGGTATTTACCCACGCCATCGATGAGGAGGTGCTCTTTTTCATAAACCAGATTCGCGCGATTGAACTCAGCCATCTCGAAGTCGGGTGTGAGTTGGATGGCGTACGTCGGACAAGCCTCTTCGCACATGCCGCACATCACGCACCGCGAGAAATTGATGCGGAAGAACTCCGGAAACAAGCGGCCGTCTTCCCTCGTGGTTTTCTGAAGCGCTATACAGTCCGCCGGACAGACCACGGAGCAGAGATTGCAGGCGACACATCGCTCATCCCCGTCGGGGTCGCGGGTCAACACTATCCGACCCCGATATCGGGGCGCGAGGTAGGGCATCTCGTCCGGGTATTCCACCGTCTCGATGCGCGAAAACGTATGCTTCAAGACTTCCCAGAGGGTGCGCAGTTGACTCCACATGGTCAGGCGCCCCTTCCAAGCACGACCGCGCCGGTCACGAGCAGGTTTATCAACGTGACGGGCAACAGAATCTTCCACCCGAGAGACATCAGTTGGTCGTATCTCGGTCGCGGTATGGCTGCCCGCATCAGGATGAAAAACGCGATGAAAAAAGCTGTCTTCAGTGAGAACCAGACAAATGGCGGCAGGAAATCCGGCCCCAGCCAGCCTCCGAAGAACAGCGTCGTGATCATGGCCGACGCGAGGATCACCGACAGATATTCGCCCACCATGATCAAACCGAATTTCATCCCGGAGTATTCGGTGTGAAAGCCCGCGGTCAGTTCGTGCTCTGCTTCCGGCAGGTCGAATGGCAGCCGGTGCGCCTCTGCGAGCCCGGCGATGACGAACACGACGAAACCCGCGAACTGTGGTACGAAGAACCACATATCGGCCTGAGCACGCACGACATCCGAAAGGCTGAAAGAACCCGTCAGAATCACGACGCCCATCAACGAAAGACCCATGAAGACCTCGTAGGTGACCATCTGGGCTGCGCTTCTCAGCCCTCCGAGCAGCGCGTATTTATTGTTGCTTGCAAGCCCGCTCAACAACACGCCATACACGGCCAGTGACGTCATAGCGAGAAAGAAAAGCAATCCAACGTTGAGGTCGATGATGTGCAAACCCGGACCGAAGGGTACGACCGCGAATCCCATGAGCATGCCCGCAGCGATCGCGAGCGGAGCCAACACGAAGATCACGCGATCGGCAAATGGCGGCACCCAGTCATCTTTGGTGAACAACTTGATCATGTCTGCCACGATCTGCAGCGACCCGAATGGTCCGACGCGATTGGGACCGAGCCGATCCTGCCAGAAGCCGAGCAGGCGTCGCTCGATCCACACCAGAAACGCCGCACTGATCATCACCCCCAGGAGCACGGGCAGGATCAGGAGGTAGGCGACGTCGATGTTCATATCATTCCCTCGCGATCAGCTCTTGCGACGAACGAAAGTCGGGATCTCGGCTCAGCACTACCCGCCCCCGAGGCAACCAGCCAAAGGTCTCGCCGACCACCAGTCCGGCATGTCCCACCGCCATCGCGTCGTCGACCCTGAGTGCGGCTGAAGCACTCAGCAAGTCGCAGCGTATACCGTCCCCTTCCCGCGCACCCAGGCGCCCCGCGTCCGCCCTGTTCAGTACTACCTCGGCTGCTCCGCCGCGTTCCACGACCGGTGGCGACATCGCCGACAACTCGTCGCTGCCGAAAATACGATGCAGCGGAATCAGCCTAAAACCCTCCCCTTCGTCGCTCGTCTGGGACATGGCGTACGACGGAGCAGGAACACCATGGGCCGGTTCGAATAGCCTGATCCCCGAACTACCACCGATCAGCGCCCCGCCGACCTCGTCCTGAAACTTGAATACCGACTGATTGGAATTCCACCCCGGCGCCCAGACCGCCGACCTGGCACTGCCCACGGCTCCGCCCTGGGCACCCTCCATGGAGAAACTGAAGGGCGACTCGGTATCCACCGGCGTTTTCCGTTCATGCACATCGATATGCGCATTCCTGGCCGTTCGGCCACTTGCGCGATGGGTTTCGCGCGGAATGCGCAATCCTCCCGCACCACGGTAGTCAGCCCCTGGAGCCACTTCCCGCAACGCCTCGAGACCAGGCCTTGAGGCACAGGTCTCCACCACTGTGTCGAAGTGCTGCCAACGCATGTCATTGCGCCCCGCGGCACGTCCCGCTTCACCCAGCCATTGCCACGCTGAGGTCACCGGAGCCCGGGGTTCGAACACCTGATAGAAACGCTGTGCACGTCCTTCCAGATTGACGAACGTACCCAGCGTCTCCGCATAGGCGGCTACCGGTATCAGGTGTGTGGCATTGGCCGTGGTACGGGTTTCGATCAGATCCGCGACCAGTACCCGGCCATTACGCCTGCTCGCCTCCAGTGCCGCATCGACCAGCGACGGGTCGGCTCTTCGGTAGAGGTCGTTTTCGAGCACTATCACATTGTCGGCCGCACCGTTTTTCAGGCGCTTCAACGCTTCATCGAGACCCAGCCCACCTCCGAGCAGCGTCGCACCCAACGAATTGACCTCGAGCGCGGTGAGTAGCAGCGCCGGATCTGACCCGGCGTGCCTGAGCGCACTCGACACAGCCGCGGCCGCCCTCATCACCTCACCGTCACCACAGCCGGTTCCCGACACGATGAGCGGCCGTTTCGCGCTCTTCAATGCTGCCGCGATGCGACCCGACGCGCTCTCCTCTGCCCCCACACCCGCCACGGCCTGCGCTATGGCGTGCCCGTGGCGTGCAATTTGCTCAGGCGGCAGATGCTCGACGTGAGCCGCAATGTCGTCCAGCCCGGTCGGGAGCACGGTCAAACTGAACAGCTCACTCAGCGCACCCTGGGCGTGTCCCCGCACACCGGCGTCCTGCCACAGCGGAATGCGCGCCCCTTCGGCGAGTCGCAATGACTCGTTGCGCACACTCTGGCGCAACGACAGCGCCAGACGGGGAGCGCTGTTGAGCACATCCTCACCGAGAACGAGCACCGCATCGCTGTTCTCGATCTCCAGCGGAGTCGGCACGCGGCCGGCACCGGAACGATAGATGTCCACGATCAGTTCGTTGAGCACCGCCTCATCCGAACTGAAACCCGCGCAGAACTGATCTTCGCCCACCAACTGCATCAGCGCGAAGTTATCTTCGATACTCGCCCGGGGTGAACCGATGCCGACGACATTGCCCCCGCCAGCCAGATCGGTGAGCACCGCGAGGGCTTCCAGGCCCTCGATCTCCTGAAACTCCTCATCGCCTACCCGCACCCCGCAGCGACGAAGTCGATTCTCCGCGTTGACGAAGTGGCTACCGAAACGCCCTCTGTCACAGAGGAAATATCCATTCACCTCGCCGTGGTAGCGATTGTGTATTCGTTTGAGCCTCCCGAAGCGTTCTCCGGGCGAGATGTTGCAACCCACCGCACATCCCGGGCAGATGGAGGGTGCAGAACCGAGATCCCACTTACGCGAGTAGCTCTGTGAGAACGGCTTGTCGGTGAAAACTCCGGTCGGACACACCTCCACGAGATTGCCGGCGAATTCGCTCTCGAGCACGCCGTCGGCTGTCCGGCCGAAATACATCCGCGATCGCGAGCCGAATGCTTGCAGATCCTTACCACCCGCGTAGTCGTGGTAGAAGCGTGTACAGCGGTAACAGGTGATGCAGCGGTTCATCTCGTGGCCGATGAACGGTCCCAGATCCTGATTGCGCCAGGTCTTCTTCCGGCCATGGAAGCGGCGTGTCGTATGTCCCGACATGACCGTCATGTCCTGCAGGTGGCACTCTCCGCCTTCCTCGCACACCGGGCAGTCGTGTGGATGGTTTTCCATCAGCCACTCAATGACCGAAGCACGGAAACCGGCTGCGCCCGGGGCGTCGACCGAAAAGCGCGCGCCCTCCTGGACCGGCGTCATGCATGCCATCACCAGCCTGCCGCGCTCGTCTTCCTCGTCGTCATACTGAATCACCGCACACTGACGGCAAGCGCCAACGGATCCCAGCGAGGGATGCCAGCAGAAATATGGCAAATCCAGATGCTGCGACAGACAGGCCTGCAGCAGGTTCTCACCCTCTCGCGCCTCGAAGACGATTCCGTCTACTTCAATTCGCGCCATCGTCCGCCTCCGCAGCTGACCCGGGGCCCGAACGGTACGGGCACCCATGCTCGCGTATGTGCGCCTCGAAATCTTCCCGAAAGTACTTGAGTGCGCTCATCAGCGGTTCGATCGCACCCGTCGCATGCAAACAGAAGGTGTTGCCCGGCGCACCGATGAACGCAGCATTGTGATCCAGCAGTTCCAGATCCTCTGCGGTGCCGCGTCCCTCTTCTATATCCAGCAGCAACTGCTCGACCCAGGGCAGACCTTCCCGGCATGGCGTGCAGAAGCCACAGGACTCCTGAGCGAAGAAGTGCTGCAGATTGCGCGCCATATCTACCGGGCACACGTGATCGTCCATCAGAATCATGGTGCCTGTGCCCATTCGGCTGCCCGCCGCCTGGATAGCACCGTACTCCATGGCCAGATCCAGATGCTCCTCCACCAGAAAATCGGTGGACGCTCCACCCGGCAGCAGGCCGCGAAGCCGGTAGCCGTCGCACATACCGCCCGCATGCTGTTCGATGATTTCCCTGATGGGCGTGCCCATGGGTAATTCCCACAAGCCGGGCCGTTTGACTCGTCCGGACACGCCGTAAATCTTGGTGCCGGAATCCTCCCCCAGCCCGAGACTCTGATACCACTCCGCTCCCCGGCGGATGATGGCCGGTACGTTACACAGCGTCTCCACGTTATTGACGATGGTTGGCCGTCCCCAGGCCCCGCTCGCCGGAGGGAAGGGCGGTTTGGTGCGGGGTTGGGCGCGTTTGCCTTCCAGGGCATTGAGCAGGGCCGTCTCTTCACCGCAAATGTAACGACCACCGGAACGGTGCACCGCCAGTTCCAACGCGTAAGTCGTCCCGAAAACGCTCTCGCCTAGGCAGCCATTGGCATGGGCTTCGCCGATCGCCGCGGTGAGTGCCCTGTAGGATTCGTGGTACTCGCCTCGCAGGAACACGTATGCACGATCTGCACCGATGGCATACGCGGCGATGATCATCCCCTCCACCAAGAGATGCGGGTCGTTCTCCATCAGGTAGCGGTCCTTAAACGTACCGGGTTCCATCTCATCTGCGTTGCATACCAGATACTTTCTGCCAGGCACGTCAGGCACAAAGCCCCACTTCACACCCGTGGGAAACCCGGCGCCTCCGCGTCCGCGCAAGTTCGCATCCTTGACGAGGCCACACACTTCCTGCGGTGTCATGCTCGTCACCGCCTGGCGGGCGGCGACGTAGCCTCCCATCTCCTCGTAACGCCCGCCGTCTACGAATCCGCCAGCCGCATCAATACGCTCTGTGAGGGGACGCTCGCTCATTCGAAGGCTCCCAATACATCTTCCACGTCCGACTCAGCCAGTGGACCAGCCAACTGATCGTCCACCATGATCACGGGCGCTCGGTCACAGGCACCGAGACACACGCAGGGCAGCAGCGTATAGCGTCCGTCCTCGGTCGTTTCGCCGGGCTCTATACCCAGATGGCGGCGTATGCGCATCATGAGACTTTCCCCGCCCATGACATAGCAACTCACGCTATCGCATACCATGACCACGTGGCGCCCTACGGGCTTGCGGTAGATCAGGTTGTAAAACGTCGCGATGCTGTCGAGATCGGCAGCCGACATACCGAGTAGACGTGCGATGGCGGCCAGGCTCTCGTCAGATACCCACCCCCGATGTTTCTGCACTATGAGCAGCGCATCGATCGCGGCGGACGGACGGTCTGGAAGATGCGCCACCTCGATTTCGATGGCGTCTATCTCGGCCTGACTCAGTACGTCGATGAAAGCCGGTTCGCTCATCGGTCAACGTCCGCCATGACGAAATCTATGCTCGCGACGATGGTAATCAGGTCGGCAATCATGAAGCCTCGGCTGATCAGTGGAATCATCTGGAGGTGTGCGAACGACGGCGTGCGGATACGCGTACGGTAAGACATCGTGCCGCCGTCAGAGATCAGATAGTAAGAATTCACCCCCTTGGTCGCCTCGACCATGGCGCAGCACTCGGATGGAGGTACAACCGGACCCCAGCTGACATTGAGAAAGTGTTGGATGAGCGTTTCGATGTCCTGCATCGTTCGCTCCTTGGCCGGTGGTGTGGCCTGCGGGTGATCCGCCTTGTAGGGACCCGGGGGCATGTTGTCGAGGCATTGGCGGATGATTTTCAGACTCTGACGAATCTCCTCGACCCGCACGACGCAGCGATCATAGCTGTCACCGCGATTGCCGATCGGAATGTCGAAGTCAAACTGGTCGTAACCGCCGTACGGCCTCGCTTTGCGCAGATCCCAGTCGAGACCCGTGGCGCGCAGACTCGGCCCGGTAATGCCCCAATCGATCGCCTCCTGCGTCGTGTAATCTCCGACACCGATAGAACGACGTTTCAGGATGCCGTTGTTGGTCGTCATTTTGTCGTAGTGATCGAGGCGTGCCGGCATGTAGTCGAGAAAGTCGCGGACCATCGTCTCCCAGCCTTCCGGCAGATCCTGACCCACACCACCGACGCGAAACCAGGCCGGGTGCATCCTGCCACCGGTTATCGCCTCGACGATACTGAGCAGCCGCTCACGATCGGCAAACATGTAAAACACGGGTGACATCTGGCCCACGTCCTGGGCAAAGGTGCCGAAAAACACCAGGTGCGAAGAGATCCGAAACATCTCCGCCAACATTATGCGGATGACCTGTGCGCGCGGTGGCACATCGATGCCGGTCATGCGTTCCACCGCCATTACGTAGGGCAGGTTGTTCATCACTCCGCCCAGATAATCGATGCGATCCGTATACGGGATGAAACTGTGCCAGCTCTGGCGTTCACCCATCTTCTCGGCACCCCTGTGGTGGTAGCCGATGTCCGGCACCGCATCCACGACCACCTCACCGTCCAGCTGCAGAGCGATGCGAAAAACACCGTGTACGCTCGGGTGATTCGGGCCGAGGTTCAGAAACATGAAATCGGTGTGCCGGGCATCCATGGACATGCCCCATTGCTGCGGAACGAAGCGCAGCGCCTCCTGCTGTGCATCCAGGAACTCCTGACTCATCCGATACGGTTCGAATTCGGTAGCGCGAGCAGGGTGTTCCTTCCTGAGTGGATGCCCCTCCCACATCGGCGGCGTCATGATGCGATACAGGTTGGGGTGGCCTTCGAATTGTACGCCGAACATGTCGTACGCTTCGCGTTCGTACCAGTTAGCGTTCGGCCAGACACCACTCGCCGAGGGAATGCCCTGGGATTCGCTCAACGCGACCTTGATGCGCACGTCGTCATCGCGCTCCAGTGCGCTCAGGTGGTAGAACACCGTGAAATCCGACTCCGGCTGGCCATTGCGATGGGTTCGGGTGCGTTCGTCGATCGCCGACAAATCCAGCAACATCGGGAACTTGGGTTTCAGCTTTCGCAGCACAGCCTGCAGCTGTTCCGGACGCACCCACACATTGGCTATGCCATCCGCGCCGCTTTGATGACACGCGCCGTCGTACTCCCTCAACAGCTCCTCAACAATACTTCCCCCGCGCTCAGATCGCGCAACTGCTTCGATCATTCCCGCACCTTACGCAGCAGATCGCCGGATAACGGTGCATCTCCCACGGATACGGGTGGCTCGAGTCGAGTCGCTCTCATACGTTCTTGCGTGCGTGCGTCACGTTGGCTTGGTTGGTACTTGCGCACCTGCTCGGGTTCGACCACATAGCCCAGCGGCCGGCGGGTATTCTGCACCGCCTCCTGCAACAGCGTGATGCCCTGCAACAACGCTTCGGGACGGGGTGGGCAGCCCGGAACGTACACGTCCACCGGCAAGAATTTATCCACCCCCTGCACGACGCTGTAGATGTCGTACATTCCCCCCGAGTTGGAACAGGAACCCATGGAAATCACCCACTTCGGCTCTAGCAACTGATCGTAAAGGAGTTGCAGCACAGGCCCCATTTTGCGGAATACCGTTCCCGAGATGACGATCAGGTCCGCCTGCCTGGGTGTGGCTCTTATGACCTCGGCACCGAAGCGTGCCAGATCGTGCCGTGGCGTGAACGCTGTAGCCATCTCCACATAGCAGCAGGACAGCCCGAAGTTGAAAGGCCACAGCGAATTGGCCCTCCCCCACGCGATGAGATCAGCGAGTCTGGCCGTCAGCACGCTCTGCCCTGCCTGCTCGTCGTACACATCGTCAGCCGGTTGCATGGGTGCACCGGGTTCGGTCGGGATCAGCCGCCACTTCACGAGATACCCCCCGCTTCCACGTTCTCGTCGACGCCCTGATGCATATAGTGCCGTTGACGCTTCTTGATGCCCCAGTCCAGAGCACCCGTGCGCCATTCGTATACCAGAGCAACCAGCAGAATGACGATGAACACGGAAGCGCCCGCATAACCCCGCCAGCCGAGTTCGTGGAAGGCAACCGCCCACCCAAAGATGAAAATCGTCTCGAGGTCGAAGATGACGAAGAACATCGCGATCAGGAAGAACTCGATGGACAGCCGTGTTCGGTCGGCACCACCGACGGATACGATGCCGGATTCAAACGGTACGTCGGTGGATTTGCGGTGGCGTGTACGGGCGCCGACTAGCGAAGCGATGATCAGCGTAGCGCCGAGAAGCCCGACCACAGACACAGCGTAGAGCAGGAACGGCCAAAGATCCTGGCCGCCCACCTGCTGAGCGTCGACGATGACGTCATTTACCGCATTGACTGCATAGACGCCAGTGTTTTCTGTAACCGCACCCATACCGCCTCCCTCAGCCAGCATGGACATCAAATCATTCGTGTTCCGAGAACCATAAAGCGCAGCGCCATCCGGCGCAAGACGTATTCCGAATGCGTGCCTGACGTGACCCGGGGTTACTGGCCCGCGAATCAACTGCTCAACCCAACGAGATATTACTCACACCCGGCACCCAATTCCGTCATCAATCCTATGACGCGTGACTAGCTATATGTGTGGGCCCTTATGTTGACTGGATCCCACATTCGTATGTTTACTAATCATCTTCTTAGAACCACATGTTCTAACCATTCGCGTAATTTGCACGTATACGCAACTTGTTTGTGCCCCTGTTTTTTGGCGCCCACTGGAAGGGCGTAGGCAGGCATGTCCCGGGGGAGGACATGCTACGAATTGCACTCGTGTTGATCCTGATTTCGGCGACCTCCGAGGTCGCTTAGGGGTCGATCTCGAAAACGGATACGAGCTGAACCAGACCATCGATCTGACCTATCAGGTCCACTGGATGGACCACAACCACCTTTCGATCGCCGGAATGACGCCGCCCTGGATCTCGGTTTCGAAAACCAACACCGAGATGCGGGCAGTGCTGTCGGAGGCTGGAGATGCCCTCGTGGCTGCCGGCATCGATGTCGAAATCGTCGATGACACACTCATCGTCCAGGTCCTCGCGAAACAGCACGCTGCCTTCGAGAATGGCATCCACTTCGAGCGTTCGAACGATCTCGGTAAACGGCATATCCTTACCCTTGCAGGCATACCCTTATCCTTATAATAGAACGAGGCAGTTCGCGAAACCACGGACAACCCGGCCATCTGCGCCAGGCCGTCGAGCAATTCCTCTGAAAGACCGTCACCGAGATAGTCGTTCCCCGCATCACGGCTGAAGTTGTCGAAAACCAGAACCGCGATGCGTACCGCGGATGACGAGAGTCTCAAATCACGCACATACAGAAACCCGAGCAAGACCACGATACTCAGCGCCGCCCCAGCAATTACCATCGGCCAAACTTTGATGCGATGCCCGCTGCGCGCCCGCGTGCGCCCTGCCGCGTGTCGTCCATCGAAGCCGCTTCGGCTCCGAGGTTAGACCCAGATGATCCATGATGTGCGGGTACAGGCTCTCGATCAGGTTCTCGGGGGTTGTCGGCGGCCGATGGATCGCCTGCAAATTGCCAATCTCGAATTCGAACCTCGGTATCAGCTCAACGTCTTCGAGATAGAGTGGAATGATGTGCCGGTTGTTGCGTACCGCCAGCCCCACCTCCCGCTCACACACGCGGGAGGCCAGTGAGGGGGAACTGACGAAGAACAGGCATACGGCGTAGCTTTCGATGGTATGCGCCAATTCCTTGCTCCAATCCATGCCCAGTGTGAGATGTTCGTCGTATCAGATTTTCAGGCCATGATCGACGAGGGCGTCTATGACGGATTTCACCTGCTCGGAATCCCGGTGGGAATAACTCACGAACGTCCAGTCGGAATCCGCCACGTCCTGGCTCCACGGAAAGCAATGTGCAACACAACCGCTGCCCGCGACTCTGCGCACAGCAGCGCTGTCGAAGATAGACAAATTGGCAGCGCTTTACGATGCGGCCCGGTCGGTGTCACTCCCGCGGGAACGAGATACGGCCGCCTGCCTCAGGGTAACCGTCGCGTAAACGCGAGCACCGCCGCGAACATCCTCTGCGCGAACGGAGTGAGGCGCGTGCGGTTGTATGCGTCCGCAGCTCGTTTCAGATACTCCGCGCGTGTCGGGTAGGCAAACACGGTCGCGCGGGCGGTACCAAGACCCATTCCATTGCTCATGAGCAAACACAACGATGCGATCTGTTCTCCCGCATCTGCGGCGACGATGGTTGCACCCACAATCGTGTCGCTGCCAGTACTCGTCACGATCTCCGCAAATCCAACACGATCGTCCTGCGTCCGGCCTCGATCCAACTCACCGAATTCCACACGGTACGTATCCGTTTCGGGGCTGCCAGGCGCAACCCCCACGCTCGCCACCTCCGGGTGCGTGTACGTGCAATGCGGTACGACCAGCCGATCCACTCTGGCACTCGGATAAAACAGGGCATTCTGCACCAGTGCCCGGGCCTGGGCATCCGCATGATGAGTGAACTGCTCGCGGCTCGCGCAGTCACCAGCCGCGAAGATACGCCTGTTGGTCGTTCGAAGGTGCGCATCTACGCGGACGAGGCCGTCATCGAGTTCGACCCCTGCAGCTTCGAGACCAAGATTTTCCGTATTGGGAATTCTGCCCGTGGCCACCAGCACGCGATCCGCATTCACTTCGGCGCCATCGCTCACGATGAGGTGCGGTCCCCTGCCCTCCACGCGCCGGACCATATCTCCCAGGTGCAGGTGAACGCCCGCCTCCGTCAACGCAGCCGAGACAGCCGCACTCGCCCGTTCGATCTCGCCGGGTAAAACCCGCGCCGCCAACTCGAACAGATGCACCTCTATACCCAGACCGGCGAAGGCCTGTGCAAGTTCACAACCGATGGGCCCAGCTCCCAGAATACCGAGACGGGCCGGGCGTTCGCGAAGATCGAACACCGTTTCGTTAGTCAACGGACAGGCATCCGTCAGTCCTTCTATCGGAGGTAACGCCGCTCGCGTGCCGGTACAGATCGCGATACGTCTGCCATGCAGTGAAACATCCCCTACTCGAACCCTGCCCCGCCCGGTCAGCTCGGCGCGGCCGAGAAACACATCAACACCCTGTTCGCGATAGCGCTGCACGGAGTCCTGAGGCGCGATGCCGGCTCGAACTTCCCGCACCCAAGCGAAGGCCTTGTCGAAATCACGCCCATCGCGCGAGGTGTACTCGAGCAACGCTTTTGACGGTACGCAGCCCACATTGAGACAGTCGCCGCCCATATAGTTGGCCTCCACGAGCGCGACATCGGCACCAAGACCGGCCGCGCCGATCGCGGAGATCAATCCGGCGGGCCCGGCACCGATCACCACGAGGTGATATCGGGACTTCGGAGACGGATTGCGATAATCGTCCGGTCTCAGGGCAGCCCGCCACGACGCGTCGAATTTCGAGCCAGGATAGTTCACACGGCCTCCGCTTCCAGCTGCGTTGTTAGCGCTTTCGTCGCGATACGCATGATCAGTACAGTGAGTACCGCGGTTGCCACGAGGCCTGCGTAGAACAGCCACGTCGTCGCCTCGCTTTGCGGTAACTCACCCCCGAGGAGCGAGGTGAGGTCCTGGGCGACGGACCCGAGATACACGTACAGCATTGTCCCGGGCATCATGCCAATCCACGAGACCAACACAAAAACAAAGAAACGCACGCGTGTGAGGCTGAGCGCATAGTTTAGGAGATTAAACGGAAACAACGGCGATAGCCGCGTCAGCAGCACGATCAATACTCCGCGTTCGCCCACTGCCCTATCTAGTACAGCGAAACGGGGCAACCCGGCCAGCCGCCGTTCGACCCAATCCCGCAACAGGTAGCGCCCCGTGAGGAAGGCAAGCGATGCGCCAAGGGTGCTCGCAAACGAGATCACCGCAAAGCCGAATGGCAACCCGAACAAGAATCCCGCCGCCATGGTCAGGATGGAACCTGGCATGAGCAGCACCACGAGCATCACGTATGCCACGATGAACACGAGCCAGGAAATCGCACGGTGCGTGTCGACCCAAGTGAGAAACGAACTGATCCACTCGACCAGGGGCAGCAGCCATGCCACCAACACCAGGGTACCCGCCGCAATCAGAAATATCGCTGGTTTCATCAATACCCGACTCCGTCCTCAGCACCCTTCTTCCAATCATTGGGGTGAGGGGTACTAGAGCACCCAAACACCGCCGCATCCCTGGCGCGCACCACTTCAGGCACACGACACAGTATGGGTGATTGAGGCCGGATCCGGTACACCGTGCTTGACCGTACGGGCGGCCTTCCGACAGTCTTGCGTGATTCGACGCATGACACTTCATGCACAAAACCAACGGAGGTTGCCGCCATGCTGGCCATCAGGCACCGAATCGATCTGAACTATCGCATCGACGGCAGCGGCGAACCCGCGCTGCTGTTGTTCAATGGCGCCACGTTGCCACTGGAGTTCTGGGATCCCGTTGTCGAAATGCTCTCGGAGCACTTCACCATAGTGCGTTTCGATCAGCGAAATGCAGGCGCTACGAGCTACGAGGGATCGTTCACGCTCGCCGATGTAGCCGCAGATGCGGCATCGCTGCTGGATCATCTCCGCTTAGACGAGGCAGTCGTCATCGGACATGCCTGGGGTGGACGTGTTGCGCAGCTGTTTGCGCGCGACTACCCCCATAGGGTACGGGCACTGGTCATTTGCGCAACCGGCGGGCAGTTACCAGCGGCTCTGGACCCGGATGTGACTTCCAGGATGCGTGACGCCGCCCGAGAACGCGACCGTGAAACGTGGTCCAGGGCTCTGGAGGATGCCTTCTGTGCAGACGGTTTTTCCACACGCGAGCCTCATACATTCAACGCCATCGCGGATCTGCTCTGGGACACACCCCCCAACAGGTCCGCTCGCTGGGATGCGCGGGCCTGTCCGTCACCTGGCTACTGGGGTCTCTGGCCGGGCCCGGCTCTGCTGCTCTATGGCCGTCAGGACAAAAACGGCACGCCGGAGAATGCCGAGAATCTGCAGCGCACACTCGCAGATTCGCGCCTGGTGTTCTTTGACGACGCCGGGCACTTCGTGGTGCGTGAGCGTCCCGTAGAAGTCGCGAGCGCGATCACCTCATTGTGCAATGCGCTGAACGATTCCGGAAGCGGAGAACGGACATGAGTGCACGCCTCGCCGATCAGGTCATCGTCGTCACTGGCGGCGGCATCGGTATTCGCGCCGTGTGCGTGTGTCCGGGTCCCATTAAGACAACCTTGGAATACACGTGAGGGAGGACCGGCGCGAGGAAGCCGAGCGCTTGCCGCGTTCGCAGTTTCGCCTGCCCATCAATCGTACCGCCGATCCCCGGGAGTTGGCCGGTGCTGTTGCCTTCCTCTTTTCCAGCAACGCCTCATTCATCACCGGCAACGCCCTTTACGTCGATGGTGGCCTCACCGCGATCTGATTTCGTACTGTCGCACCCTGGATGACTGATAATCTCTCAAGGCTGCGAGCGTATGATCCGGCTGATCGGTAAACACACCGTGCACACCGGCCGCGAACAGACGTAACGCCTCGGCGTGGGAACTCAAGCGCGCACCCCGCTCGTCCAGACTCTCAAACGCGCTCTCCCGACGCAGCGTGTACGGATGTATCAACAATCCTTCTCGCAAGGCACTCGCCACGAATGGCGCCACTTCGCCGGTCAGACGCAAACCCTCCTTCGATGCTGACCTGCGCAACACAAAGTCCTTGTTGGGTCCGATCCCCGCGGCGTAATACCGCTTCAAGAGCTCCAGCCCCTGTGCGGTTACCAGATCGCCATACGTGGCGCCCGCAGCAATATCGAGTTCGCGGGCCAGGTCGCCGTAAATGGCGTCCAGGTCACTATGCTCGCGCAGGTGATGGACGATGTCAGGGGGTGTGCGAAACGGCGTGGGGCCTGCTCCGCCCCGCAGATCTCCGAGCAATTGCACGAGCGGCACCTCGAAGCCGAAATGCGGCATGTGACGCCGTTTCAACGCCACCAGATTCGCTACCTCGAAGGATTGGATGAATACGCGCCGCGGGTCCGTGAAAGCAAGGGCCGACAGCCTCTCTGCCAGCGTTGCGGTGATGTCGAGGCCTATCGGCCGCCCGGACAGTGTACGCCCCGTATGCAGGAAGTAAGTGGGCGCCTTGGTCTCCGGGTACACGCCGACCTTCCGACCCGATGCACCCCAGCGTCGTACCAGTTCGATCACTTCATCGAACGTCGCGATCCCGTATCGGCCATCGTGCGACGCACTCTCCGGACGAATTCGGGGCATTCGCTCGCGCGCTCTGAGCCGTCTGATCTCAGCAAGAGTGAAGTCTTCGCTGAACCAGCCCGTCACCATACGTCCGCGTATGCGCTTGGTGGTCAGACGTTCGCGGAACTCCGCACGTTCAGCAACATCTGTGGTCGCCTCCGCAACGACGGGATTGCCCCGGCCATCCCGTAACGGCGCACCATCCTGGTCGATCTCGACGCTCGCCAGGACGTTTTCGTGCCGACACACGAGAACGCCGTCCGCCGTCAGCACCAGATCGGGTTCGATAAAGTCTGCGCCTTGACGAATGGCCAGCTCGTAAGCTTCCAGCGTGTGCTCCGGGAGATACCCGGACGCGCCGCGATGGGCGATGACGATGGGGCGCTCGCCCGCGGCCCCGGTGGCGATCATGCCGAACAGAAGCGATGTTAACAATGCTGCACACACAATCGGAGCGCGGGCAACAGGTGTGTCGGTGCATGCTGCTAGAATGCGCTTCGCTTCAAGGCCGAGATACCATGGACGATTCACTGACTCTGCACCCCACGACATGGACCAGCGTAAACCGCTGGGAGTGTGACGAAAACGACCATCTTAACGTGCGTTTCTACGCCGCCAAGATGAATGATGCATTACGCCTCGCGCTGGACGACCTCGGCATTCGCGACGGCCACATCCGTTCGCAACACATGCGCTATCTGGCAGAAGCGCGCGTGGCCACCCCATTGCGTATCGATGCAGCACCAGTGGTCAACGCGGACGGCCAACCAGAGATGCTCACGGTGATGACCAATATCGCTTTTGATCGCCTGCTCGCCACATACACTACGCGCCTGGACGAAAGCACACGGCTTCCCGCAGGCGGTAACTTACCGGCAATCGCCGCACCTCGCGGTCTGATCGAGCCACCGCAGCCGGTCGAATCATCGCGGGCGAGCGCCGCTGGTTACCTAACCGTCGGACGCGGGGTCATTCATGCGCACGAATGCCGATCCGACGCCACACTCGAATACGCTGCCTACGTAGGCCGTATCTCTGACGGTATGCCGAACCTGTGGAGTCAAATCAACCCGCCCCGGGATGCAGCGGCTCACGAGCGCGGCGAACAAGGCGGCGCCGTCCTCGAATACCGGCTCGATCTGCACGCGCCATTGTGCTGTGGGGATGCATTCACTCACCTGTCCGGGATCGTCGACATCGGCAACAAGACCATGACGCTCTCTCATCTGCTGATCAACGAATCCTCCGGAGAGTGCGCCGCCAGCGCGCAGGCGCTGACCATCGCCATGGACCTGCAAACCCGCAGGTCGGCACCCATTTCCGAATCGCGACGTGCAAGAATGGCGCAACTCCTGATCTCACCAGACAGCCAATTCTGAAGGACCGAGGATATGTTCAAAATGCCAGATCGGCGCCGCATCTATCTGCTGCGCCATGCAGAAGCAGCCTACGTGGCCGACGACGGCACCGTGACAGACGATCCCAACAATGTAGCACTCACCCGCGCCGGACGCGTTCAGGCGCGTAAGCAGTCGGCGATACTCGCGAATGTGGAATTCGACCGCGCTGTATGTTCCGGACTTCGCCGTACCGTCGAGACCGCCACCATCGTGCTCGCCGGGCGTGAGACACCGCTGCTGGAACAGCAGCCGGATCTAATCGAGATTCAGGGCGGCTCGCAGCTGCCCGAAGACGAGGATCACGGCATGGCCAACTGGTTACGCCACATGGTCAATCCCTGGGCTGACGCCACCGAACCTGACGCACGCTTCCTGGGCGGCGAGCTTTTTGCCGATTTCGAAGCCCGGGTAACGCCCGCTTTCGACGCCATCGTCGCGGACACCTCCTGGAACACGCTCCTGCTGGTTGCGCACGGCGGCGTGAACAGTCTCATCTTCAACCACATCCTGCACCTGCCCTGGCAAGGCGACGTCGCGATCGAGCAGGACAACGCCTGCATCAATATCATCGACGTCGACTGTGATGAGCCGGGAGGAGCGGTTCGCCATCTGATCCGGGCCGTGAATCTAACCGGCTACAACCTCAACAAGTCGGGCATCGTACTCACCAACATGGAGAGTTCTGTACTGCGCATCAGCGAGATTCTGGGGGATGGAGAAGAACGTTGAGGAAGAAGGTCGGCGGGAGTTGACGTATGAAGTCAGGGCCGGTAGCAAAACCGACCCTGACGGAGTCAAGAGCGCCGATCAGGCGACCGATGCTCCCACTACGAATAGATACACGATCACCTCCTTATTGCGTTGCCCGACACGGTGCGGATAGTGGGGTACCTTGTGACGCATTGCAATGCCAAATTGCGCGACGAGTGGAGTATGCTCGGTCGTCATTCATTCCGGACAGAGATGAGTAAGGCGAGTTCGTACGGAGCAGACAGCCAGGGGAGAGAACGGATCTGAACTTGAAGGGCATTCACCACGTTTCCATCAACGTCAGCGACGTCAATGCCGCGCGTGATTTCTACGTCGACATTCTCGAGCTGGAACTCCTCGAACGGCCAGATTTCGGATTCCCCGGCGCCTGGCTACGCTCGGGTGACCAGGAGGTGCACCTCATCGGTATCGATTCCGGGACACCTCTCAAGGAGCAGCATTTCGCATTTCGCGTAGACGACCTCGCGGGCGTTTCGCAAAAACTCGAGGCAGCGGGTGTGAAGGTCAGCCGCCCAAACGAAATCGCCGGAATCTGCGTGCAGGCGTTCACCCACGATCCCAGCGGCAACATGATCGAGTTCAATCAGCAACTCTGAGGATTCCCCGCCATGCGGGGAATCTCGAGCAGCATCTATCAGCCATCCAGGCGCTCGATGATAGTGCCGGTTCCAAGACCGCCTCCACAACACATGGCGATGAGCGCGTATCGTCCCCCGGAGCGTTCCAGTTCATGCAGCGCGCTGGTAATCAGACGTGCGCCCGTGGAACCAGTGGGATGGCCAAGCGCGATGGCCCCGCCGTTCGGGTTGACACGGGCCGGGTCTGGATTCAGCTCCTTCTCCCAGGCCAGAACCACCGAGGCGAATGCCTCGTTGACCTCGAACACGGCAATGTCCTCGATGTCCAGACCGGCCTGATCGAGCACCTTGCGGCTGGCCGGAATCGGCCCTTTGAGCATAGTCACGGGATCGACGCCCACCAGCGTGCTGGCAACTATTTTCGCCCGGGGTTTGAGATTCAACTCCTCGACCGCGCTGTGAGATGCAACGATCACCACCGCGGCACCGTCGGAGACCTGCGAACTCGACCCCGCGGTGTGAATCTCCTGCCCCGGCACCGGTTGCAGACCGGCCAGCGCCTCGAGGCTGGTGGCGCGCAGGCCTTCGTCGCGATCGATCATGCGGGTCTCACCGGTAGGATTGCCCTCATCGTCGAGAATGGGCGCTTCTACCGGCACGATCTCGCGGCCGAAGCGCCCCTCTTCCCATGCCTGGATAGCGCGCTCCTGGCTTCTGAGCCCGAAGGCATCCGTGTCGGCTCGCGTGATCTGATACTCCTCGGCGATCATCGCCGCACCCTGAAACTGGCTGGTGGGCTGATAATGTGACATGTAGCTCTCGCCCATCGGCACGCCCCCGGCCATGTTGGAACCAAGCGGTACACGACTCATCATTTCGACGCCGCATGCCATCACGACATCCTCCATGCCGGATCCCACCATCGCAGCTGCGAGTGAGGTCGCCTGCTGGCTGGAGCCGCATTGCGAGTCCACCGTCGTGGCCGCCACTTCTTCGGGCAGCCCCTGGGAGAGCCATGCGATGCGCGCAATATTGAACGATTGCTCGTTGATCTGCGAAACACAGCCACCGATGAGCTGTCCGACTTTGTCCGCCGGTATACCGCTTCGCTCGAGCGCTCCTTGTTGCACCGCACCCAGCAGATCCGCCGGCATCAGTCCCGCCAGTCTTTTGCCGCGCTTGCCAATGGCGCTGCGCGCCGCCTCGACGATATATACGTCCTGCATGATGTCCACTCGAAATTTCGAAGGCACCTATTGTCGGTTGCACGTCGAGGATTACAAGCAGCGTCCCGAAAACTGCTATTACATAGACATTATTAACTTAAATATCATATAGTTATATAGTTTTCTTTCTAAAGAATCTCTCCACCTCGCTCCACTTTCCCTGCGAAATGGCCGCATGCTGACCTGCCATAGTGGTGTGTACGAACCGTCATGCAGGAGAACCTTCCATGCGGTACATGACCAACAGTTCGATTCTGCTCGGCGCTATCTTTCTAGGCGTCTGGAGCGCGGCTGTCGCAGACGAAATCGTGCTGCCCGCTGCTCCAGGCTCTTTTCAGGACTTCACCATGAGCACGCTGCAAATGGAGGAGGAATACCGGCTCGGCGTCGAGAAATACCGGCTGGACCACGAAACCCGAGTCACCGGCTGGCAAGTCTCCGAGAACTGGTTCTTCGGACATCAGAAGGGAGAAGACTCCGGCCTCACACTGGTCTGGCAGCAGGACCGTGAACAGGTCAGCCTGTCCAAGGACGGGGTACGTTTCACGCGGCGCTTCTGACCCGAGCTGCCACGCTGACTACAGTTCGCGGATCAGCCGTATACCGCGGGTGTCGCCCGCACGATCGAAGCTGTCGCGATAACCGAGCTCGAGTTCCTCTCCGGCGGAATCCCAGGCACTGCCACGCACAACGTGACTCACACAGCCTCCCCGCCCGCAATCCGCCATCCATTCAGAGACGTTACCCACCATGTCGTACACGCCCAGGGCATTGGGCTGGTACGAGCCAACCGGCGCACCGCGGGTATGGCCGTCATCACAATCCACCGTCCGCCACTGACGAAAAACTTTCTTAAGACTCTGATCTGCGATGTTGCCGAGCTGACACAACGATACATCGCGCCGGCCACGCCAGGCGACATAGATCCACTCGTCATCGGTCGGCAACCTATACACGTGACCGGCCTGTCGCGTCAGCCATTCGACGTAAGCCGACGCTTCCCGCCAGGAGATGTCGGCGATAGGGTGCGCGTCGCTGTCCATGCCCTTGACCTCGGGCACAGCCACGCCCGTGGCCTGCGCGTAGCGTCGATACATCCCGACGGTGACCTCCGTAACGCTGACGGCGAACGGTTGATCAATCACGATGCTGCTCTGCACCTCGCCTATGCCCGCAGGACCGCCGGGCTGCATCGTGCCGGCATCCACCACGATCACCTCGGGCGCTTCACCGCCCGTCGCCAGAGGATCTCGAATTAGCTGTCCCTCTCGCATCGTGAAACGCTCTAGCACCACGTTCAGCGTGTGCCCCTGGCTACGCACACTGACCTGCCGCACCACGGTTCGATATCCTGCCTTGCGCACCCGTACTTCCACGACGCCTGTCGGCAGATACATGCCTGGCACGTAGGCAAGCTGCCTGCCGTCGCTCCGCAACGTCACCTCGGCGCCAGCGGGTGCGACGTTGACGGTCAGCGCTCCCTCGCTGCGCTGCAGTGTGACGTCGATTTCGTTTATGCCCTTGTGAAGACGCACGTCGATCGTTCGCGTTTCG
>DCWG01000096.1:22246-22857 GCA_002327525.1 Gammaproteobacteria bacterium UBA2168 | reverse complement strand
GGCCAGGGCGTCGGTCTCCCGATCAAGCTCCGCCCAGGTCCAGCGGACGCCCTGCTCGACGAAGACCGCCGCCTCGCGGCCCGAAAACCGCGCCACGGTATCTTTCAGAACATCCGGGATGGTCCGTCGCCACAGTTCGGGCCCGGTGTCGCCGACCACGTGGGCGACACCCCGCCGGGGATGCCGATCCTGATCGGAAGCCGTTGCTGACGCCGTCATTGCCGTTGTCCTCCCCCTGAATATGGCCCGATGGTACTAGACAAACTTCCTCGGACCAACGGGATGGCAAAAAGGTCTACGGATTCTGGTCCCAGTCCGGATCGTCGCTGGGGCTCATGGGCTTGTCGCTTGCCAGCAATCCCTTGCCGGGCACGAAGTTGACCTCGAGCCGGATGCCATCCGGGTCCTCGAAGACGATGTAGTAGTAGCCGGGCGCCCAATCCGCCTCGATCGGGCCGCGGTCGATGTAGGCGTCCATCTGGCGCAGTTTTTCGGCGATCTTGTCCACATCGTCGCGGGAGCGGGCCCGCAGGCAGAGGTGGTGCAGGCCGACGCGGTTCTGCACGAAGCGTTCGTCGTCGTGCTCTTCGGCGCAGCGCTGGATGCCCAGC
>DCWG01000096.1:21627-21914 GCA_002327525.1 Gammaproteobacteria bacterium UBA2168 | reverse complement strand
CGCCGACGTGATAGACGAAGTTGTTGCCGTCATAGACCTTCTTCAGGCCCAGGAACGGCAGCAGTTCGCAGTAGAATTCGCGCGATTGCTCGAACCGGCTGACGGTCAGGATGGCGTGCGCCATGCCGTTGATCTCGATCATGGGGGAGCTCTCCTTGGTCTCGAGGTGCTACGGGGTCAGGCGCCATTGCACCAGGGTGTAGGGATGCTCGGCGTCGTCGTGGGGCTCGAACACGGCCTCGACCGGGGCGCCGATGACCACCTGCTGATCGGCGGGGCCCAGCAGG
>DCWG01000096.1:0-21351 GCA_002327525.1 Gammaproteobacteria bacterium UBA2168 | reverse complement strand
ACTTCGTCGCCGATCGTGATCGCGTCGCGCGGCTCGCCCAGCAGGTTGCCGACCATGCGGATGCTGCCGGCCGCCGGCAGTTCGACCAGCACCACCAGATAGGGCCCGAAGTCCCGCAACACGGAGTGGGCCGGGTGCCAGGGCCGCTGCCAAGAGTAGATCAGGCCGTTGCCGTCGACCGGTTGCCATTGCATCTCGAAGGTATTGCAGCGGTGGCACAGCCATTCCGGGCCCCACTGCCAGGTGCCGCAGCTTCCGCAACGCTGTACCAGCAGTTCGCCCCGCCGGGTGCCTTCCCAATAGGGCACATCCAGGCCATCGACGGCGGGCAGCGGGGCCGGCAGGCCGGCGGGCAGGTATGTACTGGTCGTCATCACAAGGTCTCCTCCGAACCCATGATCAGGCTGCTGACCGGGGTGACCATGGGGCCGGCGATGTTCATCGCCAGCCTGGCGTTTGGTACCTGATTGCAGGATTGGCCGCGGATCTGGCGCACCGCCTCCAACTGCAGACCCAGGCCATGCATGTAGCATTCCGCCAGGTTGCCGCCGGAGGTGTTCAGGGGCATGCGCCCGGCCGGCGCCGTCAGGTTCTCCAGGGTGAAGAAGTCGTTGCACTCTTCGGCGGCGCAGAAGCCATGCTCGACGATGGCCATCATCACGCCGGTGGTGAAGTTCTCGTAGGCCTGCACCACGTCGATGTCGCCGGGCGCGACACCGGCCGCCTCGTACAGACGCGGTGCCACGGTATTGAAGGAGCCGGAGCCGAAATCGGGGGCGTTCATCACCGGCGCGCCGCGGCGCTGGTCGGAGCCCTGGGCGGCGGCCAGCAGATAGGCCGGCGGTTGCCGCAGATCGCGGGCCCGCTCGGCCGACACCAGGATCAAGGCCGCCGCGCCGTCGTTCTCCTGGCAGCAGTCGTACAGATGAAAGGGTTCGACAATCCAGCGAGAGGCGTCGTAGGTTTCCTCATCCAGAGAGCGACCATACATGACCGCGCGGGGGTTGTTCTGGGCATGATGATACGAAGCCAGCGATATGGCTCGCAGCGCCGACTGATCCACCGCGTGATCGTGCATGAATCGTTGCACTTTCATCGCGAACATCTGCGCGGGTGACATGAGTCCGTAAGGGACCGTGTGCGCCATCTCTCCGGCGATGGTATTGCGCCGCGGGCCCTGCCCGAACCGCCCGAACTGTCCCTGTGCGAGTGCCCGGAATACGACCACGCACTCGGCCAGCCCGGTAGCCACCGCCGCCGCGGCATTGCCAATGGCTCCCGAGCCCCCGCCGCCACCGCCGCCCCACTGCATGTTGGCGAACCTCAGTTCCTTGCAGCCCATTGCGGCGGCGAGTCTGGAGGGATCACTGCGGTCATTGGAGTAGGACGCGAAGCCGTCTACATCACGAGGCGAAATACCTGCCTTCTCACACGCCCTGATAATGGCCTTCAGCGCCAGCTTGAATTCAGGATCCGGCGAACCACCGCGTTTGTAGTATTCGGTTTCACCAACCCCCACCACCGCGATACGGCCACGCAAAGTGCGTTCCATAACATCCTCCCTTTCATTTACGATACACGTCCGTGCGCTTCCTTTTCAAACACACTCCAGGTTGAGTAAAGTGGAGCCATCCACGCTTCTGTTGGAAACAGCCATGCCCATCATTGCAGCCACGTTGGTACCGTCGGCAAGCCAGTGAGTGCATGACGGTCAGCGAACACATGGCCGATTCCCTGTACGCCGTTCGTGGTTTTGTCCTCGACTGGAGCAGGGCATTTGCTTTCTACAAGGGCGTACTCGGATTGGTACCGGGATTCCGCTCCGACGACATGGAGCGGGCCGAGTTCGAAGCCGGGGGAGCGCGCCTGGCAGTAGAGCGGATCGATGGGTCAGACACGGAGGCTGGCACAGTTCTTACACTCCGGCGCACGCAACTTGATTCCACACCGCAAACGGGCAACATTGACTCACCGGAAAGGGGGATGAAGGGCACGTGACGATTCTGCGCTGGATTTTGCTTCTGCCAACCCTGGTACTGGTGTGCCTCCTGGTTGCCGCCGCCGCGACAGGCATCGTCAGTTACGCTGATGGTCAGTGTGCCCCCCGACAGATGGCGGCGGGGGTGTGCGTTGCGCCCTGGCACACAACAGTGATGGATGCCGTCATCTACGGTGGCATGCTCATCGCCGCCGGTGGTGCCGTCCTAGCTGGCGCGCTCGTCGCACCCCGTTTCAAGCTGGCAATCGCCTTTGCGATCCTGGTTAGTGTGCTCGCACCCCTGGGTGCCGCTCTCTTTTTCGCTAGAAACCTTGAAACACCTTTTCCGCTGCCGATCGGCAACATGCCGGATCATCTGCTTACCCTCATCGTTCTATCAACGGGCATAGGACTTGTGTGTATCTGGTGGATTAAGTCATGGCACTCCAGCACATCCTGATCATTGCCGTTTTCGCGACCTTCGGCCTTGCCGGCACTGCCGGTTTGCACGCCGGCGAGCTGCCGCAGAAACTGAATGCCGACGGATTCGGGGAAGTGCTCGCGGTGAGTGGGTCGACCTACATCGCCGGTCAGCCGACCAAAATTGGACTCGACCGAATGAAGCAGGCGGGTGTGACGACGGTGGTGAATCTGCGAACGCACATGGAAATGAACAATCGTGACGTCGTCCCCTTCGACGAAGCGGCCTACGTGGATGAACTGGGGCTCGAGTACGTACATATCCCGCTCGGCGGCCCCGGCACTCCGTATAATCCCGGTGCGGTGAAGACATTCGCGGCTGCGATGGAAAAGGCCCAGGGCCGCGTGCTGCTGCACTGCACCGTGGCGTGGCGCGCGAGCCATTTATGGACCGCCTACCTGGTACGCAACCGCGGTATGGCCATAGAAGAAGCCGTGCGGCACGGGCAGGCCATCAATCTCGGCACACTACCGCTCGAACAGTTTCTCGATCGGCCACTGACCATTCAGTACCGCGAATCCCAGCCTCAATGACCCGGCTCAGATGAAGATTGCCGCCACTGGCTACTAGTCGCCCTGCCCTGCAGCGCCTTCGTCATCGCCCAGCAGGCGCTCGTCCCGTGGAAGATCTATGATCTTGATTCTCGCAGTCATCATTATCGCTCTGTTCGCCCGCTACGCACGGCGGGCAGCCTGACCACCACCGCAAACTGACCCGCACCGCCCCCGAACGCAATCGAGCCCTCGAGACGCCGAATTACATTCGACGCGATGGCGAGCCCGAGACCTGTCCCACCCGTGTCCCGACTGCGGGAGCCCTCCAATCTGACGTAAGGCTTCAGAACGCGTACCCGGTCCTCCGGCGCGATGCCCGGACCCTGGTCTTCTATTCGAACCGCGACCTCATCGCCTTCCTGAGACATCGCGACGCGGGCTCGACCGCCATATTGCACCGCGTTTTGAACCAGGTTCGTTAACGCCCGCCGGAGCACCACTGTCTGAGCTTCGACAATCAGCCGCACCGGTCCATGGAACTCGACACTACCTCCGACGACGTCGTTCTCACCATCAATCACGCTCTCAAGCAGACTCTCAAGATCGAGGCGTACGTATGCCTCGTCGCCGTGCGCATCCCTGGCAAACGTAAGACTTTCGTCGGGCTGAAGCAGCAGCTCGCGCGCAAACACAAAGGCAGGACGCAGCGTTCGCGTGAACGCTACTCAATGGCCAAAACGGGTTTCATCTGCTCGGTAATCGAATCCGCGCTCGCATCGCGATACGAAGCATGACATCCGGTACGCAGAATCAGCCGTCGAGCTTCTCGTAAGGTAATGACCCAACCTCAGCCTCGAATGCGGCCCCGACTCGCATCAGATCCTCTTCCCCCACCAGCCGGCCGATAACCTGAAACGAGCGCGGCATACCATCCTCGTCCAGACCGAACGGCATTGTGATAGTCGGGTGACCCGAGTAGTCAAAAGGAGCGGTGAAATTGATGAAGTCCGCCACCTTGTCATCCTGGCGCACGATACCATTGATCGTTTCCCACGTTGGCGTAGGCGCCACCAGGGTGGGCGCAATCAAGACGTCCACCTCCAGAAACTGACGCTCGAGGTCCTCGCGAAATATACTCCGCGAGACTTCGAGCTCCTGGTAGCTGGCTTCATCCACCGCCAGACCGCTATCCAGCAACTGCGCGAGTACGGGCCCGTACTCATCCCGCCTTTCCGGGAAATAGCCCCTGTGCGCCGCTGCACACTCACGTGCACATGTGACGCCCCACCCGGTCACCAGCCGTGAGATTCCTTCCGGCATGCAGATCTCGACGACTTTCGCCCCCAGATTCTCCAGTACCGCCAGCGCATCGCGAACCACCTGCACGACTGCATCAGCCACACCCTCGCTCACGTAACTCCAATCCACACCCACCGTCATGCCGTTGATACCCTGTCCGGATCGGGACATGTAGTTGGGTACTTCATCATCAAGCGTGGTAGCGTCAGCGGAATCCCACCCCGCGATCACCTGCAGGATGCGCGCAGCATCCTCGACGGATCGAGCCATCGGTCCGATGTGATCGAGCGACTCCGCCAGGGCGAAGGCGCCACTCCGGCTGACCCGGCCGTATGTGGGTTTGATGCCCACCAGACCACAGCTGGCCGATGGAAAACGGATGCTCCCGCCGGTATCGGATCCGAGTGCGCCGTACGCCATGCCAGCTGCCACGGCGACGCCCGATCCCGAGGACGATACGCCCGGCCAGCGTTCGTGATTCCATGGATTTTGCGGGACATCGACCTGTGGATGATGCGTACTGAAGGCGCCTTCCGTGAGCTGCGTCTTGCCGATGAGTACCGCACCCGCATCTTTGAGGGCCCGCACCGCCGTCGCATCCTCTTCCGGGATGAAGTTCTTCATCACAAGCGTCCCGCTCGCTGTTGCCAGACCCTCTGTGAACAGCAGATCCTTGACGGCGACAGGTACCCCGTGAAGCAAGCCGAGCACCCCACCCGATGCGCTTTCCGCATCGAGTGCGGCAGCCCGTTCGAGTGCCTGTTCACGCATGACCATCACGTACGGGCGCAGCTCTCCCTGCATACGATCGATCCGACGCAGCAGATGTTCCGTGACCTCTAGAGAAGACAGCTCACCCCTCTTGATTCTGCGCCACGTATCCGTAAGCGTGAGGTAGTGAATCGCAGTCATTGCTGCATTTCTCGCTCGATCATCACGTACGCTCCATGTCGAAGACCTTGCCGGGATTGAGTATCCCTTTTGGATCCAGCGCCTGTTTGACCACACGCATGAGACCAATTTCACCCTCGTCGCGGGCGATGTGCAGCCACGGCTTTTTCTCCAACCCAACCCCATGCTCCGCTGAGATCGATCCACTGATAGCCGCCAGTGGTTCGTACACACAGGCCTCGACACGACGCCGATGATCAGGCCCACCCTCACCCACGGAAACCACGAAATGCAGATTTCCATCACCCATGTGTCCGAGCGTGAAGTTGCGCACCTCTTCGTACTCGGCCTGCAGCCGCCGATTGACTTCCGTCACGTATTCTTCCATGAAAGAAATGCGCAGGCTGACGTCGAAAGTGAATACCGGCGCGTAGCGGAAACACTGTTCCACATCGTCGCGCAGCGCCCATAGCTGCAAACGCTGCGCTTCCGAGCGCGCCACCACGGCATCGGCAATCAACTCCTGCTCGAACGCAGCTGCCAGCGCTTCCTCAAGCGTTTCCTCCTCTACGCCCATGACCTCGACCAGCACGTAGTACGGATATTCGCGCGGCAGCGGTGGCTGGTTGGCTGCGGGTTGTGTCGTGACGAGAGTGTAGAAGTTGTTCCACATCACTTCGAAAGCGGACAGCGCCCCGCCCGTGGAGGCATCCATGTACTTGAGGAAGTCTCCCATTTTGTCGAATGCATCGACTGCAACGAACATCGTCGCCTGTTGGACGGGCTTTTCGCGCAGGCGCAAAACAGCCCTCGTCACGATACCGAGCGTACCCTCGCTGCCGATGAACAGATGCTTTAAATCGTAGCCGGCGTTGTTCTTGATCATGTGGTTCATCGACGACAGCACGGTACCGTCCGCCAACACCGCCTCCACCCCCAGCACCATGTCACGGGTCATGCCATAGCGGATAACCCTGTTCCCACCCGCGTTGGTGGAGATATTGCCGCCGATCGTAGCGCTGCCGCGGGCACCGAGATCGATCGGATAGAACATGCCAAGCTCCTCCACCGCCTCCTGAAGCGCCTGCAGCACCACGCCACTTTGCACTACGGCGGTGCGATCAACCGGATTGATGGCTTCTATCGCGTTCATGCGTTCGAGCGAGAGCACGATGTCATCAGGTGTTGTAACAGCGCTCTCCACGAGCCCGGTCAATCCTCCGTGGGCAACGACGCTCTGGTCATGTCGATGACAGATCCGCACGGCTCGGGATACCTGTTCAGTGGTACGCGGCCGCAGCAGTGCCTTCGCCTGGATGGTATCGGAGCGCCATATACCCGCGGCTCGGCCATTCACCTCGTCACCTGTCATTACGCAATCGTCACCCAGCGCCTCAGTCAGCGCCTCGACTACAGCGTCTGACCTCGAATCGCTGTCCGAATGCCCTTCTGCCATGCCGCCCCCGTATCTGACATTGTCGAGATGCCGTCGAAACTGCCCGCCAGCCGAGCGAGAATACGCCTACTTGTGGGCACTCACCAGAAACTGCGGTAGGCAGAACATGTACGAACCGTCTGCGATACCGGTACGGCACTGATCCAGCAATGTGCCAACCTCATCAGCGGGCAGCGTGTCGAACGTAGCGATGTAGCCGGCCATATTGGTCAACACATTCAAGCCGGTCCCCTCGCGATCGACGAATCCGGACAGTTGCACCTCCACCCTGACAAAACCGGTGCGCGCCAGCGCCCCGGGGACCAGGCGGCCGATGTTCGGTTCGTTGAATGCCGGTGCCGCGGCCTGGAAGAAGCGGTCCACATTCTCCTTGCCCCAGGGTTCCACGACCACGAAGCCCCAGTCGCTGTCGATGACGTGGATACGTCCGCCCGGTTTCAGTACGCGGCGGCACTCTGCCAGCGTCGCGTCGAGATCGGGTACGTACTCGAGTACGTTCTTGCATATAACACGATCGAAGTGGTCATCCGGAAACGGCAGTCTGTGATCTACCACGTGGTGAAATCCGACATTTTCCAGGTCGGCGGCTCGCGCATTGGCGTCCGTAACGAAGCGTTCGTTGATGTCGACACCCTTCACTGAACCGCCAGGGCTAACCATTTCCGCGAGTGCCAGCGCAAAAAAGCCGGGACCGGCGCCGAGATCGAGCACCGCGTGCCCGGCTTCGAGCCGCGCGGGCGCGAGCAGCGCCCGCTGGCCCTCACGCCAGACGAACATCTGCTCATAGCGCGCGATGCGCTCATCCTCGATGTCTTTCCAGTGATCAGTGAAAAACGAGCTGACGTCCATAGGCTCCCCTTTCGGCGTTGACGAGGCGTCAATCGTACCGCGAATTCAATCAGAACTAGCCCTGATATGGCATGGTTCATGGCACCCGCCGACACCTCCGAGCGCACGGTGAAGTGTGTACGTTGGTATCAAGGCCGGTGCAACGGATACCCTCACCGCCTCGCTCTCCGACGGGAGCGCGCCTGATCGAGTCCGGGCATCAGGCTTCCAACCAGCGATCCCATCACTGCGGCCACCCCGACCAGCGTGGCGAACAGGACACCGCCCGCGAACATGCCAAGCAGGTAGTTGGTCGTACTCACCCCCGTCGAAAAGAGCAGCGCTGCAGTTCCGCCTTGTGGGCCAGCACATCGAGCCCGTCCAGAGATATGGTGCCCGAGTCGGGTTGCTGCAGCCTCGCGATGGTACGCATCAGCGTGGACTTGCCGGCACCGTTGGGTCCCAACACCTCCGAACATACCCTTAGAGATATCGAGACTCACACTATCCAACGCGTGCACGTCCCCGAGATAGGTCTTACTCAGATCCGATATTGTCAGCCTTGCCACCCCTTGCTCTGGTTGGCTGTATCGTTGCGCACGAGCAACCCTCGCACGCCGCGCGTCCGTTTTATATCAGTCGCGCTTGACCCCGATTAAGTGCCCCCGGTCTTGCCAGAGAATTCCCCGGACGTCGAAATCCGCCGCCAGGCCTTGCTATCCTGCGCGCCCATGCCCGTTACCCCGAAACGAGCAGATACGAGCGAAAAAAAGCGAGGACCCATCGTGAAGTACAAAGCCCTGGCCATCGACCTCGATGGCACACTGCTCGATGGCGAGTCCATTCCCGAGCCGAATATCGACGCCCTGCGATCAGCCCGGGACCAAGGCTACCGCATCATCATCGCCACTGCCCGCTGGAAGGAAATGGCGCTCGGCGTGGCACAGACCATCGGTATAGAGGGGCCGGTAATCGCCTGTTCCGGGGCGCAGGTTTACGATCCGGCCACATCGTGCGACGTTCTCGACCTCAGGCTGCCTGAAGCCTTCACCGAAGAGTTGTTTGCCATGTGCAACGACAACCGCTGTATAGCAACCATTACTCTCGGCGCAGACGTATTGCTCAAACTCGATGGCGAGCCCGATCAGGACGCGATGGGCGATGAAATGACCTGGGTACCCCAACTCAGCGTATCCCCTGGCAATCTGCCCCGTGCCGCGGCGATTCAGGGGACGCGGATCAACGAACTCATCCGGAAAGAACTGAAACCACGATGGCAGCACGAGGTGAACATCCTCGACTCCGTGGGCCCCACCGGACGCATCATCGTCATGATCACCCACAAGGGTGCGCACAAAGGCACCGCACTGCAGGCCGCTTGCGACCACATGGGTCTCGAGGCCCGGCAGGCGGTCGCGTTCGGTGATGCGGAAAACGACCTCGCGATGTTCGAGATCGCCGGTGCTGCGGTGGCCATGGGACAGGCCGAGGACGAGGTTCGTCGTGCGGCCACGTTCGTCAGCCGCAGCAACGTGGAAGCCGGTGTGGCGCACGCGGTGAATCACCTACTCGAACACGGAGACTTTCGCTAATGGATACGTTTTCGATAACTGCGCGAGACGGCAAAAGCATCCACTGCGTGCGCTGGCTCTCTTGCGAGCAACCCACGGCAGTGGTGCAACTGGCTCACGGGATGGGCGAGCACATAGCACGCTATGATGCGACCGCACGGGCACTCAATGAAGCTGGTTACCTGGTGTACGGCAACGATCACCGTGGCCATGGGCAGACTGATCCCACACTGCCCGGCGATATGGGAGTAGACGGCTGGAACCGTCTCATCGACGACGCGCGCCTGATCAACGAGAACATCGCAACCAGCCACCCGGGTCTTTCGTGCGTGCTGCTGGGTCACAGCATGGGCTCCATGATGGCCATGCAGTACCTGTGCCGCTTCGGGCACACTCTCGATGCGGCCGTTTTGTCGGGTACGCCCGGCATCCGACCGCCGCTTCAGACACTGCTGAGCACCCTTATCGCCCTATTCGAGCGGTGGCGCCTCGGACCGGGTGCGGACAGCGAGATGATGCAGAACATGCTGTTCGGCAGCGCCAACGAGAATTTCGACGGCCCGGATGCCACCGGTTTCGAATGGCTCTCCCGTGACGCGGAACAGGTCCGGCAGTACGTGAACGACCCTCTGTGCGGCTTCGTACTGCGCACGGGTTCTCTGGTAAATCTATTCAGCGGGGCCCGTGAAGCGGCTCGCAAGGGGAACATTGCCACCATCCCTACCGACCTACCCATCTACATCTTCTGTGGCGCCGATGACCCCGTGCACGACGAGAGCAAGAACCTGACCCGGCTCTCGGATCGCTACCGCGCTGCGGGCCTCGACTTCAAGATGAAACTCTACCCGGGCGGCCGCCACGAGATGTTCAACGAAACCAACGCCGAGGAAGTGGTGGGCGACCTGGTCGCATGGCTGGACAAGCAGTTTAGTTAGATCTCGCCCTATCGGGCTGAGCGCCCGACGTAGTGTCTGCCCTGGCACGTAACTCTGACCCCATGTCTTCGAACCTAAGAGTCTGAAAGGCACGGCAGACTCCAGTCCGAACCCGGCCCCCCAACAGACATCGGCATTCCAATCCCGACGCGCAAGGCCCGCTTGAGGAGTGCTTTGGCGGCTGGCGGATCTGTGCCCGTCAGCTTTTACAGAGGTCGGCGTTCAGGCCGTTTCTGCAGCGGGCTCCTCGGCATTGAACGCAGAGCGTACGGCCGCACCAGCATTTTCCACTGCTTCGCGAACGACTTCGCCGCCGGACTGCCAGCCTTCCTGGGTGTTGGACCATACGGTTTTGCCGTACTCACGCTGCAGCTCGACGAAGGACGATACGTCCTTCACTTCCGGCAGCCTCTTGGCGAAATCTTGATTGGTTTCGAAGTACTGTTTCACGCCTTCGCTCTGCAGCTCGACCAGACGGCGTACGGTTGCAGCGTTGATTTCGAACAGTTCCCGACCAAGCTGTACTTGTTTCTCAATGATGCTCATTTCCGGCTCCTCTTTATCTGATTGGATTATCTGATTGGATTTCAATCTACTTCTTGCGCCGTGTTGCGATGCACAATGGCTGAGTATTGTGCACAACAGCATATTGCAATGCAACACTTTTATACCCCAGTAAAAACGGCGCATACAGCCTAATTAGGTGAATAAGCGTGAAATATTACTGCGTCGCAACAGCCCAAGCCAGAGGTTTCCGCGCGCTTGGCCCGTTCAGATTTGCAGGAATACACTCGATTCGGTATTGCAGCGCATCATGTCGTGTTGCCCGGTAGGGTGATTTGCGCCACACTCCCGCGACCAGAGAGGATGACGGGCCGAGGGCGCATGCATCACCTGAAGAAGTACCCCAACCGGCGTCTCTATGACACGTCCGACAGCAAATACGTGACCATTAATGATGTGCGCAAACTCATCATCGCCGGCGAGAGCGTCCAAGTGCACGATGCGCGAAGTGACGAGAACATCACGCGCACCGTACTGCTCCAGATCTTGGCAGAGCAGGAAGCCGAGGGGCACGAGCCAGTACTCACCAATCGAGCCATCGAACAGATCATCCGCTTCTACGGCGATCGCATGGGCGGGGTCGTGTCTCGCTACATAGAGCAGAGCATTCTCACCTATCTAGATCACCAGGATCAGTTTCGCCAACGCATGCGCCAGCTGAATGAGCTGAATCCGCTCAACCTCATGCGTGATGCATTCGAGAATCCATGGACGCCACGCGACAATGCCAGTCCGGACGGCGACGAATCTGACGATCCGCGCGGCAAGCCGTGATCGATCCCGAGTGGTGGGGCGTGGCGGAACTGTCCGCCGCCATCAGAAGCAAACGGCTGACGTGTGCCGAGTTGATGTCTTGGACGCTCGACCGTATCGAGGCGCACAACCCGACCATCAATGCCATCGTAAACCCCCTGTCCCGGGCGAATGCGATGCACCTGGCGGAACAAGCCGATCTCACGGTCGCCACCGGTGCACGGCTCGGTCCCCTGCACGGCCTCCCCACAGCCGTCAAAGATCTAGCCGATGCGGCCGGATTCCCGACCACCATGGGTTTCGTACCATTCGCCGACAACCATCCCGCACAGGATGCAGAAATGGTGCGCCGCATGCGCGCCGCTGGCGCACTTATCATTGGCAAGACCAACACGCCTGAATTCGGGCTTGGCTCCCACACGTTCAACAGCCTGTTCGGGCGAACCGCCAACCCCTATGCATCCGAGCGTTCCGCGGGCGGCAGCAGCGGGGGTGCGGCAGCGTCGCTCGCCGCCGGCTTCTTCGCGATGGCGGATGGCAGCGACATGGGCGGATCTCTGCGCAACCCGGCATCATTCTGCAACGTGGTGGGATTTCGGCCATCCATCGGTCGCGTGCCCGCAGAAACCGTTTTCGGCTGGCTAGGGCGTCTGTCCACGTTGGGTCCCATGGCGCGTACGGTTGCCGACGCCGCCCGCTTGCTGGCGGTGCAAACCGGCTGCTACGAAAAGCAACGCGCCTACAAGAAAGATCCCCTGGATGCACCACTGACCGGCGATCCCGATCAGTGGCTGGCAGGTCCTGCACCTGTGGACCTGCGTGTTGCGTACGCGGAAGACCTCGGCGGGCTACCGATACACGCCGACGTACGTACCGTCTTGAGGCAGGCCGCCGATGCGTGCGCAGACCTCGGCTGGCACGTCGAAGCCGCATGTCCGGATCTCACTGACGCTATGAATATCTTCCAGACCCAGCGCACCGCGGCTACATCACTGTTAGGACGCGATCTGGAAGCCCGCGTACCGCAATGGCGCAATTACGCGAAAGACACCGCCATCTGGAACATCGACAAGGGCATGCACCTATCCACCGAAGAGCTGATCCGCTCGGAAGTGGCGCGCACGCAGCTCTACCGGCGCGTGACGACTTTCTTCGAGCAGTACGACGTGCTGTTGTGTCCCGCGGCCCAGCTGCCACCCTTCCCGGGTGAACTGGATTGGGTACACGAGATCGAAGGCGTCACCTTCGATACCTACATCGACTGGATGACGGTTTGCTGTGCGGTTTCCGCCACAGCCTGCCCCGCGGTATCGGTACCGGCAGGATTCACTGACGACGGACTGCCCGTGGGTGCCCAGTTGGTATGCGCTCCGCGCGCCGACATCGCACTGCTTCGCATCGCACACGCTTTCGAAGAGGCCACCGAACACCACCGCCAGCACCCCGACCTGACGTGACACACTCCACGCAGCCCGCCAAATGTCGTGCGTTGAATCTGCCTGGCTGAGTACGCTGCTCGGCGCGAGATCACAGACCTCGAGAACCGTCCGATTGACGCGTTCTCCAGTCGTGTCGACAGACTAACCGTCAAGTGGGCTGATACCGACGAGCAATCGTCGCTGATCCTCAAGCGGCCGCGCGAAGAAAGCGCCGCTCGCATCGGTGAGTCATCCGAACTCGAAGCGAGATTCCTGAACGCCTACGCTGGCGCCCTCGGCATCCGACCGCCCCGCTGCCTCGCCGCGACCGAGCACGCCATCGCGCTGAAGGATATGCCCATCGCACCTTTCTCATGGCAAGACGATGCCAGTGAGGTGCACACTCGTGCCGCCCTGGATGCCTTGCGCGAGCTGCACCGCACCTCTCCTGTGCGATGGATCCCCGCTTTCGATGACACTGCCCTCACTCTGGCACTGGATCGGGAGTATCGGCCTGCCTGGTCGCCCACGCCCCGTGCTTCGATGTAGCCTATTTCCTGGTCATGAGTCTCCCGCCGGTCCGACGTAGAAAGGACGAACTCAAATGGCTGGAGTACTACCTGGGGCGAACACCGGCGCGGATTGATCTTCATGGATACCGCGCTGCGGTACAGGCGCGGACAGCTGGCATAGTAGAACTAACGGCCGACTGGCCGGAGGAGCGATTCGATGAAACGGGATTTCACTGGGTATTCGAGCGCTGCTTTCGCGCCGCCATCGATCAGGCTGCGGCGCCTCAGGGGGGATCCTGAAAACCCCAGTGCGGTGGGAGCAGCTCTATTTCTTCTTCCACGACGACCCGCCGCAGTACGTAGTTGACCGGGAAGCTGCGAAGCTCATCGCCGCGCATGACAGTATCATCCACGCACACCGGGTCCGCCTTTGCGATCCAGCGGTTTTCGAACCACGCGACTTCGCGCACGACGTACGCCACGCCGTTGCCGTCGAAGTGCTGGCCCACCAAAAGCTGGTAGTCCGTGCCCAACCGAATGTCCTAATTGTCCCCAGGCTTGTCAGTCTAGGGTCCAGATCACAGATTGCTATATGCAGAGCGTGTTGGTTTGTAAGCCTGTTGTTAAAACAGCGGGCGCGTCCTGCCCGTCTCGGCTCAAAGATCGGCCAGAAACCGTAGCAGCGCCTCGTTGGTCGCCAGCGGCGCTTCCTGTTGTGTCCAGTGGCCAATGCCGGGCAAGATGATGACATCTCTCAAATCGTCAACCACGGCTCGCATTTGTTCCTCGAAATCCGGATTCATTCGGATGAGATCCCTGTCGCCCGAAATGAACAGTGCCGGCTGTTCGATCTTCCTGCCCTGAAACGGTGCTGACATCTCCCACGTACGATCGATGTTCCGGTACCAGTTTAGCCCACCGCGAAACCCCGTTCGCTCATACTCCGAGACGAAGAAGCCCAGATCCTCTTCTGTGAGCCACGGCGGCAACTCGTCGCAGGTGGGTACCTGATCCAGAAACCAGGCGCTGCGATGCGGCGCACCGCTCACCACTGCCGCCGCGCCGTCTGGCGTATTGCCGGATGCGCCATACAAAAATCGCAGCATTGTGTTTTTCACATCATGCTGCAGTTCGTGCTCGGCGAGACCGGGTGTCTGGAAATAGAGCACATAGGCGAATCGATCACCAAACATCTGCTTCAATCCCTGGGTAGGCGGTATCGGGGCACGCTCCGAGCAGGGTACCGAGAGCGCCGCCACCGCACGAAAAACATCCGGCCGCCAGAGGGCCGCATTCCATGCCACCGGCGCGCCCCAGTCGTGCCCCACTATCACCGCCCGTTCCTCGCCGAGTACGTGAACCAGCGCGACAACGTCGCCTACCAGGTGAAACTGCGTGTATTCTTCGATCGCCTCGGGGGCATCGGTTTGCCCATATCCACGCTGGTCCGGCGCCACTACGTGATACCCTGCCTCCGCCAGCGCCGGCAGCTGATGGCGCCACGAATACCAGGACTCCGGAAAGCCATGGCACAACACCACAAGCGGGCCCTCACCCGCCTCCGCGATATGCATGTTGATGCCATTAGCCTGGACGCTACGATGCTGTATGTCGGTCAATTGCCCCGCCCTCCCAGGCGATCTCTTCGAGCATGTCACACTACGGGAACGGATGACTGATGCACAATCGCTACAGAACCGCGAGGGGCGTGATTGTGCGCGACAAAGTTGTACTGCTCGCCATTCACAGCAGTTTCTGGGGCGCAAAGCACCAGCGCTGGGGGCTGCCTGGCGGACGTATCGAGTGGCGCGAAACTCCCGAAGTGGCACTTGTGCGTGAGTTGCGTGAGGAGTTGGATCTGCATCTGGCCGAGGAGGATCTGCTGGACATCGGTGCTTTCCACTACAAGCGCGCCCTGCACAAGCTTTTCACGACACGCATCGAACACGATATCGGCGAGTACGACGACTCCGAGTTACTGGATCTCGGCTGGTTCAGCGCCTCGGACGTACAGAGGATGTCCGATCAGGGCAAGTTACATGCCGGCTACGAGTTCGAAGCGCTCACGCGCGCATTTCGGGAGCTCGGCAACACATGAACAACCGGCAGGAAAGTCTGCTGAGAGCCGCAACCTACGCATCTGTGGCCACCGCCTCCATTCTGGTCGTGGCCAAACTGTACGCATGGCTGGCAACCGGCTCTGTGAGCCTCATGGCCTCTCTGGTGGATTCTTTGATGGATGTCGGCGCATCGGCCGTCAACCTCATCGCCGTGCGCTATGCACTCATGCCCGCGGATGACGAACACCGATTCGGGCATGGCAAAGCGGAGGCACTGGCGGGACTCGCGCAGGCAATGTTCATTCTGGGATCCGCCATCTTTCTGGTATTGCACGCCATCGACCGTCTGTTCAGCCCTCTACCGCTGGACAATGTCAGCGACGGCCTCGCCGTCATCGTGTTCAGCATGATCGCGACCGTCGCACTGCTCGCCTTCCAGAGTTGGGTGATTCGGCAAACACAGTCCACTGCCATACGCGCCGATGCACTGCACTACACCGCCGATCTCGCCACAAACGGCGCCGCGGTGCTGGCGCTGCTGCTCGCAGCCCAGGGACTGCTCAGCCTGGATCCAATCATCGGTATCGGCATCGCGGCATACATCGCCTACAGCGCTGCTCGCATTGGCGCGCAGGCCATCCACCTGTTAATGGACCGCGAATTGTCCGAGGCATTCCGTGCCGAGATCGAGAAAACGGCACGGGCCACACCCGGCGTGATAGAGGTACACGGGCTGCGCACCTGGCAGTCAGGCCTGACCAAGATCGTACAGATGCACATCGAACTGGCGCCCGACATCACTCTGGAGCGCGCTCACGTGATCGCGGTCGATGTCGAACGGCGCATCCTCCAGCAGGATCCGGGAGTCGACATCACCATCCACCAGGACCCGCTCGGGCTGGACGAGAACCACGCCAGTCCCGGCGATCAGTTTTAGGGCCTCAGCAGCAGGCAGGTTGCGCGGACGCTGACGCTGGATTTGCGTAGCAGGAAGCCTCTTCAGCGTCGCCCGGCACATCCTCCAGCACCCGATACCATTCCCACACACGGTGCCCTCGGGATCGTGGGTGATGACCATGTTCTGCTTCGCTTAGCAGCACACCTCTTGCTCGTTGAGGACGTGCTGCACGCCGACCGATGTGCGGTGCCGGTCCGCGGGTGTGTACATCCGCATCGTCGACACGCATGGTGATTCTCCTTGCATACAGATTGCGGGTGCGCTGGTAGGTGCCTGGATCGCACACGCCATGTTCGAACTGGACATCTTCCAGGTATCGCAAACGGCCCGCACCGGCGCAGGACAGTGGCTGGCGGAAAGTGTGGCAACCTTCGGCCTCGTGGGCACCATTCTTGTTGTAGTGCACCATCGCGCCGAGGCCGTTCCCTACGCCGTGGGGTTGTTCATCACCGCTGGCTACTGGTTCACTGCCTCCACCTCGTTCGCCAATCCAGCGGTGACCGTGGCGCGCGGCTTCACCGATACGTTTTCCGGTATCCAGCCGGGCCACATCGCCGGATTCGTTGGGGCACAGATGCTGGGCGCGGTACTCGCGACCTACCTCTACCGCTGGCTACTCGATACAAGTGAGTAATTACTTCTCCCGTGCTGCCCACCGCTCATGGAACTGTGCCGTGCTGTTGACACTCGGGTAGGGGGTGTCGGGAACCTCGCAACCGGCAAACTCGCATAGTGGCTCCCATCCCTGCACCGGATCGAACTCCAACAGACGATCCGCGGGGACGCTATCGCGTACCAACTGATTGTGCTCGAGGTAGCGCGAGATGACATGGTCTCTGTCCTCCATCCGTCTGCCGAAGATACGATCCCAGACCACCTCGAACACCATGTCCGCGCCTTCATGCACGAGCTCGTCCTCGCTAGCCGCATTTTCCAACGTGATCGGCCAGATGGTGTTCATGATGCTCTCATACCAGCGCTCGGGATCGCGCTGCGTTAGTATGACCTTCGCCTGCGGCCAGCACGCGAGTTGTTCTCGCCAGAAATTGCACGAAGGCCAGTCGCACGATGCCTGGTAGCCTTCGAAGAGCTTCACCCAGTCCACCGGTTCACCCCGGGCGGCACGCACCCACTGGGCGCGGTGGCCCTCATTCTGATGGACCTCCATCATGTGGTAGCACTTCGTGAAGCCCAGCTGTTCGAGGGCAAGTTTGAGCGACAGGGTTCCTGTGCGTCCAAAGCCCGCACCGATCAGTTTCATCGTCACGCTAAAACACTCCGCGAATGGCAAAAGCCGGGCATGCTAGCGCTGTCTCCACCAAGAAGTAAGGTGCAACGATGCCTTTATCCGGATTCAGTGTCTCCCCCGACAGCGTCTCCGGCCCCAATGTCGCTCAGAATCTCCCTGATTTCACCGAGGTCCAGCGCCCGGATATCCATGGCGAGTAGCAGGTAGACGAACATCTGTGCACCCAGCGACCCATTGTTCGCCCTCGAGCGCAGGTTACTTTCGTTCTGCGTCACCCCGAGTTCCGCTAATCGCGCACATAAGTCCTTGTATTCCATGCCTTTATAGGCCATTCGGCCGCGCAGCCAGCGGCGGATTGCTTCACGCATTTCAAGAGAGTCGACATGCCCGGACTCGTTCTTCGCCCGACAACTCCGACGCATGCAGAGCGCGACGACCACCTGTCACCCGCCCGCTCACGTCCGGATGAGCACGCAGGTTGTGGCACCACGCCGGACGTCGAACCTGCCCGCCCTTGGAGGCCACCAGCAAAACGTCTTCTCCGTCCGGTACGCACAGCAATGGAACGTTTCTGATCTGCCCGCTCTTCGCCCCACGGCATTGCAGCAGCAATACCGGCACGATGAAGCTGAGGCGTAACCAACCACGGCTGATACGCATGAGTGGTTCGTCGATGAACGTGGCGACGGACAACGCGACGACGCTGGCCCGGGGCCTTGCGATGAAGTTGGCGAATCAGGCGGGCAGCCTCACGGCTGGTAAAGCGGGCGAAGCCGCTCCCACACAAAAGCTGCTGCATCGACCGAACGCGCGGCTTCAGCCGCCATCCTCACTGATGCGGTACGCACTCACCGCCGCGTCGTGGAACAGCCAGTTCTTCTCGGTGACCGAGGCATCGGCCACCATCTTCTTGAAGGCATTCCACAGCACCACGTACGAACAACTCTGTTTGTCCACCGGGAAATTGCTTTCGAACATACAACGTTCGACGCCGAAGTGGTCGATGGCGTGCCGATAGTAGCGACCCGTCGCGGCGACGATCTCATCCGAGTTGGCCGGCACCAAGCGCCTGTGGAATCCGAAGCCGCTGAGCGGCATCACCAGCCCCCCGAGCTTGGCGTAGACGTTTGAACAAGCCGCCAGTTCCGCCACATCGTCGCACCATCTCTCGAAGATCTCCTCGCGCTTACCCTTATACGGGCCTATGCCGAGCGGTCCCCCGAAATGGTCGAAGATGATCGTCGTATCCGCAAAGGTACGGGCGAGATCGCTCAATTCGCCAATTTGTGTGTGATAGAGCCAGGCGTCGAACGACAACCCGCGCTTGCCGAGTTCGGCAAAGCCTTCGCGAAAATCCTCGCGCAGGTACAGATGCCGCGGCGGATCGGTGTGGGAGTTGCGCACCTCATCGCTTTCATCCCACCCGGCGGCATGGCGAATACCGCGAAATCGTGAACTCGCCGCCATGTGCGCATCGAGCACGTCACCCGCTCGCGCACCGAGTGTCAGATCGGCCAGCCCCACTATGCCGGCACAGGCGCACATGGGGCCAAACTCGCCGCTTGCGCTTTGCCGCGCTACTCGCTCGACGAATTCGGTTTCGCCTACCGGTCGCAGTGCCTCGGGCCCATCCTCGCGATACTCGCTGGAACATTCCACGAAGACGGTGCTCACCACGTTGTGCCCGCCGCCGGTGTCTGCAACCAGATCTTCCAGCAGATAGCGGTTTTGCGGGTGATCCCAGAGGTGGTGGTGCGGATCGCAGATCCGCCGCTCAGGTTCGATGACCGGCTCGACGACCTGTCCGAGCCACTCCTCCCTCGACATCTCTTCGCTCATGGCGAACCTCCCACTAAATAAATCTCAGTACACGACGACCGAGCGTATGCTCTCGCCGGCGTGCATCAGATCAAAGGCATTGTTGATATCCGAAAGATCCATGGTGTGCGTTATCAGATCATCGATGTTGATCTTACCGTCCATGTACCAGTCGACGATCTTCGGTACATCGGTACGCCCTCTGGCGCCACCGAACGCGGTGCCCTTCCACACCCGTCCGGTAACCAGCTGGAAGGGTCGGGTGGCAATCTCCTGCCCCGCACCGGCAACGCCGATGATGATGCTCTCACCCCATCCCTTGTGACAGCACTCCAGCGCCTGACGCATGACCTCCACGTTGCCGATGCACTCGAACGAGTAGTCTACGCCACCATCGGTGAGATCGATGATAGCATCCATCGGGTTTACTTCACCGGGATTGATGAAGTCGGTCATGCCGAAACGCTCGGCGAGGCTGCGTTTGCCTTCGTTCAGATCCACACCGATGATGCGGTCCGCACCCGCGATGCTTGCGCCCTGAATCACGTTGAGCCCGATACCACCGAGCCCGAATACGGCCACGTTCGCACCCGGTTCCACTTTCGCGGTGTTCATCACCGCGCCCAGCCCCGTCGTGACACCGCAGCCGATATAGCAGACCTTTTCAAAGGGGGCGTCCGGACGAATCTTCGCAAGCGCGATCTCCGGTACCACCGTGTAGTTCGCAAAGGTCGAAGTGCCCATGTAATGGTAGATCGTGTCCCCGCCCAGGGAGAACCGGCTGCTGCCATCCGGCATAAGACCCTGCCCCTGGGTTTCACGGATGGCGCCGCACAGATTGGTCTTGCCCGATGTGCAGAATTTGCACTGCCTGCATTCCGGCGTATACAACGGAATGACGTGATCACCGACGGTAACCGAGGTAACTCCATTGCCTACCTCCACCACCACACCTGCACCTTCGTGGCCCATGATCGAGGGAAACAAACCTTCCGGATCCGCACCCGAGAGCGTGTACGCGTCTGTGTGGCAGATGCCGGTGGCCCTTACCTCGACCAGCACCTCCCCCGCCCTCGGCCCCGCCAACTGCACTGTTTCAATGCTGAGTGGTTTTCCGGCGGCGTGCGCCACCGCTGCCCTGACATCCATACGCGCTGCTCCTCGATACATCCAACCTAGCATCCCTCTCTGCACCAGAAGGCTAAACCCTCTGCGCACTCAACGGCAACTCGCCTACAATGACCGCATGTCCCGCGAACCCTTGTTTACCTTCGAACCAAAGGTCAAGAACTGGCGCAGCTACGTGCCTCTTGCCGGCACGCTTCATCACTATCGCGCAAGTGACATCCAACACGACCTGGTGGCCGGTCTCGTACTTGGTGTCATTACCATACCTCAGGCCATAGCGTATGCATTTCTCGCGGGCCTGCCTCCGGAAGCCGGCCTCTACGCGTGTCTGGTTCCGATGGTCATCTACGCGGTGCTGGGCTCGTCCCGGCACCTGGTCGTGGGCCCCGTTGCCGTAGCCGCACTCATGGTGGCCGCGACGATCGCGGAGCACGCACCGCGCTATGAAGAGTCACATCTCGGCATCGCCACTGTCCTTAGCCTGGAAGCAGGCCTGTTCCTGTGGTTACTGCGGCTCACGCAGATGGGCGGCATCGTCAATCTGCTTAGCCACCCCGTCATCACCGGATTCATCAATGCTGCCGCTCTTCTGATCATCATCAGCCAGCTGCCTGCATTCCACGGTATCGGTAGCATTGAGCCCGGCAATGTATTTCAGACGCTCTACCAGCTCTCACAAAGCTGGCGAGGCTACAACGGTGCAACCATCGCCCTGGCCGTTCTCACTCTCCTCATACTCTGGTTAGTGCGACGCTACGCCGTGCGGGTGATCAGGCGATTCACACCGCGCATTTCGCGTCAGTCTCCTTGGAGCCGCACGGGACCCATCTTTGCCGTGATCGTCACAACCCTCATCGTTTCACTGACCGGACTCGACGCATCTCACGGTATAGCGACCGTGGGTGAGATTAAGGCCGGACTTCCTGCGCTCACTATCCCCCCTTTCAACTGGGAAATG
>DCWG01000025.1 GCA_002327525.1 Gammaproteobacteria bacterium UBA2168 | reverse complement strand
CGGCGGTATCTGGGTGCAACCCGCCACGTCGCAGATGGGGGTGTCTAGTACCCAGGTGAGCTGGTCCGTATGCCCGTCGGGGTGGCAGCTTTCGCAGGAAAAGGTGCTGGTGGTCGAGGCGTTGGCGTCATTGAACGCGAGGCGTCCCTGCTTGACATCCGAGGGGGTTGGATCGTCCAGGGTGATCGTGGCTGTAACACTCAGTTCCGGTGGTGCTGAGAGGTCGACCAGAGTTACGCTGTTGTCGCCGACATTGAGCACCCAGGCGCTGAGGGGGGCGCCATCCGGTGCCGATTGCAGGGCGATACCACGAGGAATGGCTCCGACCTCAATGCGGTCGAGCACGGTACCGGTACCGGGGTCGAGGGTGAACAGCTTGTTGGAGCTGGCGGCAGTGACGATGAGCATGCTGTCGTCTTCGCTTACGCGGATCGCAAATGGCGTAGCTAGTGCCATGCCAGGGGCCGGATGCGCCGGCGGTCTCGGCTCCAGATCGAAGAAGGCGTGTTGCCCGCAGCCGGTATCGCAATCGATACGTGTTATCTGATTGAGAAACGCGCGATTTTCCATTTCCGCGAGGCCGTGTTTGCGCGTGCCGGCTTTGCCGTTCGCATCGTTGCGGGCATCGCTCTGGGAGATGAACACCCGGCCGTTGCTGTCCACGTCGAGGCCGTACAGAAGCGTACCGACACCTTCCACGGTGTCGATCAGCTGGTCGTTCGTGGTATCGAAGACGAACAGATCCCGGTCCGGAATCGCGTTGTTTTTAACGATGTCCGCGTTGTAGTGCGTCGAGAGTACGTTGTTGTTGGTGAACACGTGCTCGACCGCATCGAAGGTGCAGGTGTCGCCGTCGATTTTCTCCGGGGTGCATCCGGAAAGCTGGGTCTGGTTGTTCGACTCGAACGCAACGACGTACAGACGACCATCGCGCACGACGATTGCCCGTGGATCCTGCGCTTGTACCGGCAGGCGGTCGGTCACAGTGTAGGTGTCGGTGTCGACCACCGCGATCTCGTTGCCGGGAGAGAGCGCCACGTAGGCTTTGTGTGTGTTGGCAAAAGCAACGCCCACGGGCTCGTCGAAACGGGTGGAGAACGTTGTGTCGTCGATTGCCTGTACTGTGGCAATTACTTCGTGAAACGTCGGACTCGTGGCGTCGGTGTCGATCACGCTCACAGTGTCCGAGACGTGGTTGGCTACCCAGATCTCCCTGCCGTCCGGACGCACGGCGAGGCCCACCGGGTCGATGCCGACGTTGATGCGCCTGACGATAGCGCGCGTTGCCGTGTCGATGACGTCTACCGTGTCTGCCGGTGTGTTGGCTGCGTAGACCAACCCGCCGCTGACGGTAATTGGCCGGGCATGCGGGCTCATGAACGTGGGGTGTCCAGCGTTCTCGAAACGTATCGATTCTCCACCGCCTCGAAAAGCCACGCTGGTCGAACCGCGAATGGCGGCACCTTCTCTGAAGTTCAGAAACAATCGGTTACGCGCGGGATCGAAAGAGACCTTTGTCGCGCTGTTGAAGAACACGGCAAAGGTGGGTGTGGCGTTGCGCGGGACGGTGACGGTGATGGGAGACGGGTGTGGACCGCTGATACAGGCGCCGCTCGCATCCGTTTCGCACAGGAGGATAGTGGACAGCAGATCGCTGTTGTCCGCAACCACCGCCTCGACGTCCACTGTCGCGGCGGCACCGAGGTTGATCGTGGCAATGGTGAAAAAGCCGAACCCATCATCCTTCGGAGCCTCGGACACGCCGTTGCCGCCGACAGTGGCGGCGAGCGCTATTATGTCCGGGGCGGGGAGCGTACTTGCGGAGAACAGCAGCGTATTGAGCCCGGGAACAACTGGAGCGGGGCCATCGTTGTCACAGTGGAAGGCGAATTCTACCTGCGTGGTTGGAGTCTCTGAGTTGGCGGTGAGTCCCAACACGAAACTCTGTGACCCACCCGGAGGGATGTCCACCGGCGTGTCGCGTTGGCCGACCGGCTGATTGGTCGCCGGGTCAGTTGTCTGATACGAAAAAGTGGCGTCCAGTGATGTGGCGACGGAGACAGAGCAGTTGGTGAGTGTGCTGTCGGAGGAGGAGACCACCGTCGCGAAAAGCGTAGCGAGACTACCCGTGTGAACGCTTCGGCTGGCGGGCAGCGTGGATGAAAAGATGGCAGCGGCGGAATGGCTCGAAAGTGCGAGGAACGCTGTCAAAACCAAACTCCTCACGAGTGTTTGTGAGTTGATTCTGCACATAGTGAATGTTGCGAGCGTACGAGCGCTCGGTCTCCCGATTCCTGCCCGACGCCCATTTTATCAACATTTCTCTCACGAAGCCGCTCGGCGGAAGTATGTCCCGGGCAACAAGCGAGTGAATGAGTGAAGTCTGGATGTTGTCAGAAGCCCTCGGCCTTTCGCTACAGTGGGCCTGGGCGTTCAGATTGTGCTTAAGGGCCAGGACATGGTCGCGAAACGATGTGAGCACGGGGTCCATGCTGGCCTCGGCGCGGCGCATGGCTTTAATCAGTGCCGCGTACTTGCGTTCCGATGCCTGTAGCTGGCGCGTGCTCGAGGTACGCGATCTGGCGTTGGTGATCTGTTCCGTTTCGGAACGCCATTCGTCGAACAGATCTTCGGACACATCTTCGATGGCGTCGATGCGGCTCCGGGTACAAGTCAATGTAATTGCCTATAACCAAGACAAAGCCCTTACAACCTGTATTTGGAAGGTCATCATAGCGAGCATTGTGTGCCTCAACCCATGGCCGCCGTATCCTCTCAGGCAGGACCTGCGAAGGTTTCTGTGTGATATGTATGCAGCGCCAGATTCGCGGACCAATAGTCCTCGGGCAGCCCTGCCTTGCGCCTGAGTTCGTTCACGAAGGCCCGCGGTTTGGGAAGGCTCTCCCATACTGTCGGTAGAAAAGTAGCGCTGTGGCTGCCTTCTTCGATCACGAGTCCGTCGATGCCGGGCCGCAATGCGTGCAGAAGTTCCGCTTCGCTGGTAACGAACAGGGGCTGCATCGGAGAGAGAACGGAAACTTCGATGCTCAAACCGGCAAATTCCCGCTCCCGCAGTGGAGGAAATCTGGGATCGCGAAAAGCACTGGAAAAAGCGGAGCCGGCCACGTCTTCCGCGAGAGGGCGATGAGCGTTCAGCGTTCCGATGCAGCCGCGAAGGTCGTCTGCCTTGCGCAGCGTGACGAAAGACGCCCGGATTCGTGTCAGCGAGTCGGGCAGTGTGTCGCTTTCAGGTAGGAGGGGAATTCCCTCACGAATACCGTGTTCGATGGAGCGGCGGGCGATGGTGAGCAGAATGGTGCGCTCGCGCGATTCGTACTCAGGAGAGTGCATAAGCGCCATATCCCACGACACTACTGCGGTCTCCCGCCGTATCGCCCGAGTTGCGCACATCCAGGGTGCGTACTTCGAGCCCGTACCTTTCTGCGACCAGCATCAGTCCGTTGATGGCGTGAGCGCCGCAGGCCTCGTCGCCGAGGAGTCGAGAGCTGCGTGCCTCGATGGCCTGACTGGTGACGCGGTCTGTGTCTTGCGCCTGATCGTAAGGCAAATAGTGCGACAGATCCGAACTCACGACGATCAGAGTCCCCTCGCCTCCCCACAGCGATTCCAGAACGGCGGCTACCGCGCTGGGTGGACAGTCGCCGACCACGAAGGGCACCAGCGCAAACTCGTCCAAGACGGTTTGCAGGAACGGCAGTTGCACCTCCAGGCAATGCTCCTCGGCGTGAGCCTCGTCCGAGACCTGTGCATATTCAAGCTCGAGCGCGCGTGCGATAGACGCTTTGTCGAGTGGTACGTTTGCCAGTGGTGAGGCGAATGCATCGACGGAAGGAAATGCCATTGCGCGCAGGTACACCCGGTGTGCGGGACCTAGCAATACGACGCGTCTTATGCGCGCGCGGGCGCCCTGAAGCAATCCGTACACAGTTGCCGCGATGGGCCCGGAGTATGGATATCCCGCATGCGGGGCGATGATCGCCTTGGGAAAGCTGTCCGCCGGGAAGGCAGCTCTGGAAGTACGCGCCTGCTCCAGGAAGCTGGCCACGGTATCGGACAGCGTCGTCGGATCCTCCGGGTAAAAAAAGCCGGCAACCGCTGTTTGACGTGTCAGCATGGGTACCTCCCCTGAGTGTGGGAAGTTGGTGACACCCGCTATATGGGGCTGTCCGCCGCTTATTGCAAGTATTCCGGTGCTTTTATCCAGGACACCTTGCCATTCTGGGTGTCTGCCACCATATAGAAGGTATGGAAGACACTGTCGTCAGCACCCGACACTGGCACCGACGCGATGACGGACGGGTGCAGTGTGATGTGTGTCCGCGGCGCTGCAGGCTGCGTGAGGAGCAACGCGGGCTGTGTTATGTGCGCCAGCGTCTGGACGATGAGGTCAAGCTCGTTAGTTACGGGCGTTCCAGCGGTTTCTGTGTCGATCCAATCGAGAAGAAGCCGCTCAGTCATTTCTACCCCGGCAGCAGCGTGCTGTCTTTCGGCACCGCGGGGTGTAATCTGGCATGTAAGTTCTGTCAGAACTGGGACGTGAGTAAATCACGGGAGATGGATACGCTTGCGGACCGAGCGATGCCGGAACGACTCGCCCGGGCGGCGGTGGAACTCGCGTGCCGCAGTATCGCCTTCACCTATAACGATCCGGTCATCTTCATGGAGTACGCCGTCGATGTGGCGGGGGCTTGTCACGAGGAGGGTGTGAAGAGCGTGGCGGTGACCGCGGGATACGTCGACCCGGAACCTCGCGCCGAGTTCTTTCAGGCGATGGATGCGGCCAACGTAGATCTGAAGGCATTTACCGAGCGTTTCTACCACAGGGTCTGCGGCGGGCATCTTGCGCCGGTGCTGGAAACTCTCCAATACATCAGACACGAGACAGAAACCTGGCTTGAGACCACCACGCTGCTGATTCCGGGTGAAAACGATTCCGAGGCTGAACTGGAAGAGATGACGGCGTGGGTGGTTGAGCATCTGGGTCCGGGTGTGCCCATGCACTTCACCGCGTTTCATCCAGACTGGAAGATGCGCGACAAACGCAGTACGCCGAGCGAGACGCTAACCCGCGCGCGTCGCATCGCCATGCGTAACGGTGTGAAGTACGCCTACACAGGCAATGTGCATGACAGCGCGGGTTCGAGCACCTGGTGCCCAAACTGCGGTGAATTGCTGATAGAACGGGACTGGTATGTGCTCGGCCGCTGGCACCTGAATCCTCGCGGTGGTTGTCAATCGTGCGGTCAAATCGTACCGGGTCATTTCGAAGCAGCACCCGGCCAGTTCGGTGCGGGGCGCATGCGCGTACGCCTCGGCGATTGAGGCACTCGCATTCGCTACGCGCCGAACTTTTGCGATGCCGGGCAGCCTGAGTCACGCATTGGCACGTTGCAGATCGGCCCTCAGGTGCCTCGAGCCCAGGTAGTAGTTGGTGAATGAGATCAGGTAGACGAAATTCGTGGCGAGTAGCGCGATGCGCAGTGATTCGACGTCGCTCATCTGCCAGCTCTCATAGAGCAGATCGCTGATGAATCCCACGGTGGTCGGCCCGAACACCAGCCCGATGATGTTGATGATGAACAACAGCAGCGCTGAAGCGGCCGAGCGCATTGCCAGCGGGGCAAGCGATTGGGTGATTCCAAATGTCGGGCCCGTGTAGAGATTCACCAGGAACGCCGGCATGGTGTACAGCAGCAGTGACAGGGCCACGCTGTCGACGGTGAACACGCCCACACCGAAAGGTACCGCGATGAGAAAGCCTAATCCCGGCATCCACATATACCAGCGGATGTCGCGCATACTGAGCTTGTCGCAAAGGTAACCTCCGAGGAAGGTGCCCACGCCCCCGCAGATGCCGATGATGAGCCCGAGCGCCGTACCGACCTCTCCGCTACTCATGTCGTGCGCTCGCACCAGAAACGATGGCATGAAGGCAATGGCACCATAACCGACGAATGCCTGTGTCGCAGCACCCAGCGACAGATGCCGGAAAGATTTGTAACCCCACATGGTGTTCAGCACGTCCCGAAAAGGCACGTTGTGAACCTCGGGTGTGCGCCCTTCTGAATAACCTCGTGGCGGCTCTTTCACCGTGAGCTTCATGAGCAGCGCCAGGAGCACGCCCGGGATACCGACCACGAAAAACGCGTTGCGCCAGCCGAAAAACTGATCGATCCAGCCACCGGCGAGGTTACCGAACAGAATGCCCACCGGGATGCCGAGCGCATAGATGCCAAGGGCGGTGGCGCGGCGCTCCGGCGCGAAGTAGTCGGCCAGCAGCGAGTGCGAAGGAGGGCTGCCGCCGGCCTCGCCGATACCGACTCCGATGCGCGCGGCGAGCAGTTGCCAGAAGTTGGCGGCTGCTCCCGAGAGTGCCGTCATCAGACTCCAGATCGCCAGGCAGATGGAGATGATGGTGACGCGTGAGTGGCGGTCCGCCAGACGCGCGATGGGAATGCCGAGGGTGGCGTAGAAGATGCCGAACGCCATGCCCGTGAGCGCCCCGATCTGCGTGTCCGAAAGCCCCAATTCGTCTTTGATGGCGGGAGCCAGTATGGCGAGAATCTGGCGATCGATGAAGTTGAACACGTATACGACCACCAGGACGCCAAGCACGTAATTCGTGTAGTTCGCCGTGTACAGCGGTCTGTGCGGTGGTAACGCGGAATCTGACATCTAGTTCCCCAGTGTGTCGCGCTGTGCGGTGACACACATATCCGGTGTCGTTTTGTTGTTGTTGCCTTCCGAGCGAACAGCCCATTGTGCAACCCGGCGGACAGCGGCGCTACTTTGCTGTGCCTGTTGTTCCACTGGGTCAAGACGAAATCTGTCGCAGGGCTTGCGCGGGTGAGGGTAGGTGAAATGAGAATTCTTTGCCTGCCTGTCGTCATGCCGGATTACAGGCTTCACGAGTTCCTGCCCTGGTGACACGATGTTGTCAGCAGCGCTCTGCTATGGTGCCGATCGAGCAAACAGGGAACCACACTGTGCTGAAACTGGTGATGCCGCCCCCTCGCTTTCGGAATGCGGAATCCGAGCCCGTTCTGTCTCAAGACGGAAATGCTGATGACGGTCCTTGAGGTACCTTTCGAACTGGAGCATGAAGGCGATCCCTGTAAAGCACCCTAGGGCAAGCTGCCGTTTCTGGAGATCGACGGCGAACGCCTGGCGGATTCGGAACTGATTACGGAGTATCTCGACGAATTTGCGCAAGGCCGGGTGTAGCAGGGGCTCGATGCTCACCAACGAGCACAGGGCGTGGCGTTGGCGCGGCTCGCGGAAGACCTTCTGTACTGGATCATGGTGGCGAGCCGATGGCTCGACGAAGATTGATTCGAGCACGCCGTCGAAGGTTTTTTTGATATCGCGCCCCGACCCGTGCGACGGCTGGTGGCTGCGATGGCACGCCGGCAGGTTAGACGAACTTACAATCTACAGGGGCTTGGAAGGCATTCTCACGAAGAGCAAAAAAGGTTTCGCGCACCGCGATCTCGAGGCCTTGAACGATTCGGTTAGCGATCCCAGAACCAGGTGACCTCGGATTCCGTGTTCTTGCACAGATCGTTCAACGAAAGCAATGTGCGCCTGGTCGCCTCATACTCGTCCTGCGTGATTGCATCTCCCGCGTAGGCGGCTTTGAGATTCAGCAACTGCTATCCCAGTGACACATCTTCGAGTCGCACATGGACGTTCTCAGCGTTCCAGCATGCGCTGAGCGTGAATGTCATTGCTATCAACGCGATGGCTTTGCGTGTCATTTATACATTCCTGCTGATAAGGGGTCGATTCTACGGCGAAGGCGTGATCGCGTACAAAGCATGCCGATGTCCGGGAATTGATCGCCCGCTTTCGGGCAGTGACATCGAATCTGGTCTGGCTGGTGCGACAACGTGTGGTCTGTGTAACTCGCATACACTGCGTTGCATGGATTCCACCTTTTCCATCCCCATCGCGGGAGTCAGTGTCGGTCACGCTATCGCTGGAGAATTGTGTCTCGATCTCCGTGGCAGCGTGCCTCCAGGCGTTGCGCGACCGGCATCCGGTTTGCTCTGGAGGCGGTGTAGCCGTGGTGCAGCAGCAATTCGCCATGCCCGCGTACCGCATACCAAAGCCGCGCTTCGTTGATCTGCACATGGGGTATTTCGTGCATGCTCCTTATTGTCTCGTGTTCAGCATGATCCACGGGTTTCTCGGGAAGTAAAATGTTCAGCGGCTCGACATGCGCACATTCGAGACGATCGTTTCCGGCATCAGAGCGATGATGCTAGGCTCTGCTGAACGCTCGCAAAAAAAAGAAGAGATCGCGATGAAAGTCATCCACTGCGTCAAGTACGGCAGCCACCGGGACCTGGTGGTCGCAGAGGTGGATCCACCGGGACCACCGCAACCCGGTGAGATGTCGGTTCGAATCAAAACCGCAGGAATCCAGTTCAGCGACCTGGTGCGAATTGCCGGGGACTATCAGGAAAAGTCGGAGCTACCGTTCGTGATCGGAGGAGACGCTGGTGGTGTCGTCACGGCCGTCGGCGATGGCGTGGAGGGGTTTCGGGTTGGCGATGCGGTACTCACCCCGGGTGGTTGTGTAGAGCGCGTAAACGTGGCTGCCCGTCGGGTAACGCCGTTGCCGGAAGGCACCGACCTCGAGCAGGCGGCGTCATTTCGCAACAATTACGCAACCGGGCTGTGGGGGTTGCAACTCGGCAGGCTGTGCCCTGGTGAGACGTTGCTGGTACACGGTGCTGCCGGAGGCGTGGGGCTCGCGGCGGTCGACCTCGGAAAACTGATGGGCGCGAGGGTCATTGCCGCCGCCAGTTCGGAGGAAAAACTCACCGTGGTGAAAACGCTGGGTGCTGACCATACCATCAACTACACGGACGGCTTTCGCTATCAGGTGAAAGAACTTACAGGCGGCCGTGGCGCAGACGTGATTTACGACCCGGTTGGCGGTGATGTGTTCGATGAGTCCATGCGCTGTGTGGCGCCCTACGGGCGCATTCTCATCGTCGGCTTCACCAGCGGACGCGCTGCAACCGCGAAAACCAATCATCTGTTGGTCAAGGACGCTCAGGTGATCGGATACACGATGGGCGGGCTGAGCCGGCACGATCCCGAAAAGAACCGTGCCAATGCCGAGATCCTGCTCGACTGGCTCTCACACGGGCGTATCTCGCCCTATGTATCCCATCGACTGCCCATGGACGAGATCGTCGAGGCCTATCAACTCATCGTCGATCGCAAGGTGATCGGCAAGGTGATGATTACTACCTGAATTGCACGGGTAAATGGTCGCATGAGCAGCCGCCTGGAACTTTTTAATGCACTTCCCAGACAAGGTCCGGGCAGCGATCTGGCTACTGCCAGCGCATTGGCCTTCGCCAAATACATACCGGAGCATCCGCGCATCCTGGATATCGGCTGCGGCACGGGCAGTCAGACACTGGCGCTCGCTCGTCTGACGGGCGGGCGTATCACCGCCGTGGATATAAGCCAGGCGTTCCTCGACACCCTCGCCCGACGTGCCAAGAATCTGGGCGTGGCGTCTCAGGTCTCCACGCTACGCTGCTCGATGGATGCACTCGATCTGCCTGACGACGAGTTCGATCTGGTGTGGTGCGAAGGCGCCATCTATAACGTGGGATTCAAGCGCGGACTACGGGCCCTCAGACGCTTTCTGAAGCCGGGCGGCTTCCTGGCGGTCACCGAGTTGGTCTGGTTTACGCCGGATCCTCCGGAACCAGCCTTGCGCTTCTGGTCGGCGGCCTATCCGCCCATAACCACCGTGGATGAGAATGTTGGTTACATCGAAGCGGCCGGTTATTCCCTGATTCATCACTTCTCTCTGCCTGCCTCGGCCTGGTGGGATGACTACTACGGTCCTCTCGAACGTCAGATTGAGAAGCTCAGGTCACGTCAGTGGCCAGCCACTGAAGATCTTGCATTTCTCGATGAAAACCAGGAGGAAATCGAGCTCTATCGGTCGTACTCCGAATGTTACGGGTACGAATTCTTCGTGATGCAGAAGCCGCAGGATGCGAGGGTGCACGACGGTTCGTAGCCGCGGCTCAATGCGTAAGCTATGTTTGATGCCCGCGCGTCGAGAAACCAGTGGCATGAGATATCGCTGTATCGGTTACCCTACACTTTCGCTGTGCGTTGTATCGGTCCTGGCGCAAACGGCCCATTTGCGTCCTGTTCATCTGAATGTCGTCAAATCTGAAGAGTTCATCGGGTACTACGAGAAGTATTTCGGTGCCGTCAAGGTCATTTACAGGGGTAAGGTTCCCGCGCTGTTTACAGAGCGGTCGTTCATCCTGCTAGAGACAGTGGCTGAGCGTGCTCCATCGTCGATTGGCTCCACGTTATGGCATATCGGCTGGGCAGGGGTAGGACGGTGCCAGTGAATTTGAATGGCACAAAGCCGCGGGCATCGAGGTTCACACGCCGTTCACGCCGCTGGGAGGCGTGCACTACATGTACTTCTACGGCCCGGACGGGCTGAACGTCGAGATCGTGGAGGAGAAGCCCACCCGCGGCGGCCTCTGGGATTGACCTGATCGTCGCAGAACGCACCGGCTCCACTCATGGCTGTCGAACTCGGCTAAACTCCTGGGAGCAGGGAGAGGGGCGGTCCGATCACCGGTGACATACGTACCTGGTTGAATCCGTTATCAAGGGATGTGCTATGAGAAAGTCGTATCTATTGTGGGCGTTGAGTTTGATCCTGGCTCACGTGCTGATGGCCAACAACGCCTGGAGTCGATCAGACAACTCCACGGATCATGAGATCATGGCGGTGCTTGACAAATTCCTGTCCTCATTCAATGCCTTGGATATCAAGACCCATACCAGCACGTATCACTTTCCTCACTACCGGTTGGCCAGTGGGCGGATGCACGTGTTGCAAAGTGCTGATGATCTGAAGCGAGAAGATCTGGAGAGCTTTCTGAAGGGAATCGGGTGGCACCACAGCGAGTGGGACAAACGGGAAATCTCGATGCGATCGGAGGACAAGGTGCATGTGAATACACGTTTCACCCGATATCGGGAAGATGGTTCCGTCATCAACTGCCACGATTCGCTCTATATCCTGACCCGGGAGAGCGGCAAGTGGGCTATCAAAATGCGTTCCAGTTTTGCTCAGTGACAGGCGGGGCTCATTCGTAGTAGAACGAATTGAAAGCATGATAGCCGGCCAGAATAGACACTAGTCGAGCGATGTCGCGGATGCGGTCGCACCACGATCAAAGTAATCCCACAGCTCCTCTTCACCGGGATTCCAGAAATCAACCGATAGAACCGCCGCACTTGCATTCAGCCGGATGATGGTGACTCTATCTGCCTTCCGGGGGAAAAGGCTCAGGAGATTCTCGGCATCGGCGAGGACAATGCGATGCGGGTATTTCCTCATTTTGGGAAGCGCAAAAAGGCGTCCTACGCGGGGCATGCCGTAGATGTTGGAAATGAACACGGCCTCATTGTCTGCCAGGAAACCCGCATCGAGGTTCGCGAGCTTCTTGTTAGTCTTTTTGGCGGTTTGCATGTCGAAGGCGATGAGGACGGTCCTCGTGCCCGGTTGGAATTGATATTCGGTATCGTGCTGGTCCCTGGCGTCGAATGCAGGAAACGCATCGCCCGGTTCGAGAAGCGCTGTACCGGAGGCGCTGTTGCACAGGATCATCGTGGTGAGCAGGGCCAGGGCAGGTAGTGGTTTCATCTGTTTCATCGGGTCGCCGGAGTATGGAGTTTACACGCCGTCGTGAGCCGGTTAAGGGGTGTGCAGCATAGTCGAGACACGCTTTGCCTGTCTCGAATCATCTGAGTAGTATTCTCTGTACCTGAGCTTCACCCGGTACGAATCGGAATTCCACCACACCCCAGGGTGCCTCCGGGTCATTGCCGACGTACCGGACCCGGAGGAATCGATACATGCTCAAGAACCTGCTGATCGCCAATCGTGGCGAGATAGCGATTCGCATCGCCCGCGCCGCCTCGGATCTGGGTATTGCAACCGTCGCGGTCTATGCGGACGATGATAGCCAGTCATTGCACACGCGCCACGCCGACCAGGTACTCGGCCTCGGCGCGACAGGCGTTCCAGCCTATCTCGACTCCGCACGGATTATCGCGCTTGCGGAAGAAGCCGATTGCGATGCGATACATCCGGGTTACGGTTTCTTGAGCGAGCTCGCCGACTTTGCCGTCGACTGCGAGAAAGCGGGGTTCGAGTTCGTGGGGCCGGATGCTTCGGCGTTGCGTCGTTTCGGTGACAAAGCACAGGCGCGCTCGCTCGCACAGCGGTGCGGTGTCCCGGTGCTGCACGGACTCAGCCACGCGATCACACTCAAGGAAGCGAAGGCTTTCTTCGAGACGCTCTCCCCTGGGGCTGGTGTGATGTTGAAGGCGGTGGCAGGAGGCGGTGGACGTGGAATGCGTGCAGTCGAGCGGCTTGGTGATCTCGATGAGGCATTTGCACGGGCAACTTCAGAAGCTGAACAGGCGTTTGGATCCGGCGAGATCTATATCGAGGAACTGCTGCCCCGTGCCCGCCACATCGAAGTGCAGATCGTTGGTGACGGGTCGGGTGAGGTCTGTCACCTCTGGGATCGCGAGTGCAGTCTGCAGCGCCAGCGCCAGAAGCTCGTTGAAATCGCACCGGCCTTCGGTCTTTCGGAGTCGTTACGTACGGCGATGCTCGATGCCGCCGGAAAGATCGCCGCGGAGGTTGCCTACCGTGGCGTCGGCACCATTGAGTTTCTACTCGATACGCGTCCCGAGGCGAATGAGCGCTTCGTGTTCATGGAAGCGAACGCGCGACTGCAGGTCGAGCACACGGTCACCGAAGCGGTGACCGGATTGGATCTGGTGGCGATTCAGCTACGGATCGCGGGTGGCTCGACTCTCGATGATCTGGGGCTGGTGCAGGCCAACGTAGCCCCACCACGGGGTGTGGCGGTGCAGGCTCGTGTCAATCTCGAGACCATGACCGGGGACGGTCAATCGCACCCGGGCGGAGGTGTCATCACGGCCTATGAACCGCCCGCCGGACCTGGAGTGCGCGTGGATGGGTTTGGCTACACCGGCTACGTCACCAGTCCTCATTACGATTCCCTGTTGGCCAAGGTCATTGCTCATGCCGACGACCTCGATGCGGCGGTGCGTAAAGCCAGGCGCGCCCTTGCCGAATTCAAGATCGAAGGCGTACGTAGCAACACCGGCTTTCTTTCAGCGCTGTTGCGCCATGCTCTGCTCGCGCAGGCGAGCATACACACACGCTATGTCGAAGAACATGCTGCCGAGCTGGTGCGCGCAAATGGCGAGCGGGCCCGCTACTTCGAGCCTGATCTGGATGTGGTCAAGGCGGGCACGCGTGTCGATCCGGACGATCCGCTGGCCGTTCTCGCGCTGAAAGGCCCGGTTACGCCCGCGCGGGGCTCGGGCAAAGCGCCTGTGCCCTTTGCGGTGGGTCCTGCCGGTACCGTCGCCGTACTGGCGCCCCTTCAGGGCATGCTGATCGAGCTGAAAGTCTCCGTGGGTGACACCGTGCGGCTGCGGCAACCGGTCGCGGTGCTAGAGGCGTTGAAGATGGAGCACATGGTGCTGGCAGAGCATGCCGGGGTGATACGTGAAATCGCGCTTGAAGTGGGCGATACGATTTTCGAGGACACCCCGATCGTGTTCATCGAACCACAGGAGATCGAGGGCGAGTACGATTCAGGAGAGCGCATAGATCTCGACAGCATTCGTCCCGACGTCGCCGAGGTGCAGCACTTTCACCATCTGACCACGGACGAGGCTCGTGCCGAGGCTACGGCCAAGCGGCACGACGCCGGAAAGCGCACCGCCCGGGAGAACATAGCAGACCTTTGCGATCCCGGTTCGTTTTTTGAGTACAGTCCCCTGGTGACGGCGACCCGGTACCGCAACGACTCGCTCGAGGAACTGGAGGAGCGTGTCATCAAGACTGCCGCGGATGCCATGGTAATGGGCGTGGGTCGGGTGAACGGCGATTTGGTGGGTCGCGAGAACGCGCGCTGTGTGGCGATGTCGTACGACTACACCGTGCTCGCCGGCACGCAGGGGGGGAAGAACCACCAGAAGCAGGACCGGATGTTCGGCGTAGCGAGAAACTACCAGCTGCCCGTGGTGCTCTACACGGAAGGCGGCGGAGGCCGCACCTATGGCGGTCCGCGCAGCGCCACCGGTCCTCAGGCGGGTTCGGTGGGTGGGTTGAGCGTGCGCACGTGGCGGGAACTGGGCAAGTTATCGGGGCTGGTACCGCTGGTTGGCGTGAACTCGGGATACTGCTTTGCCGGTAACGTGGTGTTGCTTGGTGCTTGCGATGTCATCATCGCCACCCGAGATTCCAGCCTCGGCATCGGAGGCCCCGCGGTCATAGAAGGGGGCGGGCTGGGTGCCTACGCACCAAACGAAGTAGGCCCCATCAGCATTCAGCAGCCGAATGGTGTCATCGACATCCTAGTGGAGGATGAGATCGAGGCAACGGCTGCGGCAAAACACTATCTGTCCTTTTTCCAGGGCAGAATTCAGGGTTGGAGCGCTCACGACCAGCGTGTGTTGCGCCACGTGGTTCCGGAAAACCGGCGTGCGGTCTACAACATTCGACAGGTCATAGAAACACTGGGTGACGTTGGATCAATGCTGGAACTGCGGCCGGAGTTTGGACTCTCGATGGTCACCGCGTTCATCCGTATCGAGGGCCGTGCCGTCGGCGTCATTGCCAACAACTCCAACTCGCCTACCGGGGGTGCGGTGGATTCCGATGGCGCCGATAAGGCCTCGCGCTTCATGCAGCTGTGCGATGCCTTCGACATTCCAATACTGTCCCTGATAGACACACCGGGAAACATGGTCGGCCCCGAGGCGGAGAAGACGGCGTTGATTCGTCACTGCGGCCGCATGTACGTGGCTGGAGCCAATATCACGGTGCCCTATTTCGTAGTGGTGTTACGAAAGTCGTACGGGCTTGGGGCGCTCGCCATGTCCACAGGCAGCTTCGATGAGACCTTCTTCTCCATTTCCTGGCCAACGGGTGAGTTCGCCGGTATGGGACTCGAGGGTGCGGTCAAGCTCGGCCGGCGGGCAGAGCTTCTCGCCATCACCGATGTTGCCGAGCGCAAGGCCCGCTACGAGCGATACGTTGACGATGCCTATGCATGGTCACGGGCACTCAATGCGGCCACGGTCTCCGAAGTCGACGATGTGATCGATCCTGCGGATACGCGCAAATGGCTGGTCATGGGGCTGGATTCGGTGCCATCCGCACCGCCACGATCTGGCAAGAAACGCGGCTGGATCGACACCTGGTGAAAACCGCCCTGCACAAGCGAACCTCTCAGGAACCCAAGCGATAGCGCAGTTTGACGATGAACAGATTAGAGAGGGGTTCGTTCCAGGCGCTCTCGAAAATGTCATCGAAACCCTGATCCAGCAGTCGATCGTCCATGTTGGCCATCCGCGTGTACACGACGAAGAGATCGGACAGCGGGGCAATCTCCCAGCGATAGCGCGCCTGGAAGCTGAGTTGGGAAACACTGAAATCGTCACTTGGCCCAGGAGGCTTCGGGCCTTCGGTCAGGCTGCCGGTACGCCCTGGTATCACGAAAAAGCGGTCTTCCCGTGCCCTGATGCCGATCCACTGCAAAGACATGCGCAGCTGTTGGCTGGCGCCGATGAAGTATTCCATGCTCAATCCGGTGCTCAGCTGTTTGGTTCGAAAGGTAGTCATATCGCGGCCAGCCTGGTGGAGCAGCCAGCCGTCCCGGTCCATGTAGTCGGCCTTCAGGCTCAGATTGGCTCGATCATTGGGGCGCCAGGTAATGTCCCCGCCAACTTGCCAGCTCTGCCCACCCGTCGCCTCACCGGTCGTACCCAGCGTCGCGCGAATGCCAAACGGCCGTGTCGAATCGGTCGTGAATCCAATGTTGGCATTGACGGTGGGGTCGATACGAAAGGTGCCATTGCCAAAGCTGTTGAGATCGTCGTACTGGGCGGGTCTGAAACCGGCGCCGAAAGAGATGCGATGCAATGAGTTCAGGGTCAGCATGTCCGTAAGCACGAATCCGGTGCGAACCATCCGGCCCTCCAGATTGTGTCTCACTCCACCGCGAATATCGAACCTGTTCTGCTGCGCGAACGACAAAGTCGGTTGGGTGCGTTGGTGTGAAACCCGCACCTGCCAGGCATTGTTGCGATCGAGAAATCCCAGGTCGTTGAGATCGACCTTCTTGTCCAGGTATTCCACTCCCAGCCGGGTGGACACGCCTTGGCGATGGGAATAGTCGAAGTCCACGAAGCCACCATAGCCCGTACCGACGCCGTCGATATGGGAAGTGAATGCCTGCCCGTCGATTTTGAGCTTCGAATTGGGCGTGTAGTAATGCCAGTCGAGGCCCGTGGCGTACGCATCACCTGCGTCCTTCACGACCGCTGTACTCAGAATGCCCAGGGCCCGATAGCGGCCACTGTCGTTGGATTCCCAGAGCAGACGTGCAGCACCATAGTCGTTGCCGTCCTGTACCACCCGGTGTTGCACACCGTCGTTATCCGTGACACGAAACTTGGCATCGTCTTCGAATGCACCGATCAGGCCGTATCGATAAGACCCGGCCTGTCCTGTCACTTTCACCGCGCCGAAAAGATCCACTGGCCGGATGAGGTCCCGTTCTTCGATATCCAAATCGTCTGCAACGTTTGGCGTATCGGGTTTTCCGCCGATGCGCCGCGTATTGACCATTGTGTAGGGCGCATCGTGGTCTCCGATGCCGAAGATGCGAGTGTTTGCGCGCGGTGTCGCGTTGAAAACCTGCTGTCCCTCCAGGAAGAACAGGCGTTTCTCGGGGAAAAAGGTCTCGGTGGCAGAGAGATTGATAACCACATCGTCCGACTCGACGGCACCGAAATCGGGATTCAGCGTGGCGGTGAGTTGCAGGTTGCTCGATGGCCGCCAGAAGAATTCTGCTCCTACTTTGTATTCTGTCTCATCGTCCACCTCGTCGCGCGTAATGGATGCGTACGGGTAGAAGTTGTACTGCTGCCCGGGATCGACTCCGCTCATTGCAAGCGGTTGCATTGCTGACAGGAACTCGGGTTTGGTCATGGGCAGACCCGGCCATCCCACCCACTCGTCGCGGTACGCGATGCTGCGGGCAACGTAGATCCCCATATACCGCTTACCGGCCATCTGAGGCATCGACACCGTACCCCAGGGGATCATGTATTCTGCCGACCAACCCGAATCGTTTATGTGGGTCGCCCCGTGCCAGGGTCCATCCCAGTCGAATGCCATCTGCTTCTCCGGCAACACCGTGCCGTCGGTTTTCGAGTCGCCGAGGTTCAGCTCGAAGAAGAATCCGTAGCGGCCGGTACCGGAGGTATCGAGCGCAACGTGTATCCAGTCACGACCCAGAATCCAGCTGTCCCGCCCAGACAGGCGCGCGATGAGGGTCTCGGGTGGCTGGTATGCGTCCACTCCTATGTGTAGGCCCTTGCTGGAGTAGTACATGCGCACGCGGGTATCGTGCATTGGTTTGGCCAGCGTGGCCGGATTGGTCAGGTAGAAATCACCGTGCGACTCGAGGCGTTGCCAGATATCTTCGTCCAGCTTTCCGTCAATGCGGGTTTCCACCTCGTTACTCTCGAGGTGAATCATCTCCCCGGTTCCGGGCGCGGGCTCCGCCGCTGCCCACGCAAATACGGGAGACAAACAAAACAGAGCTACTGACATCAGGCAACAGCACACCCGATGGTTAGTTGGTGACGACAAACTGATCACGCAGACAATACGAAACGCTAAGCATAGCAAATAGACTTCGAACACCGGATGGATTATTTGGTGCGCCTGCCGTTCGAAGTCGTACCAGGGCGGCTCGATGTCGATGCGCTCGTCCAGATGGGAGTGGCGGCGGGATCGGTACTGATCAGGTGGATGTGGTCGAACGAAAGCAGTTCAACTGACACAGCCATCCCCCTGTAGCGATACGGTTTCTGATCGCGCACAAATTGTCGCTTATGGAAGGGGTATCGAGCTACTCGGCTGTACTATCAAGAAGCTTCTACCAGTCTTTGCGCCGTATCCAGGTCGATCTTCTGCGTGCCCAGTAGTGCGGCGACGAGATTGTCGTTGTCGGGCTCTATCGATAGGGGATCGCGCGGTCTCAGGCGGTGGTTGATAACCATCCGGCTCATGATCAGGCGTCGGGCGTCGCCACCGCGGCGACCGAGTTCCGCGCCCTCTGCAGCAAGCAATACGGCCGACGCCGCATTGTAGAGGGCGTCCGAGGCCTGCCGCGCCATGGGCTCGTTGTGGGTGTTGGCTACTTTGTCAGCAAATGCGAATGCCAGGTCAACGGTTTTCGCGATTTCACCGTGATATTGGCCTGGAATATCAGGTGTGCGATCGAGCTTTTCGTGCATCGCATCCTTCAAATCCACATGGGCGTCAATCCTGCTGATGGCCCGGCCGGTGATGACCACGTCGGCCTCTCGTGGCGTGATGTCGTGGCAGCGAAAAAAACTCATCGAACGGTATGTGATGAGTACACCGAGGCCGGCGGTGCGACGCTGGTGATTCCCGGCAGCAACATCCTGCGCCGACATCCGGATGAGGCGGAAATGGCGGAGTGTGCTGGCGCGATCGCCATCGAGTGCCCGCCGGGATCATTTGCCATGTGGGATGGTAGCCTCTTGCATTCGAACTATCCGCGCGTGATCGAAGGTGAGCGTGTGGTCTGCCACATCACCTACACCCGGTTGAGGATGCGCCTGGTGGAAGACTATGCGGCATATGCAGACGCTTTGATCGATGAGCATGGTGAGAATATGGGGCAGATGTTAGGTCGTGAGGACATGCTGCAGGGACCGAACGGTGCGGATTACTCGAAGCTGTTGCAGACGTTCAACAACGTAAAGCGCTGAAGCCTACGCTTTGTATGCGAGGTAAGGCGTTTCCTCCTGAAAGAACTCGCGTCGTCTCTGTCAGCCGGGTTGTAGCGTCTTTTGAGATGGCGGCATGCAACGTTATCCGATGGTGGTGGCGCCACCGTCACAGGGAATGACCACACCAGTGAGAAAGGTGCCTGCTTTCGATGAGAGAAACACCGTCAAACCAGCAGCATCTTCCATCGCACCCCAGCGGCCCATGGTGAAGCCCTCCACCACCTGCTTTTCGATGTCCGCGTTGGCGTACAACGGCGCCGTCATCTTGGATTTGAAAGGCCCCGGAGCGAGCACGTTGACGTTGATGTTGTCGCTGTTGAGATCCCGCGCCATCTGGGTGGACAGTCCCTGCAGACCGGCTTTGGCCGCCACATAGGAGTAGTTCTGCAGGCCGCTTGGCCGGATGGCGTTGGTGGACGACACGTTTACGATCGACGCCCGCACCTCGGGGGATGCAGCCGCGCGCAATTGGGGCAGGAGAGCCTGTGTGAGGAAGAAAGGCCCCTTGGCGTCGAGGTTCATCACCTTGTCCCAGGCTTTCTCCGGGAATTCGTCGATATCGGCCCCCCAGGTGAGTCCTGCATTGTTGACGAGAATGTGGAGTTTGTCAGACCTCTGCGCGATTTCGGCTGCCAGTTTCCGGCATCCCGCCACGTGACCGACGTCTCCGGGGATGGCGGTGCAGCGGCCGTAGCGGGATAGCGTCGCTTCGGCCTGCGCACAGGCATCGGTTTTCCTGGACGAGATGTAGACATCCGCGCCGCAGCGCACCAACCCTTCGGCGATCATCAGCCCGATGCCCCGGGTACCACCGGTGACCAGTGCAACCTTGTCGCGAACGCCGAAGAGATGCTCATAGAAATTTTCCGTCACTATAGTGTCCTGTTCTCGTTGGTCATTGATCGCAGAGTGAGTCGGAATGTTGTGGGCCTGTCTTCAGTTTATGCTGGCGCATGGCTGAAAGGGAATAAATGTGTATGTCTGAACCATCCATCGAACCTTCGCTGCAGCTCGATGCCGGGCTCGAGGCGCGCATCAGTGAGGCGGTCAGTCACAATCTGGATGCGCAGATCGAATTCACCCGCGAGCTGGTGCGGCACCCGTCCGTGCGCGGACAGGAACATACAGCGCAGGACTTTCTATTCCGTGAGATGCGTAAACGGGGATTGTCCATGGACCGCTGGCAGATCGATGTGGACGATCTCCGTGGGCATCCCGGTTTTTCCCCGGTGGCGGTGGACTACACCAACGCCATCAATGTGGTAGGCGCGCACCGCCCGCGAAATGAGAGCGGCGCTTCACTCATACTGAATGGTCATGTGGATGTGGTGCCAACGGGCCCGGTGGATATGTGGACGCGAGCACCTTTCGATGCGCAAGTCGACGGCGACTGGCTATACGGGCGTGGCAGCGGCGACATGAAAGCAGGTATCGGTATAAACCTGTTCGCGTTGGATGCGCTGCGCAGCATCGGTTATCAACCGGCCGCAACCGTGTACGTGCAGTCGGTCACGGAGGAGGAGTGCACGGGAAACGGGGCGCTCTCCGCCCTTGTGCGTGGCTACCACGCGGATGCGGCCATCATCACAGAACCCATGAACGATGCCCTGGTGCGGACCAACGTGGGCGTCATCTGGTTTAAGGTGCATGTAAAGGGGCGGCCGGTGCACGTGGCGGACGCGAGCAGTGGCGCGAATGCCATCGATGCGGCTGCTTTTCTGATTCAGGCATTGAAGGAGTTCGAAACCGGTCGCAATGTGAAGAAGAGCGGCTACCCACACTTTGCGGATCTCAAGAAACCCATCAACGTCAATGTCGGCAAGATAGAAGGAGGCGACTGGGCATCCTCGGTGCCAGCCTGGTGCACTTTCGATGTGCGCACGGGACTCTACCCGGGCGAGGATGCGCGTCAAGGAGCGCGCGAGGTGGAAGATTTTCTCCGCAGAGCCTCGGGCCACCATCCATTTCTCTCGAACAACCCACCTGAAGTGGAGTTCAATGGCTTCATGGCACAGGGTTACGAGTTGGCCGAGGGCGGCGCGGCCGAACGCACACTTGCAGCAGCGCATGGCCGTGTGTTCAGAGAAGAACTGAACGCGGTAACGTCACTCGCCTATCTCGATGCGCGCGTGTTTCTGCTCTACGACGACACCCCCGCCCTGGTTTACGGACCTGTGTCGTCCAACATCCATGGCTTCGACGAGCGAGTGAGCATTGCATCCATCGAGCGTGTCACCAGGACGGTGGCGCTGTACATCGCCATGTGGTGCGGTCTGGAGCCGCTGTCCAATTGACCAGGCCCCAGGCTGGTTGCATCGGTGACGCGGCCCGCGTAGTTTTATCATAAAACTACTGGGGTGCGAGGCGCGGACATGAGTTACACCACCGGAACAGACCAGTTGCTGTGCGAGATCGACGATGGGGTCGCAACCTTCACATTGAATCGGCCCGAGAAGAAGAACGCCCTTTCGAACGAACTCACTCCGGCTTTGCGCCAGGGCCTGCTCGACCTCGAGTTGCGTGAGGACGTACGCTGTATCGTCATCACTGGCGCAGGTAGCGCCTTTTGCAGTGGCGGTGATGTAAGTGGGATGGGCAGTGGCGCTCGGCAATCCGAAGCCCCTCCACCGACGCAAGCCGACCGCGTGCGCTCACTGCAGTACGGACAAAACACCCTGACCCTGCGCATGCAGCAGCTGGAAAAACCCCTGGTTGCCGCGTTGCCGGGGGCTGCCGCGGGAGCTGGTTTTTCCATCGCGCTGGCCTGCGATCTACGCGTCGCGGCCGAGAGCGCGTTCCTGGTCACGGCGTTCCGCAATATCGGCGTCAGCGGTGACTACGGGGGAAGCTGGAACCTGACCCAACTCGTCGGCGTGGCCAGGGCCAAGGAACTCTACTTCTTAAGCGAGCGCATAGGCGCGGAAGAGGCGCGCCAGCTCGGTCTCGTCAACCGCGTGTTCCCCGACGAGACCTTTCGGGAAGAGGCGGCGGCGTTCGCCAGGCGTATCGCACACGGGCCGACGTCGGCGATCCGCTTCATGAAGAAGAACATCAACCGTGCAGCAAACACTGATCTAGCCACGATCCTGGATCTCGAAGCGGAACACATGATCCGGGCGTTTCAGACCGACGATGCACGAGAAGCGATCAAGGCTTTTCAAGAGAAGCGCACGCCACAGTTCAAGGGACGATAATCTCAACGGGATGGTCGTGCTGAGGCTCATGGATGTCGGCTGGCTGCCAGAGAATGGCTCTACCTGGATTCTGGGGTTGCTGGTGCTGCGCTATTTCATCACGGCCTCGCTACGGGTTCCTGATGGGATGTGCGGCTTGATCGTTGTAACATCGTCGATGCTGACTCCCCCGTTGACATTCATGCTGGCTGCCTCGTAGTTTCCAACACAAGGTATGTCACGCTGTCGTATAACCAGCGGAGCCTCGTATTCATTCATTTCAACTACGCGCAAGGGGGTGACGGTGCCTGGCCATGTTCTGTTCAATCATGAGTTTCTCCTCAACCTGACCGGGGCATTTCTGTGCACGCAATGGGCCGTGCGGTTGATGAAGAAGCAAATGCCCGGAGGTGGGCGCATCATCAACAATGGATCGATCTCAGCGCACGTCCCGCGACCGAACTCGGTCGCCTACACTGCCACCAAGCACGCGATGACGGGTCTCCCCCGCTCCACTGCGCTGGATGGACGGCGTCACGATATTGCTTGCGGGCAGATCGACATCGGCAATGCGGCGACGCAGATGACCGCACGGATGAGCGACGGGGTAGCGCAGGCGAGTGGTGAACTGGCGCCGGAACCGACAATGGACGTCGCTGCGGTGGTCGATGCGGTACGCTATATGGCCGCTTTGCCATTGGATACCAACGTACCCTTCCTGACGGTGATGGCCAATCAGATGCCCTTCATCGGGCGTGGATGAAGGGTCTAGGAGAAGGAGGTTTCTCGGCTCGAACCGGATAGTATTTGCATGAAGGCGCTTCAAATAAATGAGCTGGGAGATCCCTGGCAGAAACTGGAGCTGGCGGATCTGGAACGGCCGCCTGCCCGCGAGGGCGCTTGTGTCGTGAAGGTTGAAGCGACCGACATCAATTTTGCCGATATCCTGCAGTGCCGTGGTGAATACCAGGTCAAGCTGACACCCCCGTTCGTGCCTGGCATGAGCGCCGCGGGAACCGTGATCGAGTCGGCGTCCGGTGTTGCGCTCGAACCGGGACAGCGCATCGTCGGACCCGCGGCCGAGAACCATGGTGGGTTCGCCGAGGAGTGCACCATCCTTGCCGAACGCGCCATGCTGATACCCGATGGCGTGGATGCCGTGAAGGCGGCAGCCGCGAACGTGACGTATCAAACCGCCTGGGTTGGCTTGCATCTGAGAGGCAATCTGCAGCCTGGAGAAACGGTGCTGGTGCTGGCCGGGGCAGGGGGGGTGGGTTCCGCGGCCATTGAGCTCGCGAGGGAGCATGGCTGCTGGATCATTGCGGCTGCGGGGACGGACGAAAAAGTGGATGTGTGTCGCACTCTCGGTGCTGACGAGGTGATCAACTACGACACGGAAGACCTCTACGAGCGTGTGATGAAGCTGACACAGGGGCGGGGTGTCGATCTGATCTACGATCCGGTCGGTGGTGCGTACTTCGACATCGCACGTCGTCTGGTAGCCTGGGAGGGTAGAATACTGGTGATCGGGTTTGCCGCGGGCAGTATCCCGCTCGCCCCCATGAATCACGTTCTAGTGAAGAATTACTCCATTGTCGGAGTGCACATGGGTGGATATCGCGACCACGATCCGAGACCGTTTACCAGGTGCAACGAAGTGCTGAACGAGCTGATGGTGAGAGGCCGCATCAGCCCGCTCATAGATGAGGTGGTGGGTTTCGGTGGACTACCTGATGCCCTTCGCAAACTGGCCAATCGACAATCCATCGGCCGGTTGGTGTTCTGTCCCGGTGCCTGATTAATCCAGGCTAGAGACCGAATGTCGCTGGATGACCCAGCGGGCCTGCACCCGAGTTTGCGAACGCGCCCTCCTGCGCGGAAGCGTGCTGGGTCAGGGTGTGGATGTCTCGTAGTCGACGCTGGAGCGGAGAGCCGTGATACAGCGCACTACCACCCGCGGCGGTGTAGCAGGCATCGACTACGCAGGCGCACGCCTCCGCTACCCATGCTTTCGTTTGTACCGCATGCCTCTGATAGTCTGCCTGAGCGTGCCCGATAGGCTACTGCAACAGTTCGCTGTCCTGCATTGGCGTGCGTCGATACAGGCGCGTCTCGTCCGTGCAGGCAAATTCGGTGAGTTCGTCCGACGCGCCTTCAGCGCTGCCGAGGGCGAGCGCCGCAATGTGTAACGCGAACTGGACAAGGGGGGCGGCGAACAGCGGTCCGCTCATGCAGGGAGTGCCGCTGAACAAATCGAATGTATGTTGTTCGGGGACGAAGGCGCCCTCGAGCTCGATGTCGTGACTGGCGGTACCTCGCAGTCCCGCGGAGTACCAGGTGTCGTGAATGGCCCACTGTCTCCCTGGCAGCATCATGCAGCCTAATCCGACAGCACCGTCGTCCACCACGCAGTTTCCGAACAGCCAGTCGACATGCTGGCAGCCGCTGGCGAATCCACAGCGTTTCGAGACGCGGTAACCTGCGTCTACGCTCCCGGCGCTGCCCTTCGGGACGAATGCGTCGCTGACGATGACGTCGGGTCCGCCTGCATAGAGCTCAAGGAAGCTCGACCCGGCACAAGCGCCGGCAGTTGCGGGGATTCGCAGCCGACGGATCTGTCAGCCCGCGCCAATTCGATGAGCATTTGCACGCTGATCGGGTAATCGCTCTGAGCGCCTCCGAGTTCGCGCGGCACCATCGCACGGAACCCACCGGCTTTGGTCAGTTTGGCGATCAGATCCGCCGCTCGTCTTCCACTTCTTCGGCGCGCGCGGCGATTTCGGGTAGCAGTGTCCGTATCGGAGCCAGCATCGCATCACCCATGGTCCGGCGCCATTCCGTGACTCTCTTCCGCGAGATCGGTCATCTGCTCACCATCACGCTCGGGCACCAGTCTGACGATCTGACTGCCTGCTTCGTGTTCGAGCAGCAGATAGATGAGGCCGCCGGGGCCGGTCTCGACGTCTCGTATTCTGGCCAGGTCTCGAATCAGGATTTCGGCGTGAACCAGCCGGTCATCTTCGATCACGAACCGGTAGAGTTCTGTCGCCTTCAGACTGCCGACGATGAAATCACCCTGCCATTCGGGATAGGCGTCTCCCGCGTAGATGACGAAGCTCGATACGGCCGGCGATGGTGTCAGGTCAACCACCGGTTGTTCGATGTCCTCCAGGTCGAATTCGATGTTGAGGTCCTTCCAGTACTCCACCGGGGTGCCGTCGTAGTCCACACCCTTGGAGTACAGCGGCCAGCCGTAGTTGCGCCCGGGGAGCAGGAGGTTGACCTCGTCTCCGCCGCGGGGACCCATCTCGGTACCCCACAGCTTTCCGGTCGAGGTATCGAATTCGAGACCCTGCGGGCTGCGGTGCCCGTACGTCCAGGTGGAGGCGAAGACGCCGGGTGTAGCGACGAAGGGATTGTCTTCCGGGATGGATCCGTCGTCGTGCACCCTGTGGATCTTGCCGTAGGGTGTGCTGAGGTCCTGAATCCCCTCGAAGTAACCGCCTTTCATGCCCACGCTCAGGAACAGATAACCCGCGGGGTCGAACGCAATTCGCCCGCCGGTGCCGATATCCGGCATGGAGCTGTAGAGATGGTAGGCGACTTCCCAGACGACTTCCTCGTCGGTCCACTGCCCCGCCTCGATGCGGCCGCGCACGACGCGATTCATTGTTATCGGTATGACCGAATCGTCGCCGTTGCCGCAGTCCTCACACAGGTGAGTATGGTGCAGGTAGATCCAGCCGTTGGATGCGTAGTCGGGGTGGGGAGCGACATCAAGGTGCCAGCCGATACCGTAGTTGAGTCCGAGCATGTTGAATCCGAGATCCGACCTGGCCGGAGTACCCGTGATATGAGCGGAGCGCGTGCCGTCCGTTTCGATGAGCGAGAGTCCCAGAGTTTTCTCACTCACCAGGATGCGGCTATCGGCAAGTGGCGCGATGGAGAACGGGTAAGGGTGGATATCGCCCGCTACCGTTTCCAGGCGAAAACTTGCCAGCTCCGTGTCGAAGACCTCAGTTGGGACGACGAGTTCTTTTTCCATCTTGAAGTCCGTGAAGGTACGATCCACGCGGCGTTCCGCGATCAGTATGGCCAGGCTTCTGATGTGGCTTTCCGGCATGGTCGTGGACCAGCCCGGCATCCCGCTTGCGAGCAATCCATCGCTGATGCTGCGCGTCAGTTCGGCTACCGACTCCCCGTTTTTCAAGGGAGCGCCGACCAGCGGCGGACCCTGAGTACCGCCCTCCATCTGCTCTCCATGGCACAGGGCGCAGTTTTCGTCGTACATCGCCAGAAAGGGATCCTGGCGGATGGCCGCGTTGAACGCGAAGTAGAGCCCGATGCCGGCGACGAGCAGTACGCCGACCACGATGCCGGATATCCAGAGCACTTTTTTTATATGTCTCTCGTCTGGTTTCAATCGATCAGGCCAGACCAACGGCCTCGAGGCTTGCACGCCACAGGCACTCACGCAGGGCTGCCTGTTCGGCAAGTGGGGAAGGCTTGGCGGGTTGGCATTGGTCGTAGTAGCGGCCGGTGACTTCTGCCAGCTCATCGTCGCTCGCGAGCATGATCGTGGTGCGTGCGCCTTTCTCGGGAGTGGTGAAGGCCAGGCCAATGAGTTTGCGCACGATCCACGGCATATCTCGAATGATGTCCGTGGCCACCGCCCCAGGATGCAGATAGTTACTGGTTACTCCCGTGCCGTCGAGTTTGTGCGAGAGTTCCACGGCAAACAGCACGTTCGCGAGTTTCGATTGATTGTACGCAGCTTGGGCGCTGTATTTGTTGAAACCCCTGAACGTGTCGAAATCGAGGCTGCCTTTCCTGTGCAGGGTGGAAGTCACGGTGACGATCCGTGCCGGAGCGCTGGCTTTGAGACAATCGAGCAGGAGATGGGTGAGCAGGAAGTGGGCAAAGTGATTCACGCCCATCTGCATCTCGAAGCCGTCCTTCGTGAAACGCTGCTTCGCTGGAAAGGTGCCGGCGTTGTTGATGAGCACGTCGAGTCTGTCGTAGCGTTCCAGAAATCCTCGGGCGAGATCGCGCACGCTCGTGAGACTGGCGAGATCGACGGGGAGGTTGATCGCCTCGACGGCGGCCTGGGCATTGACAGTATCGAGCGCGGCGCGCGTCTTGTCACCGTCCCGACACGCGAGAACCACTTCCGCGCCGAGGGCCGCCAGTTCGGCGGCGGCCACGATGCCGATACCGCTGTTGCCGCCCGTGATCAGAACACGTCTACCCTGCATCTACTCTCCGCGCTCAATGCACGCCTCGTATGGGGTGTGATGATTGCACGTTTGTGAGGCGGCAGGTACCCCGGCTGGATAGATTGCCCGGCTTCAATCCACCAGCGTGACGGTGCCGGCCGACCCATCGACGGTAATGCGCTGACCCGTGGCGATACGCACGGTCGCGTTGCCGGTGCCGAGCACCGCCGGGATTCCAAACTCGCGGGCCACAATGGAACCGTGTGCCAGAATGGCACCGATGTCCGTGACGAGCGCCAGGGCGTGGTTGAACATCGGTGTCCAGGCTGGGGTGGTGGTTGGGCAGACGAGGATCGTGTTCGGGCGCATGTCTGTAAAGTCTTCCGGTGAGAGCACGACGCTCGCGATACCCGTTACCGTGCCTGGACTGACGGCGAATCCGCGCAGCACATCGCCTTCATCGGGATTCAGCTTCTGGGTTTCCCATACCTCGAAAAAGCGCGTGAAGTCGAGAGGGCCCAATTTGAATCTCAGATTTTCCGGCACTCTCGCCGGGGGATGCAGTTTCTTTCGCGCTTCGCGCAGGGTTCGGCGCGAGGCCGCCAGTTCCCGCAGGTTTGGACGTGCGGTGCTGCCTTCGCGGGCCGTACAGGCTTCCTCGATCTCCTCGGGTCTCAGGAAGAACAGGTCGCTGGGTGTGGCCAGAGTTCCCGAGGCCGTCAATCGAGCGCCGAGTTCGAGAGCGCAGCGGCGAAGCTCGGGCCAGGCCGCCCCCATATAGAAGAGAGCTTCCTCGCGATTGGGCCCGAATCGCTGCCCCCAGGACAGGAGTTTCTGAAATATGGCGCGTCGAACGGGGCCGAGCGACGCCGTTGTCTGTGCTTCCAGGGTCTCGCGCTCGCGCACGAGGGTCGCCTGACGCTCCCGCCAGGTGCCGAGAGGATCTTCATCGCTCAACAGTGCCCACAAGCCAAGCAGTACCGGAGCGGGGTTTTCGGCCTGCGTGGGTACTACGAAGTCGAGGTTGTACACCTGGTGGCCATAGCTTTTAAGGTGATTGGTGATATCGGCCGCGATCCGCTGTCCATCGGGGTGTTGCCGCAGGCGCTCTACCATCTCCTCGACGGGTTCGCCATCGGCCAGGTCCCGTAAGGCTGGGTTGGTCGACAGGTTGGATGCGATAGCGGTGAGGCTGCGCTGGGCTTCGAGGGTCTGCGACGGAAAACCGCGAAGGAACATGGCACTGGTGAGAGTTCCCCTCACCGCACGTGAAGTGACGAAGCGGTGGAGTAGTCCTTCGGTGATCTTCGCAACACCGACCATCATACTGATGTAGAACCAATAGCGGGCATCCGCCATCGCCAATTCTGTAACCGCCCCGAGCAGCGCATCGTCGGAGGCTGCTTTGTGATCCAGCAACCGGTGACGGGCGATGGTTTGCTGGTAGTCGGGCAGTCCTGACTCCCGCCACATCGGGACGAGATTACCGATGAGCGGGGGTAGGCTGCGAACGTAGTAGTACAGGATGCGCGGAATCATGGCGAGAGTGCGCCTGGTGATGTGAAAGTCGTACCGGCAGTAGCCGAAGCCGTTGATGGTGACGAACAGGGGCCGGGTGATGAACTCGTCGATGTTGAGCGGTAACCCCATCTCCTCCACCAACAGGTCTATCCCGCGATCGAGTCCTTCGTTCAAGTACAGTGCTTCGAAAAGAGGGGAAAGGGGTTCGGGCATGTTCTCGACCACCTGGCGCCGAACCAGCTTGGCGTTTCCGTAGGGCGATGACCAGGTTGCATCCGGTTGCTCCGCGGGCAGTCCGGTGATCGGCCGCGATTGCAGCAACCAGTATTGTTCGCCATCGATGGCCCATTCGATATCCTGCGGCGTACCGCCACACTCGGATTCAGCTCGAAGCCCGAGGCTTGCGAGGTCTCGAAGTTGTTCGCCGTTGAGCGCGTTCTGCGAACGGCTTGATTCAGGTACGGCCTGGCTGCGCGTACCGCGTGAGCCGTCTGGGACGATCATGGTGGTCTTGGCGCCCGTGATCACCTGCACGGGGGTCAGGGAATCGCGATCGAGGAGGTAGGTATCGGGGGTGACCTCTCCGCCGACAATAGCTTCACCGAGACCGAAGCTTGCGTTGACCACGATCTCATTGCGTGCACCGGTGGTCGGGTTGGCCGTGAACAGGATGCCGGATACATCGGCATCGATCATGGTCTGTACGAGCACGCCCATCGCCACGGTTTCCTGAGCAATGCCCATTCGATCGCGGTAGACGATGGCACGTTCGGACCACAATGACGCCCAACAGTGCCGCACTGCAAGGAGCAGCGCGCTCTCCCCGCGGACGTTGAGAAATGAATCCTGCAGGCCGGCGAAGGAGAGATCCGGCAGGTCTTCCGCGTTGGCGGACGAGCGAACCGCAAGTGGTGCGCAGCCGAAGGGTGCGGCGGCATGTCCGATGGCGGCCTCGATTTCATTGGGCAGGGCGGCGGTCTCGAACAGGTCGCGGATGGTGCAAGACGCTGTGTGCGCAGCCTTGGCACTGTCGCGCGCATGGTGGCTCAGTTCCAGGATGCGCGCTTGCAGGTCGTTAACCGCCACGAAATCGCGGTAAGCGCGGGTTGAGATCAGAAGTCCTGAAGGGACCGGTAAACCGGCCGCGGCAAGGTGGGACAGCGTGCGGCTCTTGCCGCCGACGGCATCGAGGCTCAGCTCGGAACTTGCCAGCGAAAAAATGAAGGGTAAGGATTCGTTCATCCCGAAAACGGCTAGAAATCCGCAAACAGTAGACTACGTGCGGTGGGCGGTTATCAAGTCTGTGCAGCGTCAGCAGAGCCGCGTGATGTCGGTCATGGCGCCTTTTCGACAATTGCCTCGATACTGGCCAGCACTCTCTCCGGGGTGCATGGCAGATCGCACATCGGAACACCGACGGCGTTGCCGATGGCCGAGGCGACAGCCGCCAAGGGTGGGATGATGGGAGCCTCGCCCACGCCGCGCACGCCGAACGGGTGGCGGGAGTTCGGAACCTCCACGATGATCGTGTCGATCATGGGGAGATCCGAGGCAACTGGCATGCGGTAGTCGAGGAAGCCGGGATTTTGCAACACGCCATCGCTGTCGTAGACGTATTCCTCATTCAGCGCCCAGCCTATTCCCTGCACGGCTCCGCCCTGAAACTGCCCCTCGACATAGGCGGGGTGTACGGCCATACCAGCGTCCTGCACAGTTGTGTAGCGCGCGATCGCAGTCTTGCCAGTCTCACGATCCACGTCGACGTCGCAGATGTGAACCGCGAAGCAGGGTCCCTCACCCCCGGGTGGATTGATCGAGGTACTTGCGCTGATTACCCCACCGGTTTGGGGTGCGCGGCGCGTGATCTCCTTCAGAGTCAGACTCTCATCCCTGGTGGTGTTGTATGCCCGACCCTCTCGCCATTCCACCTGATCGGGTCGTACGTTCCACTCAGAGGCGGCGCGTTCTTTCATCTGCGAGATTGCTTCCTGAGCCGCACTGGCAACCGCCTGTCCGGTGGCGTTGATCGTACGGCTGCCGCCGCTCACGCCAGTGAAGCCTACACTTTCGGTGTCTGCGACCTCGGCGTGTACGTTTTCGATTGGTAAACCCAGGGTTTCGGCCGCGATCATTGCCAGCGACGCGCGCGTACCCGACAAATCGGCAGAACCCGTGAGTACCGACGCGAATCCATTACGGTGCAACACTACGGTAGCGCTGGAGAGACCCCCGGCGTTGCGCCAGAACGAAACAGCCACAGAGCGGCCCCGGCCGGGTTCCAGCGGGGTTCGGTAGTGGCTAGAGTCTTGCGCTGCCTCCAGACAGGCGAGCAGCCCCAGCTCTCGGAACGAACCGGCAATATTGCTGCCCCCGTCGCGCAGCGCGTTTTTCTCTCTCAACGCCAGAGCATCCATTCCGAGGCGCGTGGCAAGTTCGTTCAGGAGGCTCTCCGATGCAAAACAGGCCTGGGGTGCGCCCGGACCCCGGTAAGCCCGTACCATGGGTTTGTTCACCACCACGCTGCGTCCCAGAATACGGACGTTGGGCACGTCGTAAGAAGAGAAGATACAGCCCATGCCGCCACCGAGCGGGGCCCCGGGAAAGGCGCCTCCCGCGTACACAAGATCCGCGTCCATCGCCGTAATGGTCCCATCGGTTCTGGCGCCGATGCGGACTCTGGACTTGCTCGCCGCACCGGGACCTGCACAGCGAAACACCTCTTCGCGCGTCATGCGCATCTTCACCGGACGGCCACTGTTCTTCGACAGGGTAAGCGCCATTGCTTCCAGGTACGGAGTGGTCTTGCCACCAAAGCCACCGCCAATCTCGGTGGGTACCACTCGCAGCTCGGCGGTTTGCAGGCCGCACATCAGGGCCACGGAATCGCGTATGGTGAAATGCCCCTGCGTCGTGGTCCAGATGGTCGACTGCCCGTGCGGCTGAAAACTGGCGGCGCACGCCGGTGGTTCTATGTAACCCTGGTGCACGGTTGGCGTGCTGTATGTTCGCTCCACGATGACGTCAGCATCCTCGAAACCCTTCTCCACATCACCGATAGATTGTTCCACGCGCTCATAGACGTTGCTCGGACCCTCGTGACCTTCATGGGTGAGATCCGGGTGTAGCACTACGCCGCCCTCGGCCATGGCGTCGTCGATGCTGAGTACGTGAGGCAAGGGCTCGTAGTGGACGTCGATGAGATCGAGTGCGGCGCGCGCGATGCCGATACCGGTCGCCGCGACGGCGGCGACGCCATGCCCGTGATAGAGGACCTTGTCCACGGCGAGATTGTCCCGTGCGATGTCACCGGGCCCGCGGGGCCGTAGTGCTGGAAAGTCAGCCGAGGTGATCACCGCTTTCACGCCAGACAATCGTTCCGCTTTCGACGTGTCGATGGAGAGAATCCGCGCGTGTGCGTGGGGACTGCGTAAAACGGCACCCTGTAGCATCTGTCCCATCGAGACGTCGGCACCGAAGACGGCGCGCCCGAGCACTTTGTCGATGGCATCCGGGCGCAGGGGCCGTTTACCGAGGGTCTGAAATTCCGGCATGGGTCAATCCGCATGTGGTGTAACACCGAAGATATGGGTTTGGGAAAATGCGCGTCAAGTAGACGTTCGCGAGTCGATGATCTCGGAAGTGTCCCGTGGGTTGCGGGAATTCGGTGTGGATAAGGAGCACATCCACTACGAATTGTTGTGCGCGTCCGCGGCGAACGCGCACGGGGTGGTCGAGACGCATCAGGCCCGATTGCTGGCGTTTGGCGGCAAGGTGGGTACCATGACCGTTGTCCTGGGCGCGCGCGGGCAGTTTCGAACTGAGCGCCGATGGCGAGAATCTCCTGGATGCAGGCATCAACCATGGGCTGGATCTGCCGCATTCGTGCAAAGGTGGCGTGTGCTCCAGCTGCAAGGCGAGACTGAGGAAAGGTGCGCTCGACATGGACATCACGCACGGTCTCGAAACGGAGGAAATCGATGCGGGTTTCGTCCTGACGTGCCAATCTCACCCAATCAGCGAAGCAGTGGTTATCGATTTCGACGAACGCTGAGGGAAGCGAGGCGGATCGTTCCAGGAGGGTAGGATCGAAACTCTGAAACGCCGTTTGGATATGCTCGGTCCGGGAATTCTCTACGCGGCCATGGCGGTGGGCGTATCCCATCTGGTGCAATCCACTCGCGCCGGTGCCGTGTACGGGCTCGCGATGGCGACATTCATCGTCGTCATCGTGATCGTGAAGTACCCAGGGTTGTGTTTCGGCGCGCAGTACACGGCGGCGACCGGAAAGAGCCTTCCCGAAAACTACCTCGAGCAGGGGTGGTGGGCGGCGGCGCTGTATCTTGGCAGTACCCTGTTCGGCATGTGGTTTGCGCTCGCGGCCATCACACTCACGACCGCCGGGCTCGTGTTGAGTGTGGCGGGACTACAAATGGACGCTTTGCCGGTGTCCGGCGGATTGTTGGCGGTAACCGCGGCGCTGTTGATAGCCGGACGATATCAGTGGCTTGAATCCTTATCGAAGCTCCTGGTGCTGCTTCTTGCGTTGCTGGTGATAGTGGCCACCGCTCTGGCGCTGCCGAGAGTCACCTGGCAAGCGGAGCGATTCGTGCTGTCAGAGTTCGATGCTGCGGCGGCACTGTTTGTCGTGGCCATGGTCGGATGGATGCCCACTCCCATGGAAGGCGCGCTCCTGACCTCGGTCTGGACACGCAGCCGCCAGGAGGACCGGGGACTGAACGTCTCGGCACAGGCATCGCGATTCGATTTCAACGTTGGGTACGTGGTGGCGTTGGTGCTTGCGCTTGGTTTTCTGGTGTTGGGGGTTGCCGTGATGTATGAGCCGGGCATCAATCCGGAAAACTCTCCAGGTGGATTTACCAGCCAGGTGATCCGCTTGTTTACCGAAACCATGGGAGGTTGGGCCTTCTACATCATCGGTGCTTGTGCGCTGGCGGCGATGTTCACCACGCTGCTAGCCGCCATGGACGGTTTCCCGCGTCAGTTCGTGTACGTGTTGCAGCATGTACGCCGGAAGGACACTCCAGGGTGGGTGTATCCGGTACTGATCGCTGTTTATGGCGCGGGCGCCTATGCGGTGATGGCGACGCTGATGACCTCGTTTACACAGTTGATCAATTTCGCCACTAGCCTGGGATTTGTCACCGCGCCCATCTTCGCGGTGCTCAACCACCGCGCAATGTTCAGCGGCGAGGTTCCGGCGGAGTATGCGCCTGGGAGCGTACTTAAGATCTGGAGTTTCGCCGGAATCGTGCTGTTGACAGTGGCGAGTCTGGCGTACTTCTATTTCCTGTTGCTGTACGCGTAGTGGCCGGTTCAGGACTCCTGATTGAACACAGGGTCGCGTTTTTCCAGGAACGCCCGCATGCCCTCCGCTGCATCTGGCGTGCCTCGTGTCAGATGTACGGCGGCACGTTCATCGAGCAGTGACTCGGCAAGACTCCTGGACTCGAAGCCGACGATGGTCTCGAGCATGCCCTTGACAGCCAATCTCGGTTGTCGGGCGAGTTCTTCACCGATTTCCTGGGCGCGAATCTTGAGCACCGCGATCGGACAGATTTCCGTCACGAGGCCCATGCGCAGTGCTTCTTCACCGTCGATCTTGCGTCCGCGAAGGATCATGTCGAGCGCCTGATCCCGACCCACGCAGCGTGGCAGGCGCGCCGAACCGCCCCACGCGGGGACCGCGCCGAGATCCATTTCCGGTAATCCGATCTGCGCGCCCTGATCGGCCGCGAGACGGAAATGGCAGGCCAGCGGTAACTCGAGGCCCCCACCGAGGCAATAGCCGAACAGGGTGGCGATACTCGGTTTACCAAGGTGCTCGATCATGTTGAGCACACGCAACCTCTGGTCGAAAACGGCGTCTGCGCTGCCTTTTCTGGCGATACCTTCCGGAAACTGTTTGAGGTTCATGCCTACCGAGAAGTTGTCTTCGCCCTCAGCGGTAAAGACGATGGCCCGCACCTTCTCATCTTCAGCGAGCTTTGGCAGAGTCTCTTCGAGAACGTCCATGTAATCGAGCGTCATGCGGTTGTAGGGCGCATCGTTTATGCTCAGCGTGGCGACGGCGTTGGACACGCTGACGAGAAGCGGTTCGGTCATGAAAAGTGCCTGAAAATCGTTAGGTGGGCGTGAGGATAAACCAGCGAGGCGTGATGCAGAAAGGGGTGCGGCCCACTAGCTCTCCAGCGGTGGGATATAGGTGATGTCGGCGCCGCTGATTTCGGCGCGATGGGTAGTGAGGTCGATATAGGGCGGTCTCACCAGCACCACCACGTCCTCGTCCGGATGCGCGATTATCGCTGTTCCGGGTGTTCGTCCTGGCCGCGGTCTGCGCTGAACTCCGGTTCGCGTTTCTCCATGAACGCGAGCGCGCCTTCCATCATGTTTTTAGGGATGAGTACCGCCTGATGCTCCATTTCCAGATCCAATTGTTCGCTGAAGGTGTTGCGGGCGGCCGCGTCGATGGAGTGTCGAATGCGCACCGCTGCATCGGGTGAGCTGCATTTGAGGATCGAAGCCACGCGTTCTACCTCGGTGTCGAGCTGGTCATCCTTCACGCAACTCCAGATGAGTCCCCAATCCAGCGCCTGTTCAGCCGTGATGCGCTGCCCGAGCAGCGCCAGACCGAGTGCTCGTGCCCGGCCAGCACGATTGGGCAGGTTCCACGTGGTACCCAGGTCGGGCACGATGCCGAGCCTGGGGCCAAAGGTGGCGACGAAAAAGGCCGAACGTGCAGCTATGGTTATGTCGCAGGCCAGTGAAAGGCCGAAACCGCCTCCGGCAGCTGCGCCGTTGACGCGGGCGATGGTGGGCACGGGGCAGTTTTCTATAGCGCGCATTGCCTGGTTGAAGACATCTCCCATGGAATTTCCGGCTGGTGCGGCCGGGGCCGGTTCGGGATTCGCCACCTGCGCGAGATCGGCGCCGGCGCAGAAACCCCGGCCGTTGCCGGTGAGCACGACAACCCGCACGGCTTCATCTGCATCAACGCGTGCCAGTGCTTCGGATAAGCCCGACATGAGGCTGTCGGTCATCGCGTTGAGCGCTTGCGGACGGTTTAGAGTGATGGTGGCTATCCTATCATCGACACGATAGAGGACGGGGTCGTTACTGTCGGAATTGGCCATGGTTTGCTTCCTGAGATCGAAGAAGTGTCGTTGATCCATCATCACCCATGAAGGAGTTCGCTACAAACGCCATGGAGCTTGATGCGTAACCGGCAGGTCGTGTATCCGCCGCCCGAGCGTTGCTGAGTTACGCGCCAGTGTTCTCTATCTTGTCCGCGTGTCGCAGCCACAGGCCGCCGCCGAAGTGTGGGCGCGGATCATAGGAGCGATGGCCGAGCAGGCGTTGCACGCGTGGCGAAAGACCGGCCAGTTCCTCGTCCGTATAATCGATGGGGCTCGATTCTTCGGGCGTCAGCCAGCCGAGCACGTAACTCAGATGCATGGCGCGCCGCCACTCGTTCGTCATTTGATTGGCGCCCCCACCATTAAACCGTCTGGCGCGGAAACGGTGCGGGATCCGGACACGGGGAAGGGATCCGAGGTGTTTAAAGACCTTTTGACAAAGATACTCAAGCTACGCTCTCCCGAAGTTGGATTCACGTGGGAAGTCGCGCGCTCACTGGAGCGTACTACGGAGGGCGAGGAGGCCACCACCGATCCCTACGATAGGGTGTTCTGGTTCGTAGGTCAGGCGGTATTTCTGGCCTTTCTGTGCACGGGAACGACCCTGAAGCAGATGCCGCCACGATAGTCGATTTGTTTTGCGCGGATGCCTCATTTCGGATGGGCGAGCGCATAACCAGTGGCCATGAGGCTTTACTCGCGTTCCATCGCGAAAGCGTGGGTGAGCGAACCCACCAGCCATTCATCCAGAACCACGTGATCGAGCTTCTGGACGAACGGCACGCGAGCGGCCGATGCTCCGTGGAGATTCGTATTTCACATTCAGGCGGGCCTCGAACTGCAGCGGGCCACTACTTCGACCGTTATCGCAAGGTGGCGGGCACTGGCGATTCGCCGACGGTGCGTTCGTGGCCTATCACTTCGCGCCGTGGCGTGAGGGTTGGGCGGTGGACTGAGATCGCGTGGGAGGCCGTTCCGCATTCGGCGCCGTGCACGATGCGAGGCATTCATGGTTTGGTCGCGAGAGTGGCGCGACCGGGGTGTACTCACGCTCCTACATCGAGGCGTCCAGCGGCAGCAGGAAACGCCACAGCGGTTCCGGCGCACCGGATTCCCGGATCGCGGCCTGCGCGGCTCTGATGACCTTGCCGGTTTCGGTTTTGTCCCGAAACCACCGATAACCCGACCAGGCGGCGGGTGTGTGATCGGAGATCTCCATCGCGGCCATCTCGTAGTAGCCACGGATGTCTTGACTGACTCGAGCGGGAACGCCGGGAATACCGGCCTCTTTCCAGGGGGTTCCATCTGCGACGCGCAGGAATGCCTCTATCGCGCCGGGC
>DCWG01000131.1 GCA_002327525.1 Gammaproteobacteria bacterium UBA2168 | reverse complement strand
AAAGTTCTAATTGTCGCTGACCAAAAACCATCCGGACGGCTTCCAAAGCATGCACGCCTGCACCCCGGCGCGCGCCTATTTCGCGAATGGGGTAACCAAACCCATGAGGTTACGGTCGAAGAATCAGGTTTCATCTATCGGGACAAGACCTATACCAGCCTTTCCGCCGTGGCCCGGAAGATTACAGGAACCCGCTGGTCCGGCCCGGCGTTTTTTGGATTGAAGACATGAAGTGCGCCATCTACACCCGAAAATCTTCCGAAGAAGGTCTGGATCAGGATTTCAATTCCCTCGAAGCTCAGCGGGAGGCGTGCGAAGCGTATGTGAAAAGCCAGGGATGGAAAACACTCAAGGAGCATTACGACGACGGTGGATATTCCGGTGGCACTCTCGATCGGCCTGGCGTACAGCGATTGCTCGAGCACATCGATGCGGGTCGTATTCAGGTCGTCGTGGTCTACAAAATCGATCGACTCACCCGATCCCTGGCCGACTTCGCCAAACTCATTGAGCACTTCGATGCTCACGAGGTCTCGGTTGTGGCCGTTACGCAACCTTTTAATACCACCACCTCCATGGGGCGGTTGACATTGAACGTATTGCTCTCCTTCGCGCAATTTGAGCGGGAAATCACCGGCGAGCGTATCCGCGACAAGATTGCGGCTTCAAAGCAAAAAGGGATGTGGATGGGAGGGATCGTGCCGCTCGGTTATGACATTAACGATCGGCAGCTCATCGTCAATCCAGATGAAGCAGAAGTAGTCCGATTCATATTCACACGATATCGGGACCTTGGATCTGTTCGGTTGCTCAAGGCGGACCTGGATAACGCCGGATACGTGAGCAAACAGCGCAAAAATCGCCGGGGTTGCGTGACCGGCGGCCGCCCCTTTTCACGCGGCGCCCTATACACCCTCCTGCGCAACCCGCTCTATATCGGCAAGGTGCGCCAGGGCGATACCCTCTACGAAGGTCAGCACAAGGGCATCGTACAGTCCAACCTCTTTAATACAGCCCAACAGAAACTGGATGAGGGTAAGACGGGTTACAGCACCCGCGGATGCTCACGGAGTCTGCTAGCGGGTTTGCTCTACGATGCCGATGGCCATCGTATGACGCCCTCTCACACCCGACGGCACAATCAGCGATATCGCTACTACGTCAGTCAGCAGGTGCTCTATGGAGGCAAGTCGACGACGCTGGCCCGTGTGCCCGCCCAGGAGGTCGAACAAGCCGTGATTGAAGCCCTCCTCGCGCTACTGAGTTCTCCCCACAAACTCATTAATAAACTGCCGGACCCGTCGACGAAAATAATCGCCCGGCTCAATACTTTGATCGAAAAGCACACGAACCTGTTGCAAACGGGGGAATACAAAAATCTTCGGTCGCTGTTAGCGCGTGTGGAGCTAACCGACACCGCACTGCGCATCACCCTCAACCTGGATGCGCTTTTTAAACCGTTAGGTGTTACCGGAACCGGCTCCTATGTTTTCGAGGTGAGCGTTCGCATTAAGCAATGCCAACACGGTAAGAAACTCGTCGTATACGGCACGAACAGAGCCAACCATCTCGACCCAACGCTGGTCAGCGCTCTCACCGAGGCCTATCGATGGCATGAGATGCTAAAAGAGCCAGATGTTGCTACTTTCAATGACCTCGCACACAAACTGGATCGAGAACACCGTTATCTCGCCAGAATCCACCAACTGATTTATCTGGCACCCGATATCCAGCTGGGCATCCTGGAGGGAACGCAGCCACCTGACCTGATTCTGGAACGACTGACCAAACAGACACGGATCCCACTCAGTTTCGAGGAACAACGACATCTCTATGGATTTCCGCCAGCTGGACAGGAGGCTCACCCATGAGCGTTCACGGTTCGGAGGAACAAGAAGTATCTAGACGATGCATCCTCACAGGGGAGACGCCAGAAGAGACCCTGCACAACATCGGATGTGTTCTCCAGGTATTGTCCGATGCAGCCATCGCAGAAGGCGAGTCACCCGAACTGACGCGAGGTTGGTGGCTGATGTTGCAAACCCTTTCTGACACAGCGCTTCATTCCTAGAAGCTTGTTTCTGATCTGAATCCGGATCTGCCCACCTATCGCAACTGCCTCTTCCAGCGAGTCACCATTGACTGCTAATTGATCCTCAAAACCCGCCCCAAACCGTATCGGCGAATTCCGAATCAGAGAAACCGTCGTGCCCTTGGCGCGTGAAAGCTCTCTCAGGTGCTATTTGAGAGCCGATCCTGGCTGAGAATCCCGTCCAATAGTTTGATTTATAAAGACTTATGTATCGGGCAGGCAGAGATGGAGAAACTTTGAAGACTGTCTGGCGGAGAGGGAGGGATTCGAACCCTCGGTACGTTTCCGTACACACACTTTCCAGGCGTGCTCCTTCGACCGCTCGGACACCTCTCCGTAACACAACTATGGGTAACAATGGAGGCAACCCTTCCAGCCACACCTCGGCACACGAGTCCGCTGCTACCGTTGCTCCCTTCCGGGCCTGGCGGAGTTCACAACCTGTCGTTGCGAGGGGACCGGAAAGGGTCGCCATTGACCGCTGGAAACGAGTGCGTTGTCCAGCCGGGCGCGCATATTATCCGAAGCGAGTGTTCAAGCATAGCACGTGGTGGGCTGTTCTAAGCTCAAAGACAGCGCCGGGGTTGGTGGGCGCGCGTCGACAGATAGGATTCAAAGAAAAAACCCTTTTAAAACATGAGGTTGTGAAATAATCATAATTCCGAAATAATGAGCTTTTGCAATCTATGTAAGAGAGAAGAACATGGGTGTGATTGCGTTTTTGGTGGTCGGTGCACTGGCGGGATGGCTTGCCGGAAACATCATGAAAGGCGGCGGGTTTGGTCTGCTCGGTAACATCATGGTCGGTGTCATCGGCTCCATGGTGGGAGGATTTGCGTTCGGGCTACTCGGCATCTCGGCCGGAGGCATGCTGGGTTCGATAGTGACCGCAACGGTCGGTGCCGTGCTGCTACTTTGGATCGTCGGTCTGTTCAAGAAAAGTTGACGTTCGTCATATTCCACTTTCCCGAGTGACGCCGATTACTCACGGCGATCGGCATGTCTTGCGCTTGTCGGGAATTATGAGATGTACTGCGTACCGCAGTGATGTCTGAAGCATCTCCACGATGAGAGTGTTGTCACAACGTACCCGCGGCACTGTCCCTACGGTAGCGTGAGCAATGGGTGAACGAGCGCCCATGAGCCTGAGTAGGGACAACCCGTTCCGCATTGTGCGCTCTCAACGCGCCTGAACCGTGCGGATAATTCGCTCGCGGAATCCCTCAGCACAAACGCTGCGGACGGATTCGAAGCACAATCAATCGAGGATGGAAAGCGTATGTGTACAGTGTACGGATGCAAATTTCAGAGTGGGTTGAGCGAAGCGCGTGACACTGACGCGCATCACACGTCCGGACGTCAGTGGAGCATGTGTGCTGGAGTGGTACGTGTCAGTCGAACAGCCAAAAAAATGCTCGCATTGAACAAGGTGTCTAACCACCGGCGCTGAACAGCGAGAAGACGGATAATCTTGTGGTTTAGAAATGCTACAGACACCGTGATTGAGCCTGTGGAGGAGGCGATGGCGCACCCGACAGGATTCGAACCTGTAATCCCTGGTTTCGTAGACCAGTGCCTTATCCAGTTTGGCCACGGGTGCGTCGAAGGGCGCGCATGGTACTCGAAGTGTTGGTAAATGTCATACCGCACCGGGCGTAGGAACCCGGCCGCATCCGGCGTGGTCTCGAGCTATGCCCCCCACCTCTGAGGACTCACCCTGGGTGGCGCTCGGCGCGTTTTATATGTGCCTGGCTATGCTGGCAGGATCGACCATCGACATCTCCGTCAAGGCGTTGAGTGACAGCTATGCAACTACACAAATCGTCATGCTGCGCTGTGTATTCGCATTGCCGATCGCGCTGTTGCTGGTTCACCGTCAGGGTGGATTGTCGACGCTTGTGACACCCCGGTGGAGATGGCAACTGGTGCGCGGAGTGCTGACCGCGGGAGCCAATTTCGCCTTCTTCTACGGGCTCGCGCACGTGCCTCTGGTGACGGTCATCATGCTGACCCACGTGTCTCCGGTCATGATCGTGCTCCTGTCTCGACCTCTACTCGGTGAATCCGTGGGCCTGCTAGGCTAGTTTGCCATTCTCGTATCCTTCGGCGGAGTGGTCGTGGTGCTGAATTCAACCGCAGTCGATATGTCTCCCGCGGTCTGGGCGATACTCGGCTCAGCGCTGCGCTGGGCTGTGCTCTGCATCAGCAACCGGCGCTTTGCAGGTGTGGAGACTTCCGCCGTACTCGTGTTCTATACGTTACCGGTGAGTCTCCTGATCGGCATCTGGCTCACTTGGCACGAGGTGCCAGGCTCGCGCATCCTCGTTGGTGGTGCGGCCATTGTCGCCGGGGGTTATCTGACGCTGCGCAATCCGCAAGGCTGGACAGCTGTGCGCTGTGCCATAAGATAGCGTGCGGCGCGCTATACTGCAGCTTCAAGAGGAATGATCATGCACTCAGATGTTCTGATGACTGGAATCGAACTGATGCTCGCGGGAATGGGCACGGTTATTTTGTTTCTCACGCTTCTGATATTGGCAACCACGGCGATGTCCTATCTGCTGGCAAGATGGAGTTTGGAGGAGGCGAGTGCGGTGAGTGAGGAGGAACTGGTCGCTATCAGCGCGGCAGTTCATCGACATCGGCACCGCGGCAAGCGTGTGGATGGCGATTCCTGACGCGGCGGTCGAACCGGCCATCGATGAATAGTCAGTGTTTTTTTGATCGGAGTTTTTCTAGGAGAAGAAGAAACGATGAGTGAGATGAAGGCATCACCACTCGGCGTCACGGAACTGGTGCTGCGCGATGCGCATCAGAGTTTACTCGCTACACGCATGCGTTTGGAGGACATGCTGCCGATTGCGGCGAAGCTCGATCGGGTAGGCTTCTGGTCGATGGAATCCTGGGGTGGTGCGACGTTCGATGCCTGCATCCGCTACCTGGGCGAGGACCCATGGGAGCGTATTCGCAAACTCAAGGCAGCGATGCCCAATACGCCGCAACAGATGCTGCTGCGAGGCCAGAACCTGCTCGGATACCGCCACTACGCAGACGACGTGGTGCGTGCTTTCATCGAGCGCGCCGCCAGCAATGGCGTTGATGTGTTCCGCATCTTCGACGCCATGAACGACCCCCGGAATCTGCAAACGGCCATCGGTGCCGCTGTCGAGGTGGGAGGGCATGCGCAGGGTGCGATCTCCTATACCGTGAGTCATATACATACACTCGATTTGTGGGTGGATCTCGCGCGCGAGATCGAGGACATGGGCGCTCACTCGATCTGCATCAAGGACATGGCGGGTCTGTTGCGGCCGTACGTCGGTTTCGAGCTGGTATCGCGATTGAAGGAATCGATCAGCCTGCCCATCCACATGCAGTGCCATGCGACAACCGGGCTTTCTACAGCCACTTACCTGAAGTGTATTGAGGCGGGCATCGACAATGTCGACTGCGCCATCTCATCCATGAGCATGACTTACGGGCACTCGTCCACGGAATCACTGGTAGCAATGTTCCAGGATACTGATCGTGCAACCGGTCTCGATCTCGAACTGCTGGAGGAAATATCCGCGTATTTCCGCGACGTGCGCAAGAAATACGCGCGTTTCGAAGGCAGCCTCAGAGGTACGGACTCCCGGATTCTGGTCGCACAAGTGCCGGGGGGTATGCTCACCAACCTGGAAAATCAGCTGCGAGAGCAACGCGCGAGTGATAGGTTGGACGACGTACTCGAGGAAATACCACGTGTCCGTGAGGATCTCGGTTTCATTCCCCTGGTCACGCCTACTTCACAAATCGTCGGCACGCAGGCGGTGATCAACATTCTGACGGGCGAGCGCTACAAGAACATCACGCATGAGACGGCCGGTGTCCTGAAAGGCGAATATGGCGCCACACCGGCTCCGCTCAACGTACAGTTGCAGGCGCAGGTTCTCAACGGCGAGGCCGCCATCAGTTCACGACCGGCCGACCACCTCCAGCCTGAACTTGACGCGCTCACAGCGGAGCTGGAGGGCCTGGCACTGGAGAAACACCTCGAGCTCGCCGACGACCGCATCGACGATGTGCTCACGTACGCACTGTTTCATCAAATCGGATTGCACTTTCTCGAGCACCGTGGCGATCCGAGCGCATTCGAACCGCCTCCCGATGCAACAACGGCAGTAGATGAAGGGCCAGCGACCACCCCGCAGATCAATGACGGCCCGGTCTCCTATCGGGTAACGGTCAATGGCAAGATCTTCGATGTGGAAGTTGCGCCAACGGGAGAAGTGACTCGCGCGGAGCCGGTGGCCGTAGCAGCAAATGCGCAAGCTCCTGCGGATGATGTCGTGGCTGCGGCATTCGCGGGAAACATATTCAAGGTGCTGGTCAATCCTGGTGATCGCGTGCAGGCGAACCAACCCATCATCGTGCTGGAGGCGATGAAGATGGAAACCGAGGTGAGTGCACCGGTGGAGGGCGTGGTGAATGAGGTTTATGTCAACGTTGGCGATGCGGTGCAGGTAGGCGATCCGCTGGTATCCATCGACTGACCGCGGTATGGATCTCATCGAACAGATCTGGGAGGCGTCGGGACTCCACCAGATGAGCTGGGGGCAGTTCGCGATGATCGGCGTCGGTCTCATGCTCCTGTATCTGGGCATAGCGCGCAAATTCGAGCCGTTGCTCCTGGTGACCATCGGCTTCGGCGGTATTCTTGCCAACATCCCCGGGGTGGAGATCGCTACTGGCGATGGGCTGCTCCACCTGGCCTATATGGTGGGCATCGAGACCGGCGTATTTCCACTGATCATATTCATGGGCGTGGGCGCGCTGACCGATTTCGGCCCGCTGCTCGCCAATCCGAAAACACTGATTCTGGGGGCGGCCGCTCAGTTCGGTATCTTTGCGACTCTGCTCGGGGCGCTGGGATTGACACAGCTCGGTGTTCTCGACTTCGACGCACGTGAGGCCGCAGCCATCGGCATCATTGGCGGTGCGGACGGCCCCACGGCGATTTATGTCGCCGGGCAACTCGCGCCACATTTACTGGGGGCCATCACGGTGGCCGCTTATTCCTACATGGCGCTGGTACCTCTGATTCAGCCGCCCATCATGCGCGCACTCACTACCGAGCGTGAGCGCGCCATCGAAATGGTGCAGTTGCGCGAAGTCTCCGCGCGCGAGCGGATCCTGTTTCCGCTGGTGCTGCTCCTGCTGGTTGCGTTCCTGCTACCCAGTGCAGCGCCGCTGCTCGGCATGTTCTGCTTCGGCAATCTGATGCGCGAGTGCGGCGTGGTGGATCGGTTGTCCGATACCACGCAGAATTCACTGATCAACATCGTGACCATATTCCTCGGTCTCGCGGTCGGATCGAAACTGAGTGCGGCGCAATTCTTGTCGCTTGATACACTAGGCATCCTGATTCTCGGCATGGTGGCATTCGCCATCGGTACAGCCAGTGGGGTGTTGATTGCCCGTGTCATGAACCTGTTTCTGAAGATTCCCCTCAATCCCCTCATCGGGGCAGCCGGGGTTTCGGCGGTCCCCATGGCGGCGCGTGTCGCCAACCGTGTCGGGCTCGAAGCCAATCCTCACAATTTTCTGCTCATGCATGCCATGGGCCCCAATGTCGCGGGTGTCATCGGCTCGGCGGTCGCCGCCGGAATTCTGATCATGCTGACGTCACAATAGGGGTGGCGTCTGCTAGACTTGCTGCGATATGAAGATTTCCGCCGCTCTATTGCTGGGACTGCTGACCGCTGCCCCCCCGGCCCTCGCCGAGACCGAATACTGGGTTTGCATCGCCAGTTTCCAGGCCAGGGAAAACGCCGAAAGTGCCCTTGCCGAGGCAGGCGGAGATCTGGTCGATCCCCTGTCTGTGGTAACCGCGGATACACCGAAAGGGATGTTCTATCGCGTGGTAGCGGGTCCCTACCTCAGCCGTGACGTGGCGGAGACCGGCGCGATTCAGGCACGTGAAGAGGGTTATGGCGGCGCCTGGGTATTGACGATGCGCGGTCCGGTAAGCATCCCTTCCGATTCTGTCTACGACGACGACTACGGGGGTGATTACGAACTCGATCTCAGCTTCGACGACGACCTGCCTGTGTACGATGACGATTTCTCGCTGTCCGGACCCGCGGAACGCATAGAGACCGTCACCGAGTACGAACAGATGGTTAGGACACCACCGGAGGGTTACCAGCTGCACCGGATGAAGCGCAGCCCGTAGCGGGTTGCGACCCGATTCTCCTTTCAGACACCGACCGAGGCGGACCGCTTGTTCGCGGCTGGCACCTCCCACACAATACCTCCATGCCCCGGTGGCCCAATGGATAAGGCAATCCCCTCCTAAGGGATAGATTGTAGGTTCGACTCCTACCCGGGGCGCCAGTAAACATACGCAATACAGTTTTTTCTGGTTAGCCAAATCTACCCCGTAAGTGCAATGTACGTGCAGATAGGCTCTAGCCCGGATATTGCACGGTTACGGTTTGTCGCTCGCCGATCGATTCCAGTAACCGTCGATGGTTGAACCCATCGACCCATTCCGACGTCGCAAACTCAACGCCATCGATGTGACGCCAGGGACCTTACTGTCGGATCAACTCCGTCTTGTATGAACCGATGATGGTCTCGGCCAGATCAGCCTCGAATTCGATGGACACACACTGGTACCTATTCGCCATGGTATTCCTGCGGTTTCGTTCCCGGAAACTCTCGCATCTCTTCCCCACGACACGTTCATCCGAATAAGTAATATACGCCGTTTGAGCATCCGTCTCAGAAAGCCATTGCATTGCCGGATGTTGATAATTAACGTGTTAACTTGGTATCAGCACTGGCGGAAAACCATGCCTCAACTCAGAGAATTCAGCGAATCCCTGCCCATGCTGCTGCTGCGTGCGCGGGAAACGGCGATGAGCTACTTCCGGCCATCGTTGCATGAAGCGGGCCTCACCGAACAGCAATGGAGGGTTTTGCAAACGCTGCACATGCGGGGTGAGAGTACGGCGGCGGGCCTTGCGTCCGAGTGCTTCATCCTGGCACCGAGCATTACCCGTATTCTGCGCCGGTTGAGTCAGGATGGGCTGATCGCCGTGCGGCGTTCCGAGCACGATGGCCGACAACTCAGGGTGGTTCTGGCCGATCCGGGATACGAGGTCATCGAGCGCATGGCGCCGATCAACGAAACCCAGTACGCGTTGATCGAACAACGGCTGCACCCAGAACGGCTGGAGCAACTCACCACCTTGTTGCACGATTTCATTGGGCTTGACGAAGGTGCGTAGACAACGTCAGGTGTAAATCGGGAGGATTTCAGAAGATAGATTGATGCCTGATAATCTTAATAACCTATTAATGGCGTTGATAATAAATAATCGGACTTGATCGGGCTCTGTGGGTGTGTCGGCCGGCACGCGATGCGGCCGCTCGACCGTGGGTATGCGCTTCCTCCGCAAGATAGTCAGCGAACAAAAGAAAAAGCCGCCCGTAGGCGGCTCAGGTAATCCCTTGATTTTGTTCGAATTTGGGATTTGTTGGGGCACTGGGTGCCTCGTTATCGAGGTTTGGCAGTCCTCCCGCTCAATCCTCGTTGCTTAATCCTCGTTGTACTCTTGGCTGTCCGCGGCGCTCGCTTGGAGCTTCCGGCGACATGCAGCCACCTCAGCCGGCAGGGCATTCAGTCGAAAGTTAACAGAAGCACCGATGTGGTGCAAGCAACATTATAAGAATCAAATAGTTAGTAAAAGTTTCTAAAGCAGAAAGTTCAGGGGTGAGCGAGTTCGTCGAGTTCACGCTCGATACTCGCGGGAGAGCCGGTGCGCGAGGCGAGCAGTTTGTAAAAAGCGGGTACGACGAACAACGTCAGCACAGTGGCGAAACTGACACCCGAGAAAATGACGATGCCGAGTACCCGGCGGCTTTCAAAGCCTGCGCCGTTATCACCACGGATTCGTTGGCGAACGTGGTGCCGATAGCTTCCAGCTGCTGGCTGATCGGCCGTACGCTCCCCGCGGTCAGTTGCACACGCACCGGCAGTCGCTCGAATGTGCCGGCACCTTGTTTGTCCGGATCTGGGTCGCCGCATGCTGCTACGAGTATTCCCAGCGACGCCAGCAGCACGCGGTGAACTGCGGTGGCGTGTTTTGCCCGCACGCTTGGGTATGATGAAATGGATTGCATATGGCCTGGACCGGTTGGTACTACACTCCTGTCTAGAGAATCGCACTAAATACCTGATAACACAAAAAAAGTATCTATGAACGAGAACCTGTATGCACGCATGAGGAGCGTTTTCGACCAGCATGGTTCGCGCGATGCCCTGCGCCTGCCAGGTGGTGGCGGCTGGAGCTATGAAGTGCTCGATGCGGCTGCGGGACGTGCTGCTGCCGTGCTTCGCGGCTATGGCGTACGCCCGGGAGATCGAGTGCTTGCGCAGGTGGACAAGCATCCCGAATCTCTTGCCCTGTACCTCGGCTGTCTGCAGAGCGGCGCGGTGTACGTGCCTCTGAACACGGCCTACACCCATGCTGAGGTGGCCTACTTCATCGAGGATGCCCAGCCGCGTTTGTTCGTACACCGCGAGGGTGATTCGCTAGGCGATGTATCGTGTGTGTGCGCTAGCATCGGTGCCGGTGCGACCGGCAGTTTCAGCACTGCGATGTCCAGGAGTGGGCCTTCGAGAGATGTGGCTCAACGTGGGGCGGAGGACCTCGCCGCCATCGTCTATACGTCCGGTACCACCGGCAGGTCCAAGGGTGCGATGTTGAGTCACGGCAACCTGTCGTCGAACGCGGACAGCCTGCGCGAGGCATGGGGTTGGCGGGACGACGACGTGCTGCTGCATGCGCTGCCGATTTTTCACGTGCACGGTCTCTTCATCGCTCTGCACTGCGCGCTTCTCGGTGGTACGCCCATCGTGTTTCTGGAGAGGTTCGATGCGCGTGAGGTACTTGCCCACCTGCCCGAAATTACGGTGATGATGGGGGTGCCAACGTTTTACACACGACTGCTCGCCCTGGCTGAACTTGACGCGGAGCAGGTGCGCGGTGTACGCGTCATCATCTCCGGCTCGGCCCCGCTCACGGAGCAGACATTCGGCGAGTTCGAACATCGCACCGGCCAGCGAATTCTCGAACGCTATGGAATGAGCGAAACCATAATCAATACCACTAACCCGTTGGTTGGTGAGCGCGTCGCCGGTAGCGTCGGCTTTGCGTTGCCTGGCGTGGAGATGCGCATCACGGACGAGGCGGGATCCGAGTTGCCGTGTGGGGAGGTGGGTGCGATAGAAGTGCGTGGCGAAAACGTGTTCAGTGGGTACTGGCGAAATCCGGAAAAGACAGCCGAGGATATTCGGGCCAATGGTTTTTTCATCACCGGGGATCTCGGCATGATGGACAGGCAGGGTAGACTGAGGATCGTCGGGCGTGCCAAGGATCTCGTCATTTCCGGTGGCTACAACATCTACCCGAAGGAAGTCGAGGCCTGTATCGACGAGATGGCGGGCTTGGTGGAAAGCGCCGTCATCGGTATTCCGCACCCGGATTTTGGTGAAGGTGTGGTGGCGCTGGTGGTGGGAGACAACCGGATGATCGAGGAGCAGCAGGTGCTCGACTACCTCTCGGATCGTCTGGCACGTTTCAAACAGCCGAAGCGCGTCATCAATGTAGCGCAGTTGCCGCGAAACGCCATGGGCAAAGTCCAGAAAAATGAGCTACGCCAGCAGTACAGCGGGCTGTTCGAGGACTGAGTGTTCCGGAACCCTCGAGGCAACGGTGGCGCAATGTGACAGATGCGGTTTGCGAGGACACTGGTGCCGGTGCCGGGGGTCTAACCCAGCCAGTAACCCGACATCTGGTAGCCGATCAGTGTGAATCCGCTCAGCATGAGCATCCAGTTTGCCACGGCCGCGTGCTGCAGGAAGCGACCCGTTGCGCGCCAGAGGTTGAAGGTGATCAGAATCAGCGCGAGTGCCGTGAATTGCCCCATTTCCACACCGGCATTGAAGGCCAGCATGTTACCGACGAGCCCCTCTGGCGCGATGGCCACATCCTGCAGTTTGGTCGCGAGCCCGAACCCGTGCGCAAGGCCGAACACGAGCACGGCCAGACGTGTATCCGGCACCCATCCGAGAGTCTTGAAACCGCCGAGATTCTCGAATCCCTTGTATGCGACGGAAAGCCCGATGAGCGCGTCGATGAGAAACGGGTCGGCGTGAATACCGCCCAATACGCCAACGAGCAGCGTGACGCTGTGACCGAGTGCAAACAGCGTTACGTAGAGCGCGACGTCGCGCAATCGGTAGAGGAAAAAGATGACACCCGCCAGAAACAGCAGGTGATCGTACCCGGTCACCATGTGCTTGGCCCCGAGGTAGAGATAGGGCACCAGGGCGAGCCCGACGTTGGATTCGATGAATCCCTGGTCGGCGTTTGCCACACCATGGGCGGTTGCCGCGCCAGGAATAAACGATGCGGCCAGCAGCACGAGCAGGCAGGCCGCCGGTCGGGTGGCGTGCAGGTACCTGGCGCGAGGTAGGGCGGCGAATGGATCGATGGAGTTGCTGCGCATGCTCCGGCCATCGTAGACGCTTTGCTCTCGTCGCTCCAGCGTCCCCCGAAGCGTGTGGGGCCACTGGCTGGTATGTGCTGTGTCCCCCTGGCTACGGCAATCACACTACTGGCACAAGGACATCCGCCGCTGCCAGGGCTCCCGGAGAGGTACATGGTGAGCACGACAATCGTGAGGCGCGTACATGTTGTTAATGTTGTTGTTGAGCACCGATGGTATTGCGTCGCCGCCGTTTCCGGCCACGGGAATCATGCCGTCGTGTCAACTGAGCAGAGTGGACGGGGTCGCTGAGCGGGCGGAACGCGGAGACCCCGAGTGTCTGGCGCCAATCGACGCGATACCGCAATGGTTGCCCCGCGGGACGCCGCGCATCCGCAATCCATTCGCCGGACAGGAGTACGCGGGATACCGCAAGTTGCTAGTGCGTGATGACGCTCGAGCATTCACGGTGGTCAGGGTCTGTCAGCTCACGGAACTCTGAAGCGGGTATCTGTACCTCGATGATCTCATCCACCAAGCCCGGTATAGTCCCTTGCCTGAGCCGGGGAGGAGGTAGATGAATGGCGATGGTGGGCGGCCGAGAGGGAATCGAAGAGGGAGTGCGGGGCGGGGACCGGCAAGGACCGCTATGTGATGTCGTCATCGTCGATTGTACGATGGCGCTGGCCGGACCCTTCGCTGGTGGGTTGTTGGCGGACCTCGGTGCGGATGTTATCAAGGTGGAGCCGCCGACGGGTGATTTGAGTCGTGGAATCCCGCCACATCCGAAAGATTTCGCGACGCCGTCCTCTGCGCGTGAGGCCGGGTGCGACTACGGCGGCTACTTCGCGAGCATCAACCGGGGCAAACGCAGTGTCGTGCTGGACCTGAAGGATGCCGACGATCGCGAGCGGTTGTTTCAACTTTGTGAGCAGGCCGACGGTTTGATAGAAAACACACGCGCTGGTGTGATGGACCGGCTGGGTTGCGGTTACGAAGCGATTGCCCGACGCAATCCCCGCATCGTCTATGGCGCCATACGCGGTTTCGGTGACCCGCGTACCGGAGAGAGCCCCTACGTCGACTGGCCGGCGTTCGATATCGTGGCCCAATGCATGGGCGGGCTTGCACACATCAACGGCCCCGAGGGCGGCCATGGTTTTCCAGCCGGCGCCAGCATGGGCGATCTGTACCCCGGCACGTTGCTCGCGCTCGGCATGGTGAGCGCAATCCACCATGCGCGTAACTCGGGCGAGGGCCAGTTTCTCGACATCGCGATGTATGACTCCATCGCATACCTGTGCGAGACGCTGATCGCCAACTACAGTTTCGAGAACCGGGTGCTCGGGCCGCGCGGTTCGGGGCATCCCAATCTGTGTCCGTTCGACATATTCCCTACCCGCGATGGCGGTGTCGCTATTGCGGCACCCGGCCCCAAACACTGGGAAGCGCTGTGCGAGACGATGGACCGGCCCGATCTGATGACGGACGAACGCTCGCGAGATTTGAAGGCCAGAGTGGCGAACCGGGATTATGTCACCGGTGAGTTGGAGACATGGACCCTGGCGCATACCAAGGCGGAAGTCACGGCAGCTCTCGGCGGCCGGGTTCCCTGCGGGCCCGTCAATACCGCCGCTGACCTGTATGCCGACCCGCATATGGCGGCGCGGGACATGATCCAGCCGATCGACCTACCAGGCGACAACGTACCCGCGGCGGTAATGGCTAATCCAATCAAATTTACGCGGACGCCGGCCAGGCGTGTCTCCAGTGCGCCAACACTGGACGAGCACCGCACTCAGGTATTCGAGGAATACGCCCTGAAAGACAACGAACCAGCAGGTGATTAACAACATGAAGATTGGTCTGATACAGGTCAATGTCGGCGTTGAGGCGCCACAGCAGGCAGATAGTGGGAATGGCTCGATTGGCCGAGAGCCTGGGTTTTGAGTCGGTCTGGACGTTCGGGCATGCCATCGTGCCGGAGGACTATCAGTCTAGATATCCGTACAACAACAAGATGGGTGCGCCACCGGAGACCAGTTTGTGGATCCGCTCATCGCCTTGAGCCTTGTGGCGGTATGCGAGGTCAACGACCGGGATCCCGCGACCGTCGAGATCACCGCCTGGTGCCCGGGCATGGCGGCCCGGAAGCGGTGGCAACCTAAGAGGAACTCGGGGTGAGCCGCCTTGTCGTCCCAATGCAGGCGTTGGGTCCCAATCTGCAGGAAGGCATGCAGCAACTGGCTGAAAGTGTTGTTTTGTGAGGTGAACATTGAGTGAACTATGGCAAGAGAGCGCTGTTGCGCTGGCGAAGGGTATAGAGGATAAACAGTTCTCCGCGGAAGAGGTGCTGGATTCGGTGCTAGCGCGGATCGATGCGCTCAACCCGCATCTGAATGCTATTGTCTATGACTATCGGGACAGCGCGCGTGCGGACGCCAGACGCGCGGATGCGGCGGTTGCCAGAGGCGATGTATTGGGTGCGCTGCATGGCGTACCGGTGACCATCAAGGAAAATGTAGACATGGCCGGTGAGCCAACGCCGAACGGCGTACCGGCTCTGGCTAGCCTCATCGCAACTGATGACAGCCCCGTCGTGCGCAATTTGCGTGCAGCGGGTGCCGTGATCGTAGGGCGCACCAATACACCCGAGTTCAGCCTTCGGGCGACCACCGACAATCCTCTGCACGGGCGTACGCGCAACCCCTGGGACGACGATGCGAGTCCAGGAGGATCTTCCGGGGGAGCTGGTTCAGCAGCGGCTGCCGGTTTTGGACCTGTGCATCACGGCAACGACATTGGCGGTTCTCTGCGCTTTCCGTCGTTTGCCTGTGGTGTGAGCACGGTCAAGCCGACCTTCGGCAGGGTGCCGGCATTCAATCCTTCAGCGGGTGCCGAGCGAGGCTTGCTGGCACAGCTTATGTCGGTGCAGGGTGCGATCGCGCGGCACGTGGAGGACCTGAGGCTGGCTACGAGCGTCATGGCACGGGGTGATGCACATGATCCCTGGTGGGTGCCGGCACCATTGTATGACTGGCCGCGAGAGCAGGATGTGAAGATAGCCGTGACGAAAGAGTCGCATGGCTATCCCATTCATCCCGACGTTCTTGCTGCCATCGACACAACCGCTGAGCAACTGCGTGAGGCGGGTTACGTTGTGGAAGAGGTGGAGGTGCCGCCGGTTCACAAACCCGCCACGGGGTGGCTGGACGTAGCCGTCTACGAGATTCGTGAGACGCTTGACGCGGTGGCGCGGGAGTATGGCAGTGAGACCATCCACAAGATCTTCGACTGGTACTACGAGATGGGTGATCTGGTCGATGCGCACGGTTATCGGGAAGGGGTTGCCGATCGCACCGCGCTGGCTCGCGAGTGGAATCTGTTTCTCGATCGGTATCCACTGGTCCTCACGCCGTTTCTCATGCGCCCGCTGTTCGACTGGAACGAGGACGCACGCAGTGCGGCCCACACGAAGGATATCTTCCAGGCCGCGATCTACAGCTTCGGTATCAACTACCTCGGCCTGCCGGCCGGCGTGTTCCCCACCGGCATGGTGGCGGGTCGGCCAGCCGGCGTGCAATTGGTCGGACGTCGCTTTCGCGAGGATCTCATCCTCGAGGCGATGGAGTGTCTGCAACGTTACAATGGCGTTTTTGCACATTCGCTGTGGGAGCGCGAGCACAGTTGAGCGTGAGCGTCGTCGTCCCGGTGCTCAACGATGCACCGGCACTGGCCGCGCTGCTGGAGATGCTCGCATCAAGCGGATTCGAATGTGTGGTGGTCGATGGTGGCTCCACCGACGACAGTCTGTGTGTGGCGCACCGGCATGACGCGCGGGTTGTGTGCCAGGCCGCCAATCGCGGCGCGCAGCTAGACATTGGCTGGAGGGCGGCGCGTGGAGAATGGATCTGGTTCGTGCATGCGGATAGCGGTATCGACACCAGACACCTTGATGCGCTGCAACGCATAGCGTCGGGCGCGCCAGCCTGGGGCCGCTTCGACGTCTGCGTCGCGGATCCGCCCGGATACCTCGGCCCGGTATTTGGGTGGCGTTGGCTGGTCGGCTCTGCGATGAACTTGCGTTCTGCACTCACCCACATCTGCACGGGAGATCAGGCCATCTTCGCCCATCGGGATCTGTTACGAAGTATCCGTGGAGTACCCCGTCAGCCGCTGATGGAGGATGTGGAGCTGAGCAAACGCCTGAGGCGGATCAGCCGCCCGGTGAGGTGCCGCGAGCGGATCGGGACGGACGCGCGGCGCTGGAGACGAGACGGGGTGCTACGCACTATCCTCTCGATGTGGGCATATCGAATCCGCTATTTCTTTGGTGGCAGTCCGGACGAACTGGCACGCCGCTACTATCGTCATGACGAGCGTTGATCCGGCTGACGGTGGTGTGTTCGTGTGCCTGATGGCGCGGGCGCCGGTAACGGGAGAGGTAAAGAAGCGTCTGGTGCAGGATCTCGGAATCGCGGGTGCGCTCGACGCGTACGATCAGTTGCTGCAGCACAAGCTCGCGTTACTCGCGGATTCGAGTGTTGAGGTGGAGTTGTGGATGACGGGGGATGCGCGACGATGCAGGGAAGTGGCGCGCAGCTGTGAGTTGCCGTTGCATTTTCAGGGAGAGGGGCATCTGGGGCAGCGCATGTGCGAAATTGTGTCACATGCGCATCGGCGCCGGCGTATCGCACTCGTCACGGGTGTTGATCTGCCCGCAATCGATGCCACCTACATCGATTCCGCTGCAGCCGCACTCAAGACTCACGACGTGGTCGTCGCACCCACAGAGGATGGTGGCTACGGATTGATCGGCATGCGATCTGTGCACCCGAAACTATTCGAGGACGTGCGGTGGGGGAGCGAGCGAGTGCTGGAGCAGACACTCTCGCAGGCGCAGAGGCTGGGTTTGAGTGTGGCATTGTTACCGCTCACCTGGGACGTCGACACCGCGGCCGACTGGCAGCGGTTCATGCGGCTGCGCGAGCCGTCTCCCTGATACGACTGACCATGGCGCGCAGACCATTGCCGCGGGTGGGACTCAGGTGCGTGAGCAGATCAAGATCGGAGAACAGCTCCTCCATATCGAACGCGAGAATATCCTCCGGTGTCCGGTCCTGATAGGCCGCGAGCACGATGCTGATGAGGCCTCGAACGATGTGTGCGTCGCTGTCGATGCGCAGATGCAGGCGATCGCCCACGGTTGCGGATACCAGCCAAACCTGACTTTGACAGCCGCGCACCAGGTTGTCCTCGGTGCGCAGGGCTTCTTCGAGGTGAGGGAGGGATTTACCGAGATCGATGACGAAGCGGTACTTGTCCTCCCAGTCGTCGAAGAACGCGAAGCTGTCGCGAATGTCGTCCAGATCCATCAGAACAGTAGCCGCATCAGAACAGCCCGAGCTCCAGCTGTGCTTCTTCGCTCATCATGTCGCGAGACCAGGGTGGCTCGAAAACCAGGTCCACGGTTACGGAGCTGACGTTGGGGACCTGAGACACACGGCGCTCGACATCGTGCACGAGAACCGGTCCCATGCCGCAACCGGGTGCCGTAAGGGTCATGGTAACGTCCACTTCTCCGCCGGCACCAATGCTGGTGGCGTAGATCAGTCCCAGATCGACGATGTTGACCGGGATTTCGGGATCGAAAACGGATGACAGCGCTTCGTGTACCTGCTCCTCGTCCACGCGTCCGTCCGTTCGGGCTTCGAATTCGAGCACCGTCCGGGGGAAGCCGAGTGCGTCCGCATCGGCGCCATCGACACGCGCCATGTTCCCGTTGACGATGACGGTGTAGTTACCACCGAGATCCTGGGTAAGCGTAACGAAGGTACCGCCGGGAATAGTGATGGGATCGCCGGTAGGAACAAGGCGGGCCGCACAGTCGCGGTGCGTGGGGATGACGCGGCGTTCCATGGGCGTATGTGCTTACTGGCCACCCATGGAGAAACTCTCGCCACAGCCACACATGCTATCGGCGTTGGGATTCTTGAACTTGAGCGTCGAGTTCAGACCCTCCTTCACCAGATCGACCTCGGTGCCCAGCACCAGGGGCAGGTCGCTTTCGGCGACGAACAGCGACAGCTCATCAGCCACCTCGAACTCGGTGTCCTCAACCGCTGGTGTGTCGATGTAGTCGAGAGTGTACATGTAGCCGTTACAACCGCTCTCCGCCACTCCCAGGCGCAGGTGGTGCTGCCCCGAGAGGGCTATCTGGCGCAGGATGTGTTCCGCAGCGGCGGCAGTTACCGAGATTCGCGCAGGATCGAATTCCAGCGTGCCTGCAACGCGCTTGCTCGGACGCTGTTCCGGCTTCGAATCAGTCTGGTTCATGTCCCTCTCCACAGACGTGCTGTCCCAATGCATCAAACGAATGACAGCGCTTTTTCGACGCCCGTCAACAGGCGATCGACGTCGTCAGCCGAATTATACAGGCTGAAGCTGGCGCGAACTGTACCGGGCACACACATCCGCTCCATCAGCGGCATCGCACAGTGGTGGCCCGTTCGTACCGCTATGCCCTGCTGGTCGAGTAGCATGCCCACATCGTGGGGATGTGCATCCAGTGGCACGAAGGATACGATCGAGATACGCTGCCTGGGTTCTCCGACCATCCTGAGCCCCGGCATCTGTTTCAGACGATTTACTGCCAGGTGTACGAGTTTCTCTTCTCGATCCACCAGCAGGTCGCGGGGCAGGGCCGACAGATAGTCGATCGCGGCGCCAAGTCCGATGATGCCAGCGATGTGAGGTGTGCCAGCTTCGAATTTGTACGGTAGCCGGTTGTAGGTGGTGCCTTCGAGCGTTACGCGCTCGATCATCTCACCGCCTCCCTGCCAGGGCGGCATGGCCTCCAACAGCCGCTCTTTTCCGTAGAGTACGCCTATACCCGTGGGCCCGAACATCTTGTGCGCAGAAAATGCATAGAAGTCGCAATCAAGTGCCTTGACGGATACGGGAAGGTGCAGCACGGCCTGAGCGCCATCGATGAGCACTTTCGCACCTACTGCGTGGGTATCGGCGATGACGGATCCGATATCGTTGAGAGTTCCCAGAGCGTTGCTAACGTGTGCAATCGCGACCAGTGCCGTGCGTTCATCGAGCTTTGTGCGAAAATCCTCGAGATCGAGGTCGCCGGTTGTCGTTACGCGTATGGCGTCCAGTTGCGCGCCGGTGCGTTCGGCGAGCATCTGCCAGGGTACGATGTTGGAGTGATGCTCCATCTCGCTGATGAGGATCCTCGAGCCTGATTTGATCCCGAAGCATGCCGCTACCAGGTTGATGGATTCCGTCGTGCCCCGCGTGAAGATGATCTCACGTGTGGACGCAGCATCGATGAACGCGGCCACCTTGGCGCGAGCCATTTCCATCGCTTCGGTGGCTTCTTCCGCCAGCGCGTGTGCCGCCCGGTGCACGTTGGCGTTGTAGCGGCGGTAGTAGTCGTTGACAGCCTCGATCACCGCCACCGGTTTCTGTGTGGTGGCGGCGTTGTCGAGGTAAACCAGCGGACTCGCATGGGCATCTCGTGCCAGGATCGGGAAGTCGGCGCGTATGTCATGCACGACGAAGCACCTCCATCAACGAGTCACGTGCCGTATCCGAGCCGGATTCTTCGAGACACTCGGAAAGAAATGCCTCGCACAGCAGCTGTCTCGCACGCTCCTGGTCGATTCCTCGAGAGAGCAGGTAGAAGATGGCCTCGTCATCCAAACTGCCAACGGTGGCGCCATGTGAACACCTCACATCGTCGTTGTAGATCTCGAGCTCGGGTTTGGTGTTGACCTCCGCACCCTCGTCCAGCGCGAGATTTCGATTGGTGAGTGATGCCGCTGCGCCGTGGGCACCCGGATGGATGTGTATACGGCCATTGAACGTGCTGCGCGCTTTGCCGCGCAACAGCGTATGAAATCGAGTGGTACTCTCGGTATGCGGATGCGCATGCTCGATTACCAGTTGCTGGTCGAGGTGGGTTTTGTCATCCACCAGTGCCGCACCGGATAACCTCGCGCTCGCACCTGCGCCCGCCAGTTGGACGTGGCAGTCGAAGCGCTCGAGCGTACTGCCCAGCGATGACGCACAAAGCTCATATGTCGCGCTATCGGCAGCGGTTACGTGGGTCAGTTGCCAGGCACATGGCGCAGCGCCGCGACTCACCCGAGTGTGGCGCAGGTGAGCATTTCGTCCCAGCGCGATCAACAGCAGGCAACCCCCAGCGTCGCCCAGGGTGATCTCCTCCAGCAGGTTGACACTTGCGTTGTCCGCGATTCGCAGGATGACGATGCCAGCGCCCTTGCTGTGTTCGATATGTACACGGCTATTGACATCACGTGGGGTTTCGAGCAACCACCCGTCACCGGCTTTGAGCGCCACGATGGCTGACAGCGGGTAGCGCGCCTGATCGATGGCATCGCGAACGCAACTGCGAACCTGCGCCCGCGCGTTATGCGTAAGTTGTGAGAAACGCGTCGCCGTGAGCTCGTCCGCCGCTGAGATCGATATTGCATCGCCGTAAGGCGTAGCCGCGAGAGCCGCGCTCGCGCGTGGCAGGGAGGAGTATTTCCACAACTCCGCACTTCTGTGGGACGCCAGTCGGGCGCTGGTCAGCTCTGCCAACCCTTGCGCATCTACCCAGTCGGGGGCGTCGTGTTCGAGTTCCGTCGTTACCCTTGCGCCAGCCACGCGTAACCCTCTGCTTCGAGTTTTTCGGCCAGGTGCCTGTCGCCGGAACGCGCGATACGACCGTCGCTCAGCACGTGCACGTGGTCCGGTACGATGTGGTCGAGCAGTCGCTGGTAGTGTGTGATCAACAGGATGGCGTTGTGCGCGCCGCGAAAGCGATTCACTCCTTCAGAGACCGTCTGTAAGGCGTCGATGTCGAGCCCAGAATCGGTTTCGTCCAATACCGCCAGCGTGGGTTGCAGTAGAAGCAACTGGAGAATTTCGTTGCGCTTCTTTTCTCCGCCACTAAATCCCTCGTTGACGCCGCGCTTCAGAAACTCGGGATCGAGATCCAGTTCCGAAGCGATTGCACGCACGCGCTTCATAAACGCCACCGCCGCCGCCGGCTCTTCGTTGCGGGCGGCGCACAGGCTGTCGTTGGCGGCCTTCAGGAATTCCATATTGCTCACGCCAGGAATCTCGACGGGATACTGAAAAGCCAGAAACAGACCCCGATGGGCACGTTCGGCCGCCTCCAGTTCGGACAGGGGGGCATCCCGAAACACGACGGAACCCTCGGTGATGTCGTATCCGGGGCGGCCGGCCAGTACGTTGGCGAGCGTACTCTTGCCGGATCCGTTGGGCCCCATGATGGCATGCACCTCACCCGTCTCGATGGTGAGATCGAGGCCCTTGAGGATGGGCTTTCCCTGAACCGTGACATGCAGGTTGTCGATGGCGAGCAACGTCATCCCACTGCCCCTTCGAGGCTGACCTCAAGCAGCTTGCCAGCCTCCACCGCAAACTCCATTGGCAGTTCGCGGAACACCTCCTTGCAGAATCCGTTGACGATCATACTCACCGCTTTCTCGGCATCTATGCCGCGTTGTTCGCAGAGAAACAGCTGCTCCTCGCTGACCTTTGAGGCGCTGGCTTCGTGCTCGACGGTGGAGGTGGCACACTTGTTCTCGATGTAGGGAAAGGTGTGGGCGCCGCTGTGCTCGCCGATTAGCAGTGAATCGCACTGAGTGTAGTTGCGCGCATTCGCTGCCGTGGGCGACGTGCGCACCAGACCCCGGTAGCTGTTCTCGCTGTAACCGGCGCTGATGCCTTTCGAGATGATCGTGCTCTTGGTGTTGCGTCCCAGGTGGATCATCTTGGTGCCGGTGTCGGCTTGTTGGTGGTTGTTGGTGAGCGCCACGGAGTAGAACTGGCCGACACTGCCCTCACCGCGCAGCACGACGCTCGGGTATTTCCAGGTGATG
>DCWG01000111.1:15906-17146 GCA_002327525.1 Gammaproteobacteria bacterium UBA2168 | reverse complement strand
TGCCACCCAGCAGCATCAACAACATACCGGGCAGCAGCAGCGTCATCTGCGCCACCCCCACCATCTCCGGGCTCTCCTTCAATACCATGGTCACCAACCACGCAAACATCACGCCCTGGATGCCGAAGGCCATGAACCAGGAGCCCGTGCTGAGAAGGTAGAAGTGCAGAGGCTGCATGCAACGCTGTCGATGTAAAGCCGCGCAGTATGGCCTGATCGACGGATAAAAGCCCGACCTGGCGTGCGCGTAATGCGACGGAACATCGCACATCCGTGCGCCCGTTGCGGGCACACGACATCATCGAGATATCACAGTCTGGAAAAGTGGTTGAAATCGGCGCCACGGCATTGACCGCTCAGCTATACCCAGAGAGTGTGTCCTTCCACATACCTTTCGGAGATGCATCATGCGAGAACTCACTGCAAACGAAATCGAGGCAACGACCGGCGGCGTACTGCCCATCGTCGGTATTGGTATCGCGATCGCCAGCAAGCTGAGCGCTACCGGTCTCGCCGGTTGGGCGCTCAGCTCAGCCGGGCTGATTCTGTCGAGTTACCAGGTCGCCGAGCACTACCTGGAACCGAAGCTGAAGCAAATTCATAACCAGTAGGAACTCCCAGCGGTGGGCGCCGACAGGCGCCCACTCCCGAACGACACGAATTCGAGATGCAAACGACGCAGCAAACCGTGGACAAGCAAACCCGTGAGACCATCATCGGCGATTCGCGCCAACTCCTGTTCATGCTGACCGGCGCGGTGGCCGGGACCGTGCTGGGTCTGGTATTTCTGAATGGGCGCGCGAACATCGTTCTCGCCACCGTCATCTGCATGGCACTTGGACAGTTTCTCAATCGGTATCTGCGCCGCCGCGAGCGAAAGGCGCAAGAGCGGAACCAATGATGAAGACAACGACAGTTGGATTCAGCATCTGGGTGATCAGTTGCGTTAGCATCGGTTTGGGCGCGCACTACCTCAGCCACGGCGACCTCGCCGCCGTGTTGAAGGCTGCCCTGGCCATCGCCATTACCATGATCGGTCTGTTCTCACTTCGCTGGGGATGGCAGAAACTCAAACCCTGATCCGTTAGGGCAGTGTCTACTCCGAGGGCAGCGCAATGGCCTGCGGCCACTCTGCTGCGAACCCACTCATATCCCAACGAACGCAAACAAAAAGGGGGCACCACCCCGCGGGCGATATCCCCATTTTATTGGCGTCCCCTAGGGGAGTCGAACCCCTGTT
>DCWG01000111.1:11826-15568 GCA_002327525.1 Gammaproteobacteria bacterium UBA2168 | reverse complement strand
GATGAAAACCTGGAGTCCTGGGCCTCTAGACGAAGGGGACGTTGGACTGATCGCCGGCGTCGCGAATACGCGGTGTCAGCGAGCGGCGCATTCTATGAGTGCTACCCGGTTCCGTCAACAGAACCAGCGCTGGATTCCAGCAGGGTGCGGCCTATCCAGTGCCTGGCGAAATGCTGGGCGGTGCGGCCGCTGCGAACACCTCGCGCGAGCGCCCAGCGAAGGCACGCCTTCTCCAGTGTCTGGTCCCATTCGACATCAATGCCCTGCTCCGCCGCCATCGAATCGACCCAGTGCCGTACCACGGCGAGATAGGCATCCTGCCGGAATGGATAAAAACTCAACCATAAGCCGAAGCGGTCGGACAGCGAGATCTTCTCCTCCACGGCTTCCGACTGATGCAGTTCGCCATCCACCATGCGCGCTGACTCATTGTCGGACATGTATTCCGGCAGCAGATGGCGTCGATTGGAGGTCGCATAGATGGCGACGTTACCGGCAGAGCGAAATACCGAACCCTCCAGCGCACTTTTCAACACCTTGTAGGAGGCATCGTCAACTTCGAACGACAAATCGTCGCAAAACAACACGAACCGGTAGGGCTGCTCCCGCAGTGCGTGGGCAATCTCCGGCAGCGCCGCGAGATGGGTCTTGTCCACCTCCACCAGGCGCAAGCCCTGTTGTGCGTAACGGTTGAGCAAGGCATGGATCAGCGAGGATTTGCCGGTACCGCGCGCCCCCCAGAGGAGCACGTTGTTGGCCGGATAGCCGGCAAGAAACTGCCGCGTATTGGCATCTATCTGCCGCTTCTGATCGTCGATCTCCAGCAGGTCTTCCATCTCGATGGCATCGAGGTCGACGTGCGCCGCAAACGAAGCGCCGAAGGGCCCGCCACGCCATACAGCCGCCGGATGCTCGGCCCAATCCATATCTCGAAAATCCGGGACCCAACGCAGCAGCCTGCGTGCTAACTCCGATGTCTGTTCCACCAGCGATGCCGTGTTCTTGTCCATGGATATTCCGTTCGATTACTTCACTTCGGGCCAGCCATGCGGGCGATATCCCTACCCCGGAATGCTATACTTTTCGGTTCGCTCATTTGCATATCCGGGCGCACCTTCGACATGGCCCACATTCTGCCGAAAGACACGCAAGAAGAGCGCCGCAAGGGTCCTGAGAGCCGACGCGTCGCTACCGAGGATCGTCGCCATTCAGAACGTGTTGCGGACGACATCAATCCGCGCCGCAATCCAGATACGCCTGGAAGGCGCTCTGCCGATACCCGCTAGTGGGTACGCCTTAACGGCACTATATTGTCCCCCGCCCGATTGAGAATCTCGCGGTCGAGCGCCTGACCGTGCAGTCCGATCTTACCTGCATCGAAAAAACGCAAATCGTAGCGCCGGGGACCCGACTCGCCCTCGCCATGCAGCATCAGATCATGCCCGTGCAGCGACCAGGCGCCACGCTCTTCGCGACCTTCTACCAACAGACGATACGGCCCGCCCTCGAGCGTGCCGCCCAGTTCCAGACGCACACCGCTGTCACCATGCCATAGCCCTGGCAGGTGCAGTTTCTCCAACCACCTCAGGCGGTTCTGGCGGGCGCCACGCACCCACATGACGGCCGCCGCGGCGACGATGATGATCAGTAACAGCGAAGCCATTTGGCGAATGCTATCTCAAACCAGCCACTCGCGCTGAACATCGATGAGTTCCGCATCCACCGACAGCTGTACGGCACGCTCCAGTTCCATGAGCGTGCTCTCCACCACACCCGAATCGGCGGCACTGGCGATGAACGACCACTGCGAACGCGTATGAGTATCCTGATGGCCACTTTCGCACACCGCGATGCTGGTGGTTTTGCCGTAGCGCTCACGGATCCCCTTTAACCGCTGGCGCTTCTCCTTCAGAGAACGACAGCCACCGAGGTAGAAATCGATACGCAGCAGGCATGCTTTCATGGTCGTCGCAGAAACCCGGGCTTGTCGAGCTCATAGAAGACTGTATCGAGACCATGCCATTCCCGACGGACCATGAAGACCATGCCGAGGCGCTGCATCACGTTCACCGAGCGTTGATTAGGGGTGTCGGTGGCAGCGATGATGCGTTCGAAGCTGCAGTCTTCGAAGCCGAATCGCAGCACTTCGGTGGTCGCCTCAGTCATCAGCCCCTCACCCCAGAATTCTGGCAGGATGCCGTACAGTAATTCCACGTGGTCGCCGCCTTCGAAGGCCCGGTGACCACAGAACCCGGCCAATCTGCCCGGTTGTGCAACGGTTTCGATGGCAAAGAAACCCGATCCCGAGTTGTCGAAATACGCCTGGCTGTTGCGAATGATCTCCTGGACGTTTTCACGGGACAGAATGCGATTGTCCCAGAGATAACGGCGCACTTCCGGAGTGATCCAGAATCGATGCAGCGCAGCCTCATCACACCTGGCAATAGGCCGCAGAACGAGCCTCTCGGTTCGCAAAGTCGGCACGCATTCCCCCCTCAGCGAGCCCTTCCTACAGAATTTACCACCAGCAGTTTGCCATAGCCGCCGGGATAAGCGAATAATTGGTGCTTCCCTGGGAGGAATATGGACGACGCACGATGAAATTCAGCTTCTGGCCCAATCCAGCGCAGCCTTACGCGGAAGCCCTGGATCTGGCCAAACACGTGGAAGGCACCGGCTGGGACGGTATCTGGTATGCGGACCACTTCATGCCCAATGCACCGGACACAAGCGCCCCCTGGCCGGAGGCATGGATCACGCTGGCCGCCATGGGCGCCAGCGTTCCGAGGCTGCGCCTCGGCACGCTGGTAACGGGCAACACGTACCGTCATCCAGCCGTGCTCGCCAAGATGGCGGCAACGCTCGATCACATCACCGGCGGACGCGTCGTGCTGGGTCTTGGCAGCGGCTGGCAGGAAAACGAACACCATCAGTACGGCATCCCTTTCTACACCGTGAGCGAACGACTCGACCACCTGGACGAGGCCTGCCAGGTGATCAGATCGCTGTTCACCGAAACCAAAACCGACTTTGCCGGTAAGCACTACCACCTGGAGGATGCTTCTCTTGAGCCCAAGCCCGTACAGCACCCGCTTCCCCTGCTGATCGGCGGAGGTGGGGAGAAACGCACGCTGCGCATCACGGCCAAGTATGCGAACGAATGGAACGTGTGGGGAGACGTCGCAATACTCCGGCAGAAAATGGAAGTGCTGGACGCACATTGCGCGGACATCGGCCGAGATCCATCTGAGATTCACCGCACGGCAGTGGCGCTGTTGTTCATGAGTGAGGACAATGCTTTTCTAGAGCAAATGCGCAATGCCGATCTGCAACAGCCTGCTCTGATCGGGACAGTGGATGAGATCTCGGACATCGTTCAGGAGTATGAGGATGCCGGTGTAGACGAACTCATCGTGCCTGACTTCACGCTCGGCGCTCACCGCCAGAAGGTCGAAACGCTGGATCGATTCATCAAGCAGGTCGCCGGACGCTGACCGGGCCGTAACCACACCCGCCCAGGCGTTGCAGCGTACGGCGGAGGAAGAGATCGTCTCGATTCTACCGTGGAGCGAAAGCCGCGACGGCGGCAACTGCCTCTGCATCCCGACCAATACCGGCCACCACCCGGGCGAGATTGCCGGATCGGCAAAGCGGCTGATTCACGCTAACAGACCTTCACCGCCGGGCCTCTAGGCGACTTGAAAACGTGCGCGGCGCGGCGCATCTTAACGGCTCGCCGGTT